>CAZMOD010000030.1:0-19441 GCA_964567885.1 uncultured Christensenella sp.
TTCACTTCGGTACAACCGGAAGTCTTACAAGCGTGGTAATGGCTGGTTTCGCCTTTTACCCAAGTAGTTTCGTCAAAGTCGTGGTCGGCTAAATCGCCGTATTCGTTGCCGCAAACGGTGCAAATCGCTTTCGCTTGGCAAGTTGCCGTTCCGCCTTTATGTCCCTTTGCATCGATTTTGTGTGCTGCAAGTTGTTCTGCAGTAAAGTCGCAACCATCGTGAGAACAAGTATAATAAGCGCTCCAACCGTATTCGGTACAAGTGGCGGCTTTTGCTTCAACGATGGTTATTTCGTCTTTATGTTCGTGCCAAGGACGATCTTGCTTGGTGGTATAGTCGCAACCTTCGCGATCGCAATACTCGTAAGCGTCCCAACCGATCAAAGTGGATTCGTTGGCTTCTTGAGCCGCGCCTTGTTTAATAATATGACCGAGAGCAGCCTTTTCCACGTAAGTGGTGTAGTAGCAGGTGGGGCAACGGTCGTAAGCGTCCCAACCGACTTCCAAACAAGTGGGGGCTTTTGCCGCAACGTGGACTACGTTATGTTCGCAAGCCTTCCATTTTGCGTATACCATAATGGAAATCATGCCGTCGCCGTCAACCTTTCCGTCGAAAGGCTTTTCGAAAGTACCGTTGTCAAAGTACCAACCGTCGAAAATCCACTCGTCTTTTCGCGGGGATTCGGGAAGGTCTATAGTGGCGCCTTTAGTGGTCGTTACCTTGTAATAAACTTCGTCGTTAACGACGAATTTTACACGCAAAGATAGGTCGACTTTGTCAAGACCTAAGTCGCACGCGGTAAAGACGGTAAGCATCAAACATATCGCGGCGATTGCCGTGAGTAGTTTTACGAGGTTACTTCTTTTCATGTTTCGTTCTCCTTTAAAAAACGTTTGCCGCTTTTTAGTTGGTTTTGGAAGCGGTTATTTAAACGCCGTTTCGTTTATTATCGATTAGGCGTTAAAAATCTTTGTTGAAATGTTTTTGAACTTGTGCTTTCGGCGGTTTTTCATTAACGCGTCACTGTTCGGCGTTTGCTGACGCAAACGCCGAAGGGGTACCCCTTCGGGAGTATATGTAAATGTAAGTTTTCGATATTTATACTTTAAAAAACCGTAAAACTTAACGAATAACCTAAAATCGGCTTTTACGTTATTAAAACTATTTTCGATGGTTTTTTTAAGTTCAGGTCGCCGTGCCTATGCGGCGGCTTAATCGACGTATTAAATATATCACCATTTAAATTAAATGTCAACGCTATTTAGTGGATTGTTTAGATATTGTTACACAATATATAGTAAAAAATATATAACGCGTATATAGCGCGTGCACGACGTTATTATTTTATTTTTAGTCGCAACGTAAAAAAACGCGTTATAAAATAGAAAAATCCGCCGATAATCGACCTATAGGCGGACTTTTAGCGTTGTAAGGCTCTTTTTAAGGCGTAGCAAAAGCCCACCTTGCAATTAAGGGAGGCTTTCGGGCGGAGCAAGTCCCGTCCCCCACCTTATCACCTCATCACCGTCTACGACGGAGCTTCCCCTCGAGGGGAAGCCTTTCAACACAAGTTGTCCCTTGTTGCTCAAGGGGAAGTGGCACGTAGCGCCGAAAGGGATAAGTGGTTTAAAGAAAGCCTCTCGCTTGGGAGAGGTGGCGGCGTATGCCGACGGAGAAGGTCGTTTACGCTACTGCCGTTAATTGTTACTTTTACCCTCTCACCCGCTACGCGGGAGCTCCCCCAGGTGGGAGCCTTACAAAAGAAAGTCTCTTACTCGAAAGCTGCCAAAAAAAAGCCTCTCACTTGGTAGAGGTGGCGGCGTATGCCGACGGAGAGGGTACGGTGCTAAAAGCGCCGCGTATAAAGATTAAGAGAATTTTTGTATTCAATCCCTCTCACCGTCTACGGCGGAGTTTCCAAAACCCTCTGTCAACTCCGTTGACGTCTCCCTTATCAAGGGAACCTTGCTTTGCGTAGGCTTTGTTTCGGGGTGCGTTGGCGCGCAAAACTTAGTTAGTCGTCGACGCCTTTTTTCTTACGGGTTTCAAGGACGGTTTTTTCGTAGCCGACGGATTTAGGGAAGTAATATTTTTTACCAACCAAACGGTCGGGCATATATTGTTGCTTGACGTATCCGCCGTAATCGTGCGGATAAAGGTAAGGCTTTTTAGCCTTTAACTGTTCGGGCGACATATACGGCGTGTTACGCAAATTCGTGGGTACGTAGTCGTCTTTTACGTTAACGGCGTCTTCTTCCGCGGCGAACATCGCGACCGAAACCGCGTTGGATTTTTCGGCTTCGCAAACGTAAACTATCGCCTCCGACAAAGGAAGCATACCTTCGGGATAACCCATATTCTTTAAAGCGGTAAGGGCGCTAACGGCAACGACCAACGCTTGTGGATCCGCCATACCGACGTCCTCCGCCGCGTGTGCAATAACGCGCCTTGCAACGATAACGGGATCGCATCCGCCCTTTATAAGGCGCTGCGCGTAATATAACGCCGCGTCGCTATTTGATCCGCGCAACGACTTACAAAACGCGCTTAAAAGGTCGTAATACGTATCCTCGTCGTAGGAAAGCGACTTTTTTTGTATGGATTGCTCGGCGTCCTTAAGTTTTACGTGGACTTTTCCGGTAGCGTCGGGAGGCGTGGTTAAAACCGCCATTTCTAACGCGTTATACGCAACGCGCATATCCCCCGCTGCCATTACGGCAATATGCCTTACGGCGTCGCTATCTACCTCGATTTCCATATTCGGGAATCCTCGTTTTTTGTCGTTAATCGACCTATAGAGGGCTTTTTCAATAATATCGTCGGTCAAAATTTTGAGTTCGAAAACCCTGCAGCGTGAAACTATCGCGGGCGTCATTGCGGCGTAAGGGTTTTCCGTCGTAGAACCTATAAATATAATCGTTCCGCTTTCAATATGCGGCAATAAGGAGTCCGATTGCGCTTTATTAAACCTATGACACTCGTCTAAAAACAAATACGTCTTTTTGCCGTGCAATTTCAGTCTGTTTTTCGCCTCGTCGACGACGCGTTTTACGTCGGCAACGCCGCATGAAACGGCGTTAAGTTTAACGAAGGCGCCGTCGGTGGAATTTGCAATAATATTTGCCAAAGTAGTTTTTCCCGAACCCGGCGGTCCCCAAAAAATACAACTTCCTAAATTATCTAATTTTATAGCGCGCCTTAAAAGGGAACCTTCTTCGGCAATATGGTCTTGCCCTAAAAATTCTTTTAAAGTAGTGGGGCGCATACGCTCCGCCAAAGGCTCGTTTTTAGTTTCGTAATTTAAAATATCGAAAAAATCTTCCATAAATATCCTTTTTTGCGTAATTAAAAACGCGTTGCCGAAATATGCTTTATTATCTATTATTATCTATATATTATCGGTCTATTATATGGTTACAAAATTTAAAAACAAAATTTTTAACGGAAAAAATTTGCTAATTTTAGCCGTTATCGGGCTTATAGCCCTATTTATTGCCAAATCGGACGTTTACCTTCAAACGACTTATCGCGGCGTTTTAATTTGGGGTACCACAGTTTTGCCAAGCCTTTTACCATTCTTTTTTTTGACGGCTTTAGTTACCAAAACGGGAAGCGTTGTTAAACTTTCCGAAAAACTAACTCCAGTTAGCAAATTTTTGTATAACTCAGGCGGTATTTCGCTTTATATAAGGCTAACGAGCCTAATTTCCGGCTATCCCGTCGGTGCAAAACTTATTTGCGATTTATATAAAAGCGGAAAAATAACCGCCCGTCAAGCGGAAAAGTATTGTACTTTTACGTCTACGTCGGGACCGCTTTTTATCGTCGGTGCCGTCGCTATCGGTGCGTACGGAAATAAATATTACGGGTTTGTAATGCTTTTATCGCACCTACTTTCAAGTTGTTTAGTCGGCGTAATTTTTAGAAAAATGCCCGATAACGGGCTTATAGCCCCTCTTTTCAGCAAAACCGATTGCGACAACGTCTTATACGAGTCGATGTATTCGGCGGTATCGTCGGTACTTTTAGTCGGTGGCTTTATCGCGGTCTTTTTTACGGTTTCCGAAATGGTAAACGACTTAAAACTTTTATATCCGCTGCAAAAATTACTATCGCTTTTTTTAGACGAAAAATTAGCCGAGGGTTTTTCTTTAGGACTTATCGAATGCACCAAAGGCACTGTAATTTTAGCAAAAGCAAGCAAAGGAAAACTGTCTTGTGCACTATCTTGCGCGCTTATTTCCTTCGGCGGACTTTCGGTCTGGTGTCAGTCGCTTACTTACTTGAAAACCGCAAAAGTCCGCGTTTATATCTTTGCCGCGGCAAAAATTTTACACACCGTTATTGCTTTTTTGCTTTGCTATATTCTTCTATCTCTTCTATAATCTCGTAAGGGATATACCTATTATAAGGCTCACCTTTTTTAATCAAATCGCGAACGAGCGTAGAACTGACTTTTTTCAATTCTTTAGGGCAGTTAAACAAAGTTAGTCTTGCTTCTTCGTTAACCTTTGAAATTTCGTTGAAAACTTTTTCTTCGTACTTTTCATCGTCCGCGTTTCTTACGCCGCGCACGAAGTATTTAATATCGTTTTGCTTCATAAAATCGGAGGTAAGACCTTCGTAACTCGTAACGGTTACCGAATCGTATTTTTTACAAGCTTTTTTTAGCATTGAAAGTCTTTCCTCTAAACTGAAAAAATACTTTTTGCTATCGTTTACGCCGATTGCGACGACGACTTTTGAAAACGTCATAACCGCCGCCCCTATTATATTCATATGTCCGCAAGTTACCGGGTCAAACGAGCCCGCAACCAAGCATTTGTCGTCGAAAAATTGCATACGTTACCTAAAAAATCAAACCTTTTCGTAAATGTTGAAACAATTTTTACCGTACCGCCTCGACGAAATTTTTCGTAAAGACGGGAACGCGATATCACACTCTTTATCGCTTTCAAATACCGCGACTCCGCCTTCTTGCAATACGGACTTTGCGGAAATTTCGGTTAGCGCTTTTATTCCTAAATCGCTATCGTACGGCGGATCGATAAATATTATATCGAACTTTTTATTGCAGTCTTTTATATAATCGAGCCCGTTTTTCAAAAAAACTTGCGCATCCTCTTTTATAAGCGCGAGGTTCTTTTTGATAAGTTCCACGCTCTTTTTAGAGACGTCCGTAAACACAACTTCTTTCGCCCCGCGTGAAATAGCCTCTAATCCGACAGCGCCGCTTCCCGCAAAAACGTCCAAAAAATTACAATCGGGCACTTTTGCCGCGAAAACGTTAAACAAGGCTTCCCTCGCCCTATCGGAAGTCGGTCTTATAGCCGTCCCGTCGAATTCTTTTAAAATCCTTCCGCGATGCTTTCCGCCAATGATACGCATAATTATTTGGTGCTGAAAGCGCGGTGAATAAGTTCGTCGGTGGCGCTCATACCAAGCTGCTCTTCAAGTCTAAACTTTTTAGCGGCGGCTTCGATAATTGCGGGGACGTTTCTACCCGGTTGTACAGGGATGACGTAGGAAGTGATTTTGGTGTCTAATATTTTAGTCGTCGACTTTTCGTTGCCGAGCCTGTCGTATTTAAGTTCCGGCGTCCAAGCAACCAACTCTAACACGATATCCACCGTCTTTTCAGGTCTTACCGAAGCCGAGCCGTACATGGTTTTTACGTTGATGATACCGATGCCTCTTACTTCCATAAAATATTGAGTGGTTTTAGGTGACTTACCGACTACCTTTTCGCCGTTTTGGTGAACGATAACCGTATCGTCGGCGACTAAGCGGTGCCCGCGGGAAATAAGTTCCAACGCAGTTTCGCTTTTACCGATTCCCGCTTTACCCGTAATCAAAACGCCTACGCCGTAAACGTCCATCAATACGCCGTGGATTCTACCGACCGGTGCTAATTCTTCGGATAAATAAAGCGAAAGTTCGTGGATAAGTATGGTGGTTACCTTGTCGGACACGAAAAGCGCGCAAGAAAACTCGTTAGCTGCCGCCTCTATCTCCTCTAAAACCTCCAATCCGCGCGCAATGATAAAACAGCAAAGATTGCGTGAAAACAGTTGTCTTACCGCTTTATGGCGCGCCTTTTCGGGAAGGCTTTTTAAAAATTCGTATTCGGCGGCACCGATTACTTGAACTCTTCTGTTGGCAAATTTTTCGTAGTAGCCCGCAAGTTGAAGACCGGGACGCGCTACGCTAACGTCGGAAAGTTCTATTTCGCCCTTACCTTCGTTTATGATTTGAAGTTGCATTTTGTCGGCGAATTCTTTAACGCTGACCGTTTTTACTATATCCATTTATTCACTCCTTAAAAAAGTCGTATATTATTTTTGCGCGAGCTTTGCCGACGCCGTCGACGGCTTCCAAATCGCTAAGCGTGGCTTCTTTTACGGCTTCCACCGTCTTAAAATAATCTAAAAGCGCGTTTTTGGTGATTTTACCGATTCCGTCGATTTTATCGAGACAAGACTCTAAATTGCGTTTTAAATGTTTAGACCTAAAATATGTTATCGCAAACCTGTGCGCCTCGTCGCGGATGCGCTGCAAAAGCCGTAACGCGTAATCGCTATGCGGGATTATCACAGGTTCGTTTGAAAAAATCGTGTACACTTCTTCCTCGCGCTTGGCAAGAGAGATAAGGTCGATATCGTATACGCCCATTCGGTCGAAAATTTCTTTTACCGAGGAAAGTTGACCTTTGCCGCCGTCGATGATTACGAGGTCGGGTTTTGGAAATTTTTCTTCTTCGGGGGTGCCGAGTTTTTTAAGCCGCCTTTCCAAAGTTTCTTGTAAAGACGCAAAGTCGTTTGCCCCCTCAACCGTTTTTATCATAAACCGACGGTATTCTTTCGCGTCCTTAACTCCGTCGGTAAATACCACCATCGACGCGACTTTATCTACCCCCGATACGTTTGAAATATCGTAACATTCCATGCGTTTAGGGTACTTGGAAAGATTTAATTTTTCTTTCAACTTTTCGCAAGCGTTGACCGTCATATCTTGCTCGTGCACGATTTTCGATACGGTCTTATCCAAATAGTCGCAAGCGTTTTTATAAGCCATCTCGGCAAGTTGCCGCCTTACCCCCTGTTTAGGGACTAAAACGGAAACCGATTTATTATACTCCGATTTAAAAAAGTCCTCCAATAGGTCGATTTCCGCGCATTCTTCGTATAAAATTATCTCGTCGGGAAGTTCCCTTTCGTCCGTATAATAAGTGCGGATAAATTCCGAATACGCCTCGTTATCGTCCTCGGCAACGCTTTCCAAATTAAAGTTTTTACTTCCTAAAGTTCTGCCGCTTCTCGTTATCAAAACATTCGCCGAGCGGTAAACGCCGTTGTTTGCTAACGCTATCACGTCGGCGTTTATAAAGCGGTTTAGGTTAGTAATCTTTTTTTGTTTTATTTTATCTAACGTCTTTAACTTTTCACGCATATTTATAGCGAGTTCGAACTCGCCGTTCTCCGCGAAAGTTTGCATTTTTCGGGTTAGGATTTTTTCCGCCTCGTCGTCGTTACCGGATAAAAAATCAAGCGCTTTTAAAACGTTTTCTTTGTATTCCGATTCGGAAACACGCCCCGTGCACGGCGCCAAACATTTTTTGATATGGTAGTTTAAGCATTCCCGCTTTTCCGTTCTTTTTTCCAACGAAACGCTGCAAGTCCTAAGCGAAAAACAATCGTTAACGACGGCTAAAACTTCTTTTACCGATACGCCCATAAATGGACCGAAGTATTTGCACCCGTCGCGTTTTATTCTGCGGACGATTTCAAAGTACGGATACTTCCTTTTCAAATCGACTTTTATATACGGGTAAGTTTTATCGTCTTTTAAAAGTATGTTGTACTTGGGCTTGTACTTTTTTATCAGATTATTTTCAAGCGACAACGCGTCGACTTCGGACTTAGTGATAACGTAATAAAAATCTTCTATATTGGAAACCATCGCCATGACTTTGTCAGTCTTGACGGAAGAATAAAAATATTGCTTTACGCGGTTTTTTAAAACTTTGGCTTTGCCGACGTAAATTACCTGCCCGTCCTTGTTTAACATTACGTAAACGCCCGGATCTTGCGGCAGCATTTTTATTTTCTTTTCTAAAACGGAATTCATATTACCAAAAAGTTCAAAGAGGGCAAGCGTAGTTACGCAAGCCCTCGTTATTTCGTAAAATTACTTAGCGTACTCAACCGCGCGCCATTCTCTTATTACGTTTACTTTAATTTGTCCGGGATATTCGAGTTCCGCTTCTATCTTTTTAGCGATGTCTTTCGCTAAGAACATAGCCTTGTTATCGTCAACCTGTTCGGGCTTGACCATAACGCGGATTTCGCGTCCCGCTTGAATAGCGTAACTTTTTTCAACGCCGTGGAATGAAGTCGCGATATTTTCAAGCTGCTCGAGCCTCTTGATATAGTTGGTTCCGGTCTCCCGTCTTGCGCCCGGTCTTGCGCCGGAAATCGCGTCGGCGGCTTGAACCAAAACGGCTTCGATAGTCTTAGGTTCCACGTCGCCGTGGTGTGCGGCGATGCAGTTAACGACGTTCTTGCTTTCTTTATATTTTTTAGCAAGGTCGACGCCGATAGAGATATGCGTTCCTTCGACTTCGTGGTCGACCGCTTTACCTATATCGTGTAAAAGCCCTCCGCGTTTCGCTAAGTTAACGTCAACGCCGAGTTCCGCCGCCATAATACCCGCCAAAGTAGCAACCTCGATAGAATGTTTCAAAACGTTTTGACCGTAACTGGTTCTGTATTTAAGTCTGCCCAATAATTTAATGATTTCGGGGTGGATGCCGAAAAGCCCGACCTCGAACATCGCTTCCTCGCCGTTTTGTTTGACTTGAGAATCCAATTCCTTCTTAACCTTTTCGACCGTTTCTTCTATACGGGCGGGATGAATTCTTCCGTCGGCGATAAGTCTTTCTAAGGAAATTTTAGCGACTTCGCGTCTTACGGGATCAAACCCCGACGCGATAACGACTTCAGGCGTATCGTCGATTATAAGTTCGATACCCGTTGCGTTTTCCAAAGCCCTAATGTTTCTACCCTCTCTACCGATAATCCTTGCCTTCATATCGTCGTTAGGGAGCGCTATGGTGGAAACCGTGATTTCGGAAGCGTGGTCGGTTGAACAACGTTGAATAGCAAGGCTTATAATGTTTTTAGCCTTTTTATCGGCTTCGTCTTTGGCTTCTTGCTCGATTTGTCTTACTTGAATAGCGGAATCTTTCCTCGCATCGTCCAAAATGGTTTCGATAAGTCTTTGCTTGGCTTCTTCTTTACTAAGCCCGGCAACTTTTTCGAGTTCCGCCATCATAAGTTCTTCTTGACCGGCTAATTTTTCCTTAATTTTTTGAATTTCAAGGGATTTTTTGTCAAGTTCTTTTTGTTGTTGTTCGAGTTCTTCGTTCTTTTTGAGTAAGTTTGAGTCTTTTTTGCTTAAAACGTCGTCTTTTTGGTTAAGACGTTGTTCCAAGCGGTTAAGTTCTTGACGCTTTTCTTTTGAATCGCGTTCAAAATCGGCGCGACGTCTTTCGACTTCTTTTTCTTCAGAAATCGCTTTGTCTTTTAAAGTTTTACACTCCCGTTCCGCATCTTCTTTCATACGTGCGATAACCGCTTCGGCGGAACCGATTTTTTGGTCCCTTAATTTAGCGGTAAGCTTGGTGCCGACGATTATACCTATCACGGCAACTATGAGCGCGGCGACTGCCGCTATAACGATTATCAAAGCGGTGTTGCCACCGTTTGCAAGAAACAGGGAGCTTGCGTAGTTGTGCATGACAAACCTCCTGGAATATAAATTTATAAAACGATATAGAAACGACGCGTATAGCAAAACGCCGGATTGCTTTTAAAATAAACAACTAATCAACTGCGACGATGCTTTTGCGCACTTTATATAATTTTATACCATTTTATTTTATACTATATAGAAGGATTTGTCAAACGTATTTTTAGTTTATAACGATTTTGTCTATCTTTTAAAGGATATTTTTTGGTTTTCACCTTAAAATCAAACGCGACGAAACATAAAAACGAAAATGAGTTTTTCTTTAAAAAATTCGTCTATAAGCCCGTTAACGCTGTTTTTTGCAAGTAATTAAACGCTTTCAACGATAAAGGCGTTTGCGGCAATCGTTTTACCCTCGCTTATAACCGTAGTGCCGCCTAAAACGGTGGCGTTTGCGTAAACGGTTACACCGTCCGATACCGTAGGGTGGCGTTTTACGCCTTTTAACTTATCAGCGTTCTTTAAAGACAACGCGCCCAAAGTAACCCCTTGGTATATTTTCACGCGGTCTCCGATAACCGTCGTTTCGCCGATTACCACGCCCGTTCCGTGGTCGATAAAAAAATATTCGCCGATTTTTGCCGCGGGATGAATATCTATGCCCGTAATTTTATGAGCGATTTCCGTCATTACGCGCGGAAGAAGCGGCACGTTTAATCGGTATAACGCGTGCGCCAAACGATAAATAAATATCGCGTGAAATCCCGGATAACAGGAAACCACTTCGTTTATTCCGCTAGCGGCGGGATCCGCCGATAAAAAGAACTCCAAATCTTTATCCAAAAGTTCTTTTATACTCGGTAAGACATTGAAAAAATCACACGTTAAAATTTCCGATTTATCTTTATCGTCGTTTTTAAGTGCGGCTTTTATTTGCCCGTTTACTAACTTAAAAAGCCTATTGACTTCTTGCTTTTTGCAAAAGTAAAACCTTACGGGGCTTTTTATCAAGGGATAAAAAAGCCTTTTAATTTCCACTATGATTTCTTCTAATTTTCTATTCGATATAAAGCCCGATTTTTTGGTTTTTTGATTAGAAAGTCTTGCTATAAGCCCGTTAACGGCTTCTTTTTTTATATTATTCATTACTATAAATCCCCGTCGAAAGGTATTTTACGCCGCCGTCAGGAAACAGCGTTACGGCGTTACCGTAGATTTTTCGATTTCTTAAATATTCGACCGCACAATATAAAGCCGCGCCCGATGACAATCCGCATAAAAGCCCTTCTTCCTTGGCAAGAATCCTACAAAACTCAACCGACTTTTCGTACGGAGCCGTTAAAACCTCGTCGATAACGGTTTTATCAAGTATTGCGGGTATAAAATTTGCGCCTATGCCTTGAATTTTATGCGCTCCCGCAACCCCTTTGGTAAGCAGCGGACTTTCGGACGGTTCTATCCCGAATATTTTAGCGGCGGTTTTTTCTTTTAGATACTTTCCTACGCCGCTTACGGTTCCGCCGGAACCTATACACGCGAAAAAGCAATCGACTTTACCGTCTAAGTCCCGATAAATTTCTTTACCCGTCGTTAAATAATGTGCTTTTACGTTATCACCGTTGTTAAATTGGTCGATAAAGTAACCGTTTAACGACCGCGCTATTTCTTTAGCCTTTACAACCGCACCGTCCATACCGAGTGTTTTAGGGGTGTAAACCACCTCTCCCCCGTAGGCTATAATTAAGTCGCTTCTTTCCTTACTAAAACCTTCGGGAATAACGATAACGGGCTTATATCCCAACTTTTTACCGATAGCAGTCAACGATATACCCATATTACCGGACGTTGCTTCAACTATATAATCGCCGCGTTTAATATCGCCGCGTTTTTCGGCTTCTACTATAATAGTAAACGCCGAGCGGTCCTTTACGCTACCCGTCAAATTAAAATATTCCGCCTTCGCGTAAAGGTTTGCGTTTATTTGATATAGTTTTTCGATAGCCGTTAATCTTATTAACGGAGTGTTTCCTATCGTTTTTAATAAATTTTCCATAGTATATTATATTCACCGTAAAATTTGATATTTATCGTTTTAAAGCAATCACGGCGTAGCGATTGATATTACCGCCACGCCGCTTAAAATTCAATTTTTTATTTTTAGTAAAATTATTCGGCGTCGCCTTCTAAATCGTTAGGCTCTACGTCTTTAAGTACCAATTTTTCTCTTATTGCTTTTTCTACGTTAGCGGTTATTTCGGGATGAGTTTCAAAATAATCCCTCGCCTTTTCTCTTCCTTGCGCAATCTTTTCGCCGTTTAAGGAGAACCAAGAACCGCTTTTTTCGATAAGACCTAACTCTACGCCCATATCGAGAATACAACCTGCTTGAGAAATGCCCTTGCCGTAAATAACGTCGAATTCCGCAGTCTTAAACGGAGGCGCAAGTTTGTTTTTAACGATTTTCGCTTTGGTTCTGTTACCGATAATGCCGCTAGTATCTTTTAGGGCGTCGGCTTTTCTTACGTCTATACGAACGCTTGCGTAAAACTTAAGCGCTTTACCGCCGGTAGTGGTTTCGGGATTGCCGAACATTACGCCGATTTTTTCACGTAATTGGTTGATAAAAATCAAGCACGTATTAGTTTTATTGATGACGGGGGTAAGTTTACGAAGCGCCTTAGACATAAGTCTTGCTTGCATACCGACCGCACTGTCGTCCATTTCCCCTTCGATTTCCGCCTTGGGGGTAAGTGCCGCAACCGAATCGATAACGATTAAATCTATCGCCGCGCTTTCAACCAACATTTCGGCGATATTTAACGCTTGCTCACCGCAGTCGGGTTGGGAAATGTAAAGTTTATCAAGGTCGACGCCGAGTTTTTGCGCGTAAATAGGATCCAACGCGTGTTCTGCGTCGATAAACGCCGCAATGCCGCCCGCTTTTTGCGCCTCGGCAATAGCGTGAAGGGCTAAAGTGGTTTTACCGGAGGATTCCGGTCCGTAAATCTCGACTACCCTTCCGCGGGGAAGTCCGCCGATACCGAGCGCGACGTCTATCGCGATGCAACCGGTTGAAATTACGTCTATGCCTTGTGCCGCTACGTTTTGATCTAACGTCATAATAGCGCCTTTGCCGTATTCTTTTTCAATTTCGTGTACCACTTTTTCAAGTGCTTTTAATTTGTCTTCCATAAATCCTCCGTAAAAGTTTATATTGAATTATTTTTTCTTATATTATTTTGCGCGATGGCAATTTTTCGCGTTTTTTTAGGCGAAATAGTCGCTATCGTCGTTTTATTTTATCATAAACCGTCTAAATTTTCAACCGTTTTTACGGCTAAAAATATCGCGGCGTTGGTTGCTCTTTCGATATTTCCCGTTCTGCTTTCTGAAAACTTGTATTCGTAAACTTGAATTTTATCCTTAACGCCGACGCCTATATAGCAAAGCCCGTCGTCGTCCGTAGGGCTGACGGAAGAACCCGCGTATCCCGTTACCGTAATCGCAAGGGTACAGTTTCCGCTTTCTAAAAGCCCTTTAGCCATCTCGTACGCCACTTCTTTCGACACTACCGTATAAGTATTTACCGTAGAGTGGTTAACCCCGAGTCGGCGTTCTTTTGCCAAGGTATCGTACGTTACCAAGCCTTCGTAAAATATATCGCTTGCACCGTCGACGGAAACTATTTTAGAGGCTATTCTTCCACCCGTCATAGACTCCGCCGTGCAAATTTTTTGTTTGCGAAGTTTAACGACGTCGTAAAGACGCTTCTCCAAACTTACGTCGTCCTCGGCGTAAACGTGGTTTTTCAGTGCGACGATAAATTCACGCACGCCTTTATCAACCGCCTTTTTCGGTGCTAAATCGTCGTATATTAAATTGACTTTTATATCGCCGAAGTTTTCGGAAACGTTGAAGTATACGGAAGGCGTTTCGTCGGAAATTCTTCCGCAAACCTCTAAAACTTTTTCCGTTTTTACGCCGTATAGTTTAAAAGTAATCTTATTAAACGCGACGGAAAATTTTTCGGAAATAACCTTTTCTAATTTTTCGGAATACCCATCTTGAAAGTTTTTAGGCACTACCGATAAAATCCTATCCTTAACGCAAAAACCGTCGGCGTCAAAAGTAAGCCCAAGTCTACTTAAAACCGTCGCTACGTGGGTAAACGCAGCGTCGCCGTTTAGCAAAAACGCTAAGTCGTAATCCGAAGAAAGCGCCTCTATAAGCCCGTTATCGTCGTTTTTAGATAAAACAAGCAGTTTGTCGGCGTAGATGGTATAACCGTTTAAAAAGTCAATAAATCCCCTTTCGTAAGACAAGTCGCCGACGGACGTTCTTTTTTTGAAAGAGATTACCAAAGTTTTCATTTAGTCTCCAATTTTTTGCCGTAAACCACAAAGTAATGAACGCCCGATATTATCGTCATTACGATGGCTAAGGCAAACAAAACGAGTGCCGTTACGAGTATTATTTGATGAATTCCGTCGACCGTTGCGGAATTTGTAAAAAGCGCTTTAATTGTTCCTTCCTCGCCGAATTCACCCGCCAAAAAGAAGAAAATGATTGAAACGTCTTGCAAAATGGTTTTTGCTTTACCGAGTTTATCCGCCGCCATAACCACGCCTTTTGCGGCGGTTACCATACGTAAACAAGAAATTAAAATTTCACGCGCTAAAATAAGCGAAACGCATAATCCACCTATAAAAGTCGGGAAAATTCCTCCCGTTAAAAGCCCCGCGTCAAGAAGCAATATCAAAATAGTTAGCACCAAGACCTTGTCGGCGCTGGAATCTAAAAATTTACCGAGGTCGGTTACCAAGTTATACTTTCTTGCAATATAGCCGTCCAAAAAATCGGTAAAAGCCGCTATGGCAAAAAGGGCGCATGACACGATATAGTGGTATGGAAACTGTACGTAAAACGTAATCATTATTACCGGTATAAGCAAAAGTCTTATAACCGACAGTTTGTTGGGTAAGTTCATACTATAATCTCTCCTATAAGGTCTAAACCGGTTCTTTTAATTATCTTAACTTTATACCTTTTTCCTTGTTCGATAAGGACGTCGCCTTTTAAAATAACTTTGCCGTCGATATCGGGTGCGGAAAACCACGCTCTACCTAAAAACTTGGTAAAATTCTCGTCCGCACCGTCGCAAATAACTTCCAATTCTTTACCTATAAACCCGTCCAAAATCTCTTTCATAACGTCGTTTTGGACTTTGTAAAGGTATTTTACCCGCTTTTTCTTTTCGGCGGATTTAAGTTGTCCGCTAAGTTTATAAGAAGGCGTGTCTTCTTCCTTGGAATACGCGAAAAATCCCGCGTTAAATAGTTTTGCTTTTCTTAAAAAGTCGGCTAAAATTTCCACGTCTTCGTCCGTTTCGGTCGGAAATCCCGCGATAAAAGTCGACCTTATCGCGATATTCGGGACTTCTTTTTTAAGCCTATGAACGAGCGCTAAATTTTGAGCGTAACTCCCCTTTCTTCCCATAAGTTTTAAAACCCTGTCGGAAGCG
Organism: uncultured Christensenella sp.; assembly: GCA_964567885.1. Lineage (GTDB taxonomy): Bacteria > Bacillota > Clostridia > Christensenellales > Borkfalkiaceae > UBA4636. The sequence continues at coordinate 15,272 of CAZMOD010000030.1, forward strand.
TGTTGAAGAGGTATATCGATATATTTTATAAGTTTATCGTTGGTTTTAAATTCGTTGATAAGGTCGTCGGTAACCGACTCCGGATAACAATATAAAACTCTTATCGACGCGACGTTGTCTAAATCGGACAGTCTTTTTATAAGTTCGACTAAACAAGGTTTTTGGTATAAATCGATACCGTACTTAGTCGTATCTTGCGCGACTAAAATGAGTTCTTCCACGTCGCCTAACGATTTTGCTTCATTAACTAAATCTTCTAAATCTTCCGATTTATACTTGCCGCGTATCTTAGGTATCAAGCAGTAAGTACAGTGATTGTTACATCCGTCGGCTATCTTTAGATAGGCGTAATGATTAGGCGTAGTTAAATAACGTTTGCATTTTAACTCCTCACCCTTACCGACGTAACTAACTCGAAAACCAGCGTATAGGTCGGTTATTAGCCTTTTTAGCATAGTTCCGTCGAAAGTCCCTAAAAAGCCGTCGACTTCGGGAAGCGCCTCGAAAATATCCCCGACGAACTTTTGAGGCAGGCAACCCGTCATTATGATCTTTTCCAAATTCCCCTCTTTATAGGGAAGATACGAAAAGACCGTTTCGATAGATTCACGACGCGCGGACTCCAAAAAAGCGCAAGTGTTTATTATTAAGACGTTAGTTTCTTCTATATCGTTGGTTATCGTGTACTCGTCCGCCAAAAAGCCCAAAAGCTTTTCGCTATCCATACGGTTTTTGTCGCAACCGAGCGATATTATTCCTACAGTTTTTCTTTTCATAATTTTTTTTCTTTGAAAAACGCGCGCGGCGCTTTTTATTCTTTACTATTTAGTGTAATCTTCGTTAAAAGGTTCGTTAAAGACTTGCTCGTAAGTCGCTCTGTCAATGCGGATTTCCCTTTGCTTATTGTCCAAAACGCAGGAAACGAACCCTTGCGACTCCATCCAATCGATAATACGCGCCGCCTTGTTGTAGCCTATGCCGAGTTTTGTTTGAAGCATAGACTTTGACGTAGTGTTTTGAGTAATAATCAGTCTTACCGCTTTTCTGTATACGACCGGCATATCGGCGGGGTTGCCGCTTTCGCCCAAATCCATTGAAATTTGACCTTCCTTTTCGGTGCTTTGACTTTGTCCGTAAGTTTTAGCCATCTTATTAATGTATTCCAATAGGTTTTTATCGTAATAACTATCGTTGTTTTGGGTAACGTACGAAACAACCCTCAAAATCTCGGCGTCTTCAACGAGCGCGCCCTGAGCCCTTTCGGTAGGTCCGTTAGTCTTATACAGTAAATCGCCCTTTCCTAAAAGTTTTTCCGCGCCGTTTTCACCGATTACTACTTGCGAGTTGGTGTAATCCGCCGTCTTAAAGCAAATACGTGCGGGGAAGTTGTTTTTAATGGTGCCGTCGATAACGTCGGTGGTAGGACGCTGCGTTGCGAATACTAACGATATACCCGCCGCCCTTGCAAGTTGAGCAAGACGCGTAATGCTTTGATCCATATCTTTTTTCGCCATCGGGTTTTGCATCATAAGGTCGGCGAACTCGTCTATCAAAACGATGATATACGGAAGTTTCTTAGTCGTGCGGCTATCTATTCTTTCGTTGTACTGACTTATCTTTTTAACCCTCGTATTAGCAAACAAGGTATAGCGGTTTTCCATTTCCTTAACTAGGTAACTCAAAAGCGCCGCCGCTTCTTCCGCTTGCGTTATTATCTTATTGAACAAAAGATGCGGAATACCTTCGAAGTTTACGAATTCAAGTTGTTTGGGATCGACTATAACGATTCTTAATTCTTCCGGAGAATACGTGTATAAAAGACTTGTAAGCATTGCGTTTAAAAAGACCGATTTACCCGTGCCCGTCGCACCCGCAACCAGTAAGTGGGGCATATCGGTAAGGTTTAAAAAGACGGGTTCTGCCATAACGTTTTTGCCCGCGGGGATATAAATGCCGTCCTTTTTCATGTGTTTAAACTGCGGCGAGCAAACGAGTTCTTTAAGCCCGACTTTGGTGCTTACGTTATTGGGTACTTCTATACCTATTTTGGAAGTGCCGGGAATAGGCGCCAAAATACGGATATCACCTTTCGCGTGTAGCCACACCGCCAAATCGCCTTGGTTTTGAGTAAAAACTTTAACCGAAGTTTCGGTGGGAATACTGTATTCGAAGCGCGTAATCGTCATACCGTAAACTATATTTTCAAGCCTTACGGAAACACCGCGTTTAGAAAAGTTGGTTTCGACTAATTCGGCAAGATCCCTTAAACGGCTGCGTTCTTCCAAAACCTTAGCCTCGTCAACGTAAATGTTTTCAAGTAAATCGACCGAGGGTTTTTTGTATCGATAGTTAATCGGCATATCTTCGATAGAAGCGTAGCCTTCGTTTGGATCGCTAGGCTCTCCTAAAGAAGATATAGCGCTCATCGTAGAAGACTTGAAACCACCCGTAGCCGCGGCGGGTTGAGAGGCTTCCGCGGTATTAGCCGCAACCCTATCTCCGCTTAAATTGCGAGATGAAGGGCGTTTAGGCGCTTCGTCCTCCGCTTTGCGTGAAGGTTGAGCGGTCGGGGTTTCAAAAGCGTCGGAGTTACGCGTAGGAGCAGCGGACGCGGCGGAACGGTTAAATTCTTCCATTCTACCGAATAACGGTTGAGCGTCGCGTTCGACTTCTTTAGACCGCCCAGTCATATCAGGAACGTTAGTCCTTTTTAAAGCCTCGTCGCTTCTAAGCGTTCCAAAAGACGGATTAGAAGGATTGTAAACTTTGGATTGATTGGGCATATCGGGACCTATTACCGCGTCGCCGAATGTTTGATTTTTAAAGTCGCTTACCGCGTCGGAAGGTTCGGCGGAAGGTTCTTTACGCTTGCCTCTTTCGACGGCTAAACGCTCGGTAACGTCTCGGGGATAGGCTTCCCGTTTAGGGTATTCCGCCCCGCGTGAAGGCGTTCTATTTATCGAATCTTTATCGAAATTATCGAAAAGTCCGCCGCGAGTTTCCGCCTCGTAACCTCCCGTTCTTTGAGGTCTTTCGTTCGAGGTTTGCTTATTAAAAGGCGTGTAGACGGAAGAAGAAATAGCGCTTTCGTCGTAACCTTGAGCCGTCCCGTTTACTTGGTCGCGTCGAGCGGAGGGGTTATTCGCCTTCATCGGGGATTGACCGATATCGTTTAAAGAGAGCGGAGGCGGAGTCAAAATGTAATTAGCGTCCGCGCTTAAATCGTCACGATATCTTTTTGAGTAAGTTTGATTGGGTGTAACCTTTCCCTTTTCGCCGTTTTTGAAGTAAAAATCGCCTTCGAAAATATCTACGCGTTTACTTTCCTTGTTGTAATCTTTTTTGGTTTTCATACCGAAATCGCCCATGCCCTCCATAAAATAAGGACGACGATAAACGGGGGCGGAAGGCTGGTAAACTTCCGCTTCTTCGTTGGATTGTTTTTGGAAATCGTCGGATTTCGAAAAATCGGTTTGGGCTTTTTTCTTTCTTGCGGCGGATTTTTCCTTTTTGGTTTTCGTTTTTGCGTCGGCTTTGTCGTTTACGGATAAAGCGTCGGATAGTTGCTTTTTAAAAAGAAGCAACGCGGAAATAACGCCTAAGAAAGCGAATAAAATATAGCATCCTACCTTACTCGATACCGCCGTGATAGGCGCGATAAGTAAGTACGCCACGCCGCCTAAAAGTGTGGTGGTGGAAAAATCCTTTCCGTATCCGCCGTTTGCCGCGGAAAAGTTTTGGCTAAACGTAAGATTTGCGTCGAATGAGATCGCCGTTTGAATAATCGACAAAACCGAAAAGATAAAAAGGCACGAGAAAACGACCGCTCTTTTTACCTTTTTAGGTAAAACGGAACGATCCAACAAAAGTCTTAAACCCAATAAAACGACCGAGCCTAATAAAACGAAGGAAAAATAGCCAAAGTGACCGAGAAAAAACCCTCTTACCCCCGCGCCGAGTTTGTAAAAAATTACGTCGCCCGTTATTAGACATAGCAGGGCTAATACGCTGAATAGCAATAAAGCCATTCCAAAAATTTCCTTCATAAAGCCGCTCGTTTTTTCGGTTTGTTTGCTTTTTACGCCTTTACTCAATTGGTTACCTCTTTTTTAAGGAATTTATAATCCGTTTAACGCCACGCCGACATGGTCGGCGTTTTCTTCTAACTAT
>CAZMOD010000031.1:0-17030 GCA_964567885.1 uncultured Christensenella sp.
GACCGCTACTCAAAGACAGTCGGTCTTAAAAAACCAGGCAACCAAGTTACTTTGGTATGGAAGAATAGAAACAACTGAAAAGCGCGCAAAAGAACTTCGTCCTTACGTTGAAAAAATCATCACCTTAGCGGTAAATTCTTACGAAGATACTATCGAAACTAAGGTTACGACCAAAGACGCTAAGGGTAAAGACGTTACCAAAACCGTCATCACCGACGGCGTTAAGAAACTTGCCGCAAGAAGACAAATTATGTCTAAACTTCACGAGTTTACTCTTACCAAAGAAGCGAAGGAAAGCAAAGCCGCGTTCAAAGATAGAACCCACGGTATCAAGCACCCCTTAATCGAAAAACTTTTCAACGAAATCGCGCCTAAGTACGCGCAAAGAAAGGAAGAGTTAGGTCAAGGCGGCGGCTATACCAGAATTTATTCTTTAGGTGAACGTCGTGGCGACGCTTCGCCGATGGCAATCATCGAATTGGTATAACTTGAGTTTTAGTCGCGTTTTATAGCGACTTAAAGTAATAATCAAAAAGAGATCGTTTAAAATATTATAGACGGTCTCTTTTTGAGTATTCAAAATTTATACTTATCGTTCGTTGTTGAACGGTTTTTTATTTTTAAAAAACCGTCGATAACGGGCTTATAGGCGGACTTTTTAAACAAAAAGGCGTTTTTATGCAACAAAACGACGGGCAAAAATTCGGGCGTTTTTGCGAAAAAGGTTATAAAAAGTGTTGACATTGACGATTTTTGTGGTATTATAATTAGTATAAGAAACGATCGTAAAAATTTGCAAAATATAAGAAATTTGCAAAATATAAGAGTGTATTAACGACTGTTTTTTTGATACAAAAGTTTGGTTTTAGTCAAACGCAGGGGATTTTAGGAGGATAGGAAAATGATCGATATCGCTATAGTAGAGGACGTCGAACAAGAAAAAAACAGACTTGCCGAGTGCATAACCAAATATATGGAAAGGGTTAAGCGTTCGTATAGAATTAAATGGTTTTCGAATTCCGAAGACTTTATAGACAATTACCGTTCCCGTTTTGATTTAATATTTATGGATATACAACTACCCGGAATGGACGGTTTGCGCGTTTGCAAAAAATTAAGGGACTTCGACGCGGAAGTTCCTATTATCTTCGTAACCAATATGGCGCAGTACGCAGCGAAAGGGTATTCTGTCGACGCGCTCGATTTTATCGTAAAGCCTATATCTTACGATAACGTTCAACTTGCTATGTCAAGGGCTTTAGAGCGTATCGACCGCCGCGACGTACCGATGATTTCGGCAAAAACGGGCGAAGGCTTTGTGAAAATGCCCGTATCGTCTATACGTTACGTGGAAGTTTTTAATCATAATTTGATTTATCACGCGGAATCGGGAGCCGTACAGACTTACGGCTCGTTAAAAGACGTGGAAAAAATCTTGCTTGCTTCGGACTTTTTTAAATGCAGTCGTTGTTATATCGTAAATTTGAAGCACGTAACCGCGCTTAGAGGGCAAACGGTAGTCCTCGGCAAAGAAGAAGTCCAAATCAGTCGATTAAAACGCAAAGACTTTTTGGCGGCGATAGCCAATTATTTGGGAGGCGGCAAGTAATGTGGAATCCTTCCCAGTCGCTATTTTGGTATAAACCGTTGTTTATGTTGCAACTAATGGTTGCGGAATTTATATTTTCGTTAAAACTTCGTCCGAAAAAGGGGATAGGTTGGAAAGCCCCGCTCGTAATCGCCGGATGCCTTGCTTTTTCGATGGCGCTACCCACGTTTTACAACGCGCTATACAGTATGTTTATGTTTTTAAGTATGTTTGCGATTACGGTTGCGGCGCTAGCGATACTTTTCGACGAATCTTTTAAAAACGTTTTATTTTGCGCCATTATAGGGTATACGGTGCAACATATTTCTTCCGAACTTTACGAACTTTTCAATATCGTTGCAAACGTTAACGGTGGCTTGGTTTCAAATATATACGGAAGCGATACTATAAATTTAGCCTCGGTAAACTGGTTCGTTATAACGTTGTACATATGGATATACGGAATGGTTTATTGGGGAGCGTATATGCTCGTCGGAAAAAACCTTAGCAAGTTCGGCGTTGAAAAACTGACGACTACGGTTATGTTCGCCGTCGGCGGACTAATTATGTTTATAGACGTAATTTTCAGTTCCATAATAACTTACGCTATACCTTCTAGCGCCGACAGACTGTCCGTTGCGATGCTGCACATTTATAATATCGTGTGTTGCGTTTTGGCAATAGTAATATCCTTCGTATTGCCGCGTCATATAAGTTTGGAAAACGAACTTAACGTAGTCCGCCAAATAAATTACAAGCAAAAAAAACAGTATGAAGTTTCCACCGAAAACGTCAACCTCATCAATTTTAAGTGCCACGACCTAAAGCATCAAATACGTAATCTTACGGTAGAAAGATCGGTCGATCCCGAAACCATCAAAGAGATAGAAAACCTTATCGGTGATTACGACGCCATTTGCAAAACGGGCAACGCCGCTTTGGACGTCGTTTTGACGGAAAAAAGTTTGCTGTGCAGAAAATTCCAGATACGCTTCGTGTGTATCGTCGACGGCGAAAAGTTGTCGTTTATGAAAGATTCCGACTTGTACGCGCTATTCGGCAATATGTTGGATAACGCTATGGACGCGGTAAAATCCTTCCCCGAAACGGAAAGAACGATAAGTTTGACCGTAAAAACCGTGGGAAGCTTCGCGATAATTTCTTTGCGCAACCGCTATAAAGGCAAACTGACTTTTAAAAACGACCTTCCCGAAACTACCAAAAAAAGCGGAAGGGAATTCCATGGCTTCGGTATGAAGAGTATGCAATATACCGTTCGTCAATACGGCGGTGAAATGACCGTAGTTGCCGACGACGGCGTGTTTACGCTAAACATTGCTTTCCCGTTAGAAACTTAATCTCGTTTTTAAATTTTATTTAGAACATATATAATATCGTTTAAAACGCTTAACCGCATTGCACGGCTAAGCGTTTTTTAATAATCGGCGGCTTGTTATATTTCAACCCCCTTATCCCTTTCGGCGCTACGCGCCACTTCCCCTTAGTCCATAAGGGGTAACGTGCAAAAAAAGCTTGCGCCTAGCGAAGCTCCGACGCAATAAGTTGAGAGGGTGACGCGTAGCGGCGTAGTATTATATAAATTTTCGCGGCTTCGCCACTAACCCTCTCCGCCTCTACGAGGCACCTCCCCCAAGAGGGAGGCTTTCTATAATGCTCGGTCCTTAGTCCATAAGGGGTAACGTGCAAATAAACAATCGGTAGGAGCGGGGCTTATTTCGTCCACAAATCGCAGCCGAACGGCGGTTCGGAGTAGTAATAAAAACGATAAAAATTAGAGGGATAAAAATGGGGAAATGACATTTCGCGTTGTCAAAACGACATTTCACGCGATATCTATTGACAAGAGTTTAAGCCCGTGTTAAAATTCACAGTGTTCAAAAAAACGAACTTTTAAAAAAATATAATTGCGGTTTTAGGGTTTTAGCGATTAACTTTTTAGCAAAAAACGCGCGTTTTAATTGGTTTATTCGCGCCTTTGGCGGTAAAGACGATTTAAAACGAAAAAAAGCAGTTTTATCGCAAACACTAAAACGGGACTAAAAAATTAAATAGCGGAAACTAAACTTTATTTTACAAAAGGGGTATACCCCTTTTGCGGTTGTCCGAAAGACAACCGCAAATCCTACTAACGCGTTATCGGTAAAAAGATTAGTTGAATTTATCAAAAACCGATCGTTTTTAGATACCCGCGTTACGAACGTTAATTTTTACGAATCGCAAAACGGCTTACGAACCGCAAATTTAAAAAAGAAAAATATATAATCGACTTTTAATCTAAGGCGAAAGACCGAACTTAGCCGAAGATTTTAAGAAATAAATTTACAGGAAGGTAAAATGCACATGAAACAAAGCAGACAATCAAAGAGAATTTTATCTCTTATCGTCTCGTTCGTTCTTCTTTTGGCAAGCGTATGCGCTTTGACCGCTTGCGGAAAGACGCTCGAAAGCATCGAAATTACCACCGCCCCCGCCGTTACCAGATATATGGCAGGCGAAACTTTCAAAACGGACGGAATGGTAGTTACGGCTAAGTACAGCGACGGCTCAACCGAAGCGGTCGAAGGTTATACGTACGACCTCACCGCGCCTTTAAAAGAAACCGATACTTTAGTTACGATTTCTTACGAAGGTTTAACCGCCACCGTAGCAATTAAGGTATCCAACCCCATTACGGGCATTTCTATAAAAACACACGCTACCAAGACGGCGTATAAGTCGGGTGAAGTTTTCGATCCCGCAGGTATGGTTATAACTTTAACCCATTACGACGAATCTACAAAGGACGTAGCGATTGCCGATTTAGAAGGCGTAACTTATTCTACCGAGCCTTTAAAAGTAGGTCAAACCGAAATCGTTATTAAGTACGAAGGTATGACCGCTACCGAAACCGTCACCGTAACGCGCGGCAACCTTATCGAAACCGCGGTTGATAACGACTTTGCTTCCACGAAAGACAATTCTTTAACTTACGTTTACGGCAGCAACGGTTTTGATTGCCACGAAGATATTTATATAAACAACGGTACCACCGGTCCCGAAACCGGCTATAAAGGTTTCGACCAAGTTGACAGATGGGTTACTTACACTTTCGAATTAACCGAAGCGGGCAAAGTCGACTTAGTTTGGAGAGTTGCAGGTTCCGATTGGGTTGGTTCTTCTACCGAAAACCCCGGCGTTGACGATTTAAGTTTATACTTCACCATAACTTTAGGCGACCTCAATATCGACGTTAGAGGAATAGTATTGCCCGGCGGCGACGGCGCAGAAATCCCCGTTTGGTGGAACACTCAAAGCCTCGTTATTAAAGACGTAGAACTCCCCGCGGGTAAACATACCTTTAAGGCGGTATGTCACGGCGGCAGCGGCGTAAACGTAGAATCTATGACGATTTATTCCGACGCTGCGTTTAAGGTTGTAGAAACCGCGGCTATTTCTTCGGCTAACCTCGTTTCCAAGGAAAACAAACCTTACTTGTTAGTAAAGGGTACTTATAGCGGTTACGAAGAAAAAGACTTCTCGATGAATTTGGTTAAATTAGCCGACCAATCCACCATAGCTTTAACTTCCGTCGTAACCTTAAAAGAAGGCGGTATATTTGAAATCGAAGCCGATTTAAGCGGCGTAGAAATTTCCTTAGGCGACTTAATCGCTAAATTACAAGTTAAAGACAAAGCGTTAGATTTAGAATTTGCGGGCAATGCCGACGGCATCGTCGATCACGTAACCCTTAACTCAAAATCTTACGTAACGAGATACGAAGCGGCTAAAACGAGCGATAAGTCTATCTTAATTTTAACGGTAGATTCTGCTTTCGACGCAAGCGTTGACCAAGACTTCGTTTCCACTAAAGCAAACTCCGTAGTTCTTAACTACAATAGCGCGGGAACCGTTACCAACGGTATATTATCCACGAAGACAGATGCACCCGAGGGTGGTATCGAAAGTTTAAGTTACGATTATGAATTCGTTACTTACACGTTCTCTTTAAAACACGCTGGTTTAGTAGACTTTGCTTTACGCGTTTCCGGTTCTAAGTGGGATACTTCTAAGCCCAACAACAACAGGGGCGCTGCGGACTTCGGCAAAACCGCGCTCGTTACTATCGACGGAACTTCTATCGGCGTTAGCGGAATAGAACTCCCCGGCGGCGACGGCGAAACCACTTCCGTTTGGTGGAACATGAAAAAGATCGTTCTTAAGAACGTTGAACTCGCTAAGGGCGAACATATTTTCAGAATTCAATTCCAAGAAGTTGACGGAGCTAACGTAGGCGATTTAACCGTTTCGAGCGACGTTGAATTTAACGAAATTAAAGAACACGCCTCCACTATCGAAAAAGCAAGCCTCACCGAAGGCGATAAATCTGAAAAAGCCAACAAGATAGAATTTGTTTGGGGCAGCGACGGCTTTGCTCATCACGACAGCGTTGCAGACAACCAAAGCGGTGCAACCGGTCCTAAGAGCGGTATTAAGAGTATAGATAGAAACGGCAGATGGGCAACGTTTACGTTCGCTTTAGAAGAACAAGCCACGGTCGACTTTATTTGGCAAGCAGCCGGTGCTTTTTCCGAGGGTAGCGGTAACGCCGGTATCGACGCCATATTCGAATACCTCACGGTAAGTATCGACGGCGTAAACGTTAACACGAGAGGATACGCTTTACCCGCCGGTGACGATGAAACCGACGACACCAAACTTTGGTGGAACGTTTACGATATAGCGGTTAAAGACGTTACCTTATCCGCGGGCGTTCACGTATTTAGAATAGAATGTATAGCGAGAAAGGGCGGCGTTAATATGTCTTTCTTAAAAGTATATTCCGACGCGACTTTACGTCAAATGTCCGGATACACCGCGATTAAGCAAGATTATCAATCTTACGAATCCGAAAAAACTAATACGATAAGTTACGATTACACGAGCAGCGGCTTTGCTCATCACGAATCCGTAACTCCCAACACCGGCGCAACCGGTCCTAAGAATACGGGTATCAAAGGTTTAGACAAAGCGGGCAGATGGGCAACCTTTACTTTCAACCTTGCCGAAGAAGGTAGCGTAGACTTCATTTGGCAAGTATCTGGAACCAAGTGGATTAACGCTTCCCAAAACGGCGGCGTAAAGAATTTAGCTAATGAAATCATTATTATGATAGATGACGAAGTTATCGACGTTGAAGGAATCGAACTTCCCGGCGGAGACAACGTAACAGTTGCCGCTTATTGGAATTTATACGATTTAGTTATTTCTAACGTATCTCTTTCTGCGGGTGAACACGTCTTTAAGGTTTATTGCATCGGAAGCGCAGGCGTTAATATCGATCATTTAATCGTCGCTTCCTCTTCCGCTTTCGCGGCAGAATAATAAGAAATTAAAAAATTGCTAAAAACCTTCCTCCTACGTTTAACGCTATCCGCGGGCGGCGGCACTTCGTCGGTCGCGTGTAGCGGGGGAGGGGAAAAAATTTAGCAAAACGAAAATCGTCCGATCGCGAAAATCGGAAAGTATATTTAGGCGTACGACGGTAAGTATATTTTTAATATCGTTTAACGTGTATCTCGTTAGCAAGCGATAATATCGCGGCAAATACTAAAATCACTTACCGTGCGCCGAAAAATAGCACTATTAAGATTATCGCGGTCGGGATTTTTCATATCTAATTCAATTAGGAGATAAAAAATGAAATTAAAAGGTAAAAAACTCGTTACCGTAATCGTCGTAAGCGTTATAACCCTCGTTTTCGTCGCGCTTGACGTTTTGTCGGCTATCTTCGGCGGAATGATTACCGAGGCTTTGCGTCCCGACCCCGACTTTTCCGGCGTCGAGCAAACTTTAGAGGAAAGCGACGCTTTATGCCGAAAACTTGCCGAGGACAGTATAGTTTTATTAAGGAACGAAAACAACGCACTTCCTTTAAAGGAAACCGAAACCAAAGTTAACCTTTTCGGCGTATCGGCGTACGATCCTTCTACCGCCAACTCTTACGACGGATTTTTGATGAAGGGCTACGGAAGCGGTTCTTCGAGCATTTCCGAAAGTAAAGCAATAACTTTAGAAGGCGCTTTAACATTAAGCGGTATAGAATACAACCCTCAATTAAAGGCTTTTTACGACGGTTTTAAATTCCATAGAGGCGATAATTCCGATAAATACGGTTACGATGGAAGCGGTCAAGCCAAAAACGGTATTTACTATCTTGACGAACCCGATATCACCGACGTTAAAGGTCAACTTTTAAACGCTAAAAAATACGCCGACGTTGCAATCGTCGTTTTCTCGAGACTCGGCGGCGAAAACTCCGGCGAACAACCTAAAACTCAAGTAGATAACGCCGACAAAACTTATCTTGAAATAAGCGATAAAGAAGAAGCGTTGTTGAAAGCGGTTACCGATACTTTCAATAAAGTTATCGTTTTACTTAACACCACCAACACCATGCACGTAGGATTTTTGGAAGAATACGACGTAAGCGCCGCTATGTACGTAGGTATCCCCGGTCAATCGGGCGCGGTCGCTATCGGCGAGATTTTGAAAGGTCAAACTTTGGCGGGCGAAAAATTCAGTCCTTCCGGCAAAGTATCCGACACCTACGTTTACACCCCCGACTACGATCCGAGTTTCGCTAACGCCGAACACTCCCTCAACAGCGACAAAGGCTTTAATATTCAATATTCCGAAGGTATTTATTTCGGTTATCGTTGGTACGAAACCGCCGCTAAAGAAGGCTTTTTAAACTACGACGAAGTAGTTCAATATCCCTTCGGTTTCGGCTTATCCTATACTACTTTCGATTGGGAAGTTTTAAGCGTATCGAAAGCCGACGGTTCGGCAATTACCGACGCTAATAAAAACGAGGAAATCAAAGTAGAAGTTTTAGTTACCAATACCGGCGATTATCCCGGCAAAGACGTAGTTCAATTATACTATACGCCCCCTTATTATAAAGGCGGAATAGAAAAAACCGAAGTCAACTTAGTTGCTTTTGAAAAAACCGGTTTGTTACAAAAAGGACAATCTTCTAAGGTAACGCTTACCTTTACCCCGTACGATATGGCGTCTTTCGACGACTACGATAGAAACGGCAACGGCAAAGCGACTTACGAATTAGACCACGGCGATTATACCTTTACGTTAAGAAGCGATTCTCATACCTTAAAGGGTTGCGAAGACGACACTTGGAAGTATACTATCGCAAACGGAACTACCGTTTTATTCGATAAAGACCCCGTTACCGAAAGCGAGGTAACTACGAGATTCACCGGCGAAAACGCGTACGCGGGCGTTCCTATGGACGGAAGCACCGCCGGCGTTAGCCAAAAATATTTGTCCCGTGCCGATTTAGAAGGTACCTTCCCGCGTGAAAAGGCGGCGGCAGCCACTGACGTTCAAGAAATCAAAAAGGCGGCGGAATACTTCTATACCGGTTACGACGAAGAATCGGAAAAGACGCAAGGAAGCACCGAAACGTCTTACAAGATCGTTGAAGACGGAAACTTCAATTACGACTTGATACAACAGCTTGCCGAAGACTACGATAGCGAACTTTGGGAAAAGGTTTTAAACCAAGTAACCGTTTCCGAACTAATCAACGTAGTTCATTACAGCGGATTCGGCTCTCCCGAAATCGCTTCCGTCGGTAAACCCGAAGTCGCCGAAATCGACGGACCCGCGGGCTTCAACAAAAACACTCAAAAAGGTCCTTTAAACGACATTAGCGCCGCTAAAGAACTTTGGACTTCCTTCCCGTCGGAAAGTTTGATAGGTTGTTCCTTTAATAAGGCGTTACTTTTAGAAATGGGCTTATCCATGGGTAAAGAAGGTAACCAAACCCACGTTTCAGGTTGGTACGCGCCCGGCATTAACTTACACCGCACCAATTATACTTCGCGTAACTTCGAATACTACGGTGAAGACGCCGTTTTGTCCGGCTATCTTGCGGCAAACGTAATTTTAGGCGCTAAGTACAACGGCTTAAACTGCTACATGAAGCACTTCGTTTTATCCGAATCCGGTCCTAACGGCGGATATTGGACTACTTGGTGTACCGAACAAGCCTTGCGTGAGGTCTACTGCAGACCTTTCGAAATCGCCGTTAAAAAAGGCGGCGCAAACTGCGTTATGTCTTCGTTTAACCGCGTAGGCGCAACTTGGGCGGGTGCTAACAAAGCCTTATTAACCGACGTACTTCGCAACGAATGGGGCTTTAGAGGAACCGTTCTTACCGACTGGTCCAACGGCGGCCCCGTCGGCGGTATGAACCCGCGTCAAGGCGTGCGCGCAGGTAACGACGTATGGCTTAACGGTAGTTTCTCGAAACCTATCGGTCCTATTTCTCAATCGGATAAGATTGACGTAATTTGCGCGCGTAACTCCGTACACAACGTTTTGTATAGTTACGTAGACACCGTTAACTTTAACCATACCGCGGATAAGTCGGCGCTCGACGCTAACTTTATTATCGAAATGGCGGTAGTTGAAAAAGGCGACACCTTCCGTTGGTGGATTATAGTTTTGGTATTCATTAACGTCACCGTTGTTGCCGCTTGCGGTTACATGGTTTATAGCGCTTTCTTTAAAAAAACTAAAGTTGCGTCCGAAGACACGATAGACGTATCCGAAACTTTACGATAATTTTGCGTTATCTTTCGCTCGGTTACCCCTCCGTACCCAACGCGTTGCGATAGGTGAGGGAAGGTAAGCTTTTTCGTTGTGAAAGGTGATAATAACAATAAAAGTCCGCCTATAAGCCGATTATCGGCTTATAGGCGGCTTTTTTATATGGTATATATTTACGGTCGGCGTTTGTAAAATCACGTTTTCGCGACGTTTTATTTGGAGTGCGGGGTGTTGTTTTCGTTTTCCGCGCGATTAATAATTATATTTTGAAAGAAAACCGTAAGAAAGGAACGTTTTTTGCAATTTTTCCTTTAAATCTTTAGGAAGTTTCAAGGGTTTTTGTAAAAAGACGTTCTTATTTTGTTGGCTTAGTTTTATAATTTTTTCTTTTACGCTTTTGTTTGTAGTCGGCGTGATTACGTATTCCGAAGCGCCGCAATACGCTGCTTTTTGCATAATGTGATCGTTTTTTATAGCGCTTAAAACCATAATTTTACAATTATTTTTCAAACTTGCGGCTTTTTTGATAAGCGTAAGCCCGTTGACACCCTTTACCGCTATGCCGCAAACTACTAAGTCTGGTTTTAGTTTTTCTATAAGCGCTATACCTTTTTTGCCGTCGTTCGTTGCGCCGACTATTTTAAATCGAGTATCCTTAAAAAGTTTTTCCATATTGCATGCGTCAAACGAGTCCTCGCAAACGAATAATAATTTAATAGCGTCCATAACCTTTCTCCCGATAAAAGATATTAAAAAATATTATAAACTCAACTGCCCGTCGTTATAATATTTTAGCACACAATAATGCAATTTCAAAACAAATATGAATTCAAAATTAAAATATTGAAAAAACTATTTCAAAAATATTGCCGTTTCTCGTCGAATTTTGAACTTTTTCTCTTTTCACCTCTCCCCAACGCGCTTTCAAACCTTAAAAATTCCCCTCCGACAAGGATAATATGAACGGCGATTTTCCGCCGTTGTTTCACGAAAAGTTAATTTACTGAAATAACGCCGAAAATTTCGAGTTCTTATTTCAGTGTGGATTTTCGGGTTACCGTTGCTATTTTTTTAATACTTACACGGTGGTTAAAAACTCGAAAACCCGTCTATAGGTCGGTTATCCGCCTTTTAGACGGTTTTTTTATGCAAAAATCACGTGCGTAACCGCGCGGTTTAAAGGGTGATTGATGAAATTACTTAAATCAGGGCGCGATCGTGCATAAAACGAAAACGGAACGAGGCGAAAATAAAATAGTAGGTGTACACGACGCGATGCTTTTGTCGCGTAAAAAGAGATAGTGCGCAAACGCCGCTGTCGCTTCTTAGTGACCGATTCTTCGTTTAATCACGAAAGAGCGTTAAACGTCGAAAAAGGTCGAAAAAACCTACGGAAACGCTTGACAAAATACGGGGGGGGGGTGGTATACTAATTACATTAAACAAACAGGAGGTTTTAATGAAAATTTTTAAGTCTAAATCTGACGTGACGACGACTATCGTTTGCGGAGCGATTGCAATTTTTCTTGCAATCGTTACAGTCGTAGGCAACGTACTTGCTTTCGATACGTTTAGAGGCACGTTAGAATCTTTTTTCGGTATGGAAGGTGCCGGAGTTGAGAATTACGATACTGATCAGTATTTCGAAAGACACGCTCCGTCCGAAGAAGCGGCTACTAACGGTACCGCAAATTTAGGACGTGCGGTAGTTGCCGAAGGTGCCGTCCTTTTGAAAAACGACAATAACGTTTTACCGTTATCTAAGGGTGCAAAAGTAAGTTGCTTCAGCGCGTCGAGCGTAGATATTATCTACGGTTCGATAGGTGGTTCCGGTGCGATAGGCGACGGTGCTAAAACGACTCTTAAAGAAACTTTGGAACAACAATCTTTCGTCGTAAATCCCACTTTGTGGAGTTTTTACACGCAAAAGAATTCTAAAAGAAAAGTCGGCGGATTAGCGCAAAGCGTTTCTTATTACGAACCGCACTCGTTTGCTATCAATGAAATTCCTTACGCGGAATACACAAAAGCGGTTAAGGACAGTTACAAAAATTACAACGACGCCGCTATAGTGGTAATTGCAAGAAGCGGTTGCGAAAACGGCGATTTACCCCGTAGTATGTCTAAGGCGACGGCGGGTGAAAACGAAGGCAGTATTTTAGAGTTGGACGCCGACGAAAAGAAAATGATGGAAGAAGTTTCTAAAAACTTCGATAAAGTTATAGTTCTTTTAAACACGTCAAACGCTGTGGAATGTGGATTTTTAGACGATTACAACGTGGATTCTTGTCTTTGGATAGGCGGTGTTGGACAATACGGTCTTACTTCGGTCGGTCGCATAATCGCCGGCGAAGTTAACCCGTCCGGAAGATTAGTAGATACTTACGCTTACGACGCGTTTAGTTCGCCCGCAATGCAAAACATGGGCAACTTCGAATATTGGACGGAAGCAGGCGTCGAAACCGAACATCACTATTATACTTACGCCGAAGGCATTTACGTCGGATATAAATACTATGAAACCCGTTACGAAGACGCGGTTTTAAATCAAGGCAACGCAGGTGATTACACTTACGACGAAGTCGTTCAATTTCCTTTCGGATACGGTATATCCTATACTGAATTCGAGTGGAGTGATTTTTCGGCTAAAATGAAGGACGATAAAATTACCGTAAAAGTTACGGTTAAAAACGTCGGCAACGTACGCGGCAAGGACGTCGTTCAAGTTTATTATCAATCTCCTTACACAAAATACGATAAGGATAACGGCGTTGAAAAAGCGGCGGTGAATTTAGTCGGTTTTGCTAAAACTTCGATTATTCAACCGGGAGGTAAAGAAACCGTAACCGTTACGTTTGACGTAGAGGATATGAAGTCTTACGACGCTAAAGGCAAAGGAACTTATTATTTAGAAGCCTCTACTTCAACGGACAAGTACTATATTACCGCGGGTAAAAACTCTCACGCGGCGATTGAAAATATTTTAAAAGCAAAAGGCGCAAACGTTGAGGGCGACGCTTCTTTAGTTGAAAGCAATCTTAACGTAAAAGAACGTACTTATAACGAAGATACCGTAACAGGCAAGCCCGTCGAAAATCTTTTTGAAGACGCCGACGGCTCGGCTTATCACGACGATATTAAATATTTAAGCCGTAGCGATTGGTCGGTTATGAACGCCGACGGTTTGCGTTTCGGTACGCCTACGCCTTCCGTTATAGATATGGACGGCTTGGAATACAGAGCGACTATTCCCGAAAGCCTTAAAAAGGTTATGGAACTCGAAGGTTACGCGGCTGCGGGTGCGCCCGACGAAGAATTTACCACCCCCGTACAAGGCAAAAAGGGTGATAAAAAACTTATCAGTATGAAGGGTAAAGATTTTAACGATCCCGAATGGCAAGATTTACTCGATCAAGCGACCGTAACCGAAATGGTGGATATCGTTCGTAAATCCGGTCATAAATCTTACGCGATGGAGTCGGTCGGTAAGCCCTATCAAACGGACGTAGACGGTCCTCAAGCGTGGACTTCGTTTATCGGCAACGGTATTTCATCCGGCGGCCTTCCGTTTGAAACCGTAGTCGCTTCGACTTGGAACAGTAAATTAGCCGAACAAGTAGGGTATTTGATGGGCGAACTTTGCTTATGGTCTAAAAAATCCGCCTCAACCGACGCCACTAACCTAACCGGTTGGTACGCGCCCGCAATGAATATACACAGAACTCCTTTCGGAGGAAGAAACTTCGAATATTATTCCGAAGACGCCGTGATATCGGGCATTATAGGTTCGCAAGTAGTTAAAGGCGCTACGAGTCGTGGCGTTATGTGCTTTATCAAACACTTTGCTATGAACGAGCAAGAAAGAAACCGTATGACGGATAACGCCACTTGGGCGGAAGAACAAGCAATTAGAGAAATTTATCTAAGACCTTTTGAAATTTCTATTAAAGAAGGCGGCTCTCTTGCGTTAATGACTTCCTATAACCGTATCGGCGCCACTTGGGCGGGTGGACATTATAATCTTATTACCGGTGTTTTAAGAAAAGAGTGGGGCTTTAACGGATTCGTTATTTCCGACTATATGGACGGCGATTACGAAAACGTCGACCAAATGTTGGCTGCCGGCGGCGACGCTGCGCTTAACTTGGTCGAATCGAGCGGACACGCAACGGTAACTTGTACCACGACCGGCGCGCAAGCGTTGACTTATATGCGCAGGGCGATACACCATCTTTTATATTCCGTAGTTAATTCCAACGCGATGAACGGTATTGACGGCGCGACTAAGATTAATAAAGGTACGCCTATTTATTACAGGTATATGACTTGGATAAATATCGGGCTTGGCGTCCTCATAGTAGTTAGTTTAGCAATAATACCCTTAAAACTTTTCGTATTCGGAAAGAGAAGGTGTAAAGTTAACGATGCCGAAGAGGGGGCAAACTTATGAAACGCTTAAAAATATTGATTTGTTTTATATTGGCTTTAACGATTACTTTTGCAAGCGTTGCTTGTACGGATACTCCCGATGACTCCGGTAGCGAAGGTCCCGTAGATTTCGGAGATTGGACGAATTGGGGATTGGACGATTGGGCGAGCGGAAGTTACGAAGAATTCGATCCGTCTCAAAATTATAATAAAACGGATTGGAGCAAGGATTATCCCGGCTTAAACAGTCAATCCGTTACCGACGTTTCAAAAGTAATGAAGTTTTTCGATTCGAATCACGTTCAGTTATATCAAGCGGAAAAAGCCGACTTGAAAGGTTACGCGGGAATAGAATCTAATGAAAAAAGCAGCGGCGGTCAACACGTAGGCTCGCTTAGAAACTCGTCTATAACTTACGCCATTAACGCCGAAAAAGAGTGCGACGTTTTGCTCGTGGGTGCGTTTTCAATGGGGGCAAGCAGTAAATACGGTTATTTGTTTAGCGAAACCTTTACTTGTACCTTAAACGGAGAAGCCGTTAACGCCGAAGATAGTTGGATCAAAAAAACCGACGGTTGGACGGATTTTAAAGAAACGGTTATCGGTAAAATTCATTTAAACAAAGGCGAAAACGTTCTTTACTTTTATTCGCCCGAACCGAAGACTAACTTAGACTATATTAAACTCATTCCTCAAGGCGAAGTTTCCGCGGAAACTTTAGAGTTCGATATCGCTTACGATTATAAATCGGGGTTAGTGGTACAAGCGGAAAACGTTAACTATACCCCCGAGTGTAAAGTTCAAGGTGGCGCGACGGGCGCGGTACTTTCTTACACGTCTCAAGACACCTTATTGTCATTCGTCATAAATTCGGATTCCGCACGAACGGTATCTTTGTACGTGAACGCCGTTATAGGAACGGTAGATAGCACCGCAGGCGGACAAGAACTAACTAAGACGAGGATTAGCGTTAAGGTAAACGGTACCGCGGTGGATTTAGGCGATAGAACCTTATCTTGTAGCACTAACGCAAGTTGGTGGGTAGAATCTTACAGAAATTACGAAATCGCCACCGTATCTTTACAAGAGGGCAAAAACGATATAGTAATAGGGCTTTCAAACAACTTAAACGTCGACTTCTTCTCGTTCGATAAAGTAATATATAACTATTCTTATCCGGCTTTCGAGTATGAAGAAGGTTTAAGAGTAGAAGCCGAAGAAACTTCTTACGAAAACGCAACGCCGCAAACCAACTTAAACACCGAAGAAGGCACGGTTTTATCGAGTCTTAAGGAAACTACCAAAATCAGATTCGTGGTAACGTCTAACGAAATCAAAGAAGTCGGTTTATTCGTAAACGCTCTTATCAGAGTTGATAGTAACAATTCCGGTAAAGCAAACGATAGGTTTACATTGAAAGTAAACGGCGCCGAGATAGATTTGTCTTCGATAACTCTTAGCGGAGTAACTAGTACCGAGGTCGGTTGGTGGCTTAAGGAATATAGTAACGCGTCGCTCGGCAAAATTAAACTTTTGAAAGGCGAAAACTTTATAGAATTAACCCCGTCTAAAGAGATGAATATCGATTACTTCACGTTTAGTGAAACTATGGTCGCTTATCCTTCTTTCGGTTATAAGGAAGATTTACGCGTAGAAGCGGAAGATGCTTATTACAACTTAATTCTTAGAAACGGCGGAAGCGGCAAGATTCTCGGTTACGATAGCAAAATCAAAGATCCGCAAATTAAATTCGTGGTTACTTCCAAAGAGGCAAAAGAAGTCGAATTATTCCTTAACGCGGTTATAAGGGTTGACGACGATTATTCCGGAAAAGCAAGCGACAGGTTTACTTTAAAAGTTAACGGCGGCGACGTAGATTTATCCTCAATAACGATAAAAGGCGCGACGCACGATAACGGCGGTTGGTATCAAAAGCCGTACGAAGACTTGTCTTTCGGTAAGATTTCGCTTAAAAAAGGTGACAACCTTATTGAAATTACCACTTCAAGCGAAATGAACGTCGACTACTTCTATTTTAACAAAAAGACGGCTCTTTACGCCACGTTCGACTACGAAGAAAACTTGAAAGTAGAAGGCGAAAACACTACTTATTCGGGACTTATCGTGCAAAATGCGGCAAGCGGAAAAGTTTTGGCGGACTTCAAAACTTCGTCTTCCGTAAAATTCATCGTTAAATGTGACGAGGAAAAGCAAGTTGAGTTTATAATTAACGCGCTTATAAGGGTTGGCGGTTCTTTCTCTTCCAATGCAGACGAAAGATTTACTTTAAAGGTGAACGGAACCGCGGTAGATTTGTCCGCTATAACTATTAACGGCGCACAAGATCAATCGGAAAACAGATGGTGGACGCAACCTTACA
>CAZMOD010000032.1:0-16646 GCA_964567885.1 uncultured Christensenella sp.
CCGTCGCAAGCCCTAAAACGGAGTCGGGCTTTTTCTTCAACTCTTTCTCGAAAATATCCGCCGCCGCGCGGCTTACCTCTTCGTAATCACGGCAAACTTTTATTTGCATTTTATATACCTAACCTAAAGTTAAATATATTAAACGCGACTACTTATTAGAACGTTAAAACACAGATTAAATTTCTTTTTCTTTTTTGTTTTTGCTTCAATATTGAACAAAAACCCGCCTATAGGTCGATTATCGACGTATAGACGGGCTGAATTGTCGTCAAAAAACCAAGAGCGGCACTACAAATAGACCGCTTCGAAAAATTATAAATACAAAATGATTACGCCGACTAAAAGCCCTACGAGCATTGCAAAAGCGGGGGCTTTAGAGCGCCACATTAAAATGGATTCGGGTAAAAGTTCTCCGAAAACTACGTAGAGCATCGCGCCGCTTGCAAGACTTAAAGAAATCGCAAGACTAATAGGACTTAGCGCGCCGAGGAAGTATCCGAGCATCGCGCCCAAAATGGTAGGCGCGCCCGTAAGCGCCGTCAATAGCGTCGCTTTTACCTTGCTCATACCGCCGCTAACTAAAGGTACGGAAACCGACATACCTTCGGGAATATTATGTAACCCTATTACTATTGCCATCGCCAAACCGCTCGACGCGGAAATAGCGGCGCTTGCCTCGTCTTTTGCGTACGAAGCGCCTATAACCATACCCTCAGGGAGATTGTGAAGCGCTATCGCGAAAGCCATTACTAAGCCTGCGATAAAAAGTTCACTCTTGTTAGACGGGCGTTTATCCTTTTCATATTCTTTTTTATGTTCTTCATAATGGTCGCTATGGATAAGTTCGGAAAGTTGATCGGCGGTTTTCGGATGTTCATCGTCGATATGCTCTACCTCGGGGTTGGTCTTTTTATCGATAAACACGTTTAACGCGTAAACGATTAAGTACCCGATAACGACCGTTATTATTACCAAAAAAACGTTAAAAACCGAACCTTCGTTTTGAGAAAGCGCGTCGGTAAGTAAATCCAAACACACCACGCAAAGCATTACGCCGCCGGCAAAACTAAGAAGCAAACTGACTATTTTCTCGGAATTCCTATGAAAAAGTGCGCCGATAAGACCGCCGAGTCCGGTTCCTCCAACGCCCGCGATTCCGGTGATTAAAACCACCGTCCAAAAAATATCCATATAACACCCTGAACCTTTAATAAAAATCGTACGGTTTTATTATATCCCTATCGCGCGACTAATCAAAACGAATTATAGTAGTTTTGGAAACTTTTTGCGGAAATAAGAATAAAATCTTATACGAACCGAATACAAGCCGCAAGAACCATCGCGTTTTTACCTTGATAAAATAAAAAATCACGGTCAAAAAAGCCGTGGGTTTCTACGAAAAAACCCGCCTTAAAAATCTGAAAATCATTAGATAATCGACCTATAGGCGGACTTTTTATTATTTTTCTTTAATCATATTTAAAAAATATTCATGCACGCGTAAATCGTTGCCGAGTTCAGGGTGGAAAGAAATCGCCAAAATATCGTTTTGCCTTGCCGCAACGATATTTCCGTCTACGGTTGCTAAAACGGAAACGGTCTTACCTACCGATTCGAAATACGGCGCACGTATAAACGTCATCGGAATTTTTCCGATTCCTTCAAAATTATCTTCCGTCTTAAAAGAGCCTAATTGTCTTCCGTAAGCGTTACGCTTGACCACTGCGTCTAAAACGCCCAAGTGCACCGTCGTATCGTCCGCTATTTTTTTAGCGAGAAGTATCATACCCGCGCAAGTACCGAATACCGGTTTACCGTTTTCTATTGCCGCTTTCAAAGGCTCGAAAAGTCCTTCTTCACGCAAAAGTTTTCCTTGCACGGTAGACTCTCCGCCGGGAAGCACCAAGCCGTCTAAATCATTCGAAAAATGCGAAAGTTTTCGGATTTCCACGACTTCCGCACCTAATTTTTTAAGGCAGTTTTCGTGTTCGATAAAAGCCCCTTGAAGGGCAAAAACGCCGATTTTCAAAATTATTTACCTCTTTCCGCCATCAAAAGCGCGATTTCTTGCTCGTTGATGCCGACCATCGCTTCGCCCAAATCCTCGGAAATCTCCGCCAAAATTTTGGCGTCGTCAAAGTGCGTAACAGCCTTTACGATAGCGCGCGCGCGTTTTTCGGGATTGCCCGACTTAAAAATACCACTTCCTACGAAAACGCCTTCCGCGCCCAACTTCATCATAAGCGCGGCGTCCGCCGGCGTCGCCACACCGCCTGCCGCAAAGTTAACGACGGGAAGTTTTCCGTTATCGTGAACGTATTTAACGAGTTCGTAAGGAACGCGCATCGTTTTCGCTTCTTCGTAAAGTTCGTCGTCACGCATCGAGGTTATCTTGCGTATTTGACTTTGCATAAGGCGCATATGCGTAACCGCTTGAACGACGTCGCCGGTACCGGGTTCGCCCTTGGTTCTAATCATCGAAGCGCCTTCTTGAATTCTTCTTAAAGCCTCGCCTAAATCTTTAGCGCCACAAACGAAAGGCACGTCGAATTTAGTCTTGTCGATATGGTAAACGTCGTCGGCGGGGGATAAAACCTCGCTTTCGTCGATATAGTCGATATCTATCGCTTGAAGGATTTCCGCTTCGACGAAATGCCCTATACGGCACTTTGCCATAACGGGAATAGAAACGGCGTCTTGAATTCCTTTAATCATCTTAGGATCGCTCATCCTCGAAACGCCGCCGGCGGCGCGAATATCCGCAGGGATGCGTTCTAAAGCCATAACGGCGCAAGCACCCGCGGCTTCCGCAATCTTGGCTTGTTCAGGCGTGGTAACGTCCATAATAACGCCGCCCTTAAGCATTTGTGCTAAATTTCTGTTTAATTCTTCACGAGCCATAAAAAACCTCTTGGTTATTTAATTCTATCAAATTGAAATCTACTTAATATTATAAATTAAAATCTAACGGTTATTATACCATTATTTTTAACCGCGGTCAAGAAAAAAGCGACGCTATTTCGCGTCGCGACCGTTATAAAATAAGAAACGGTTTTTTATTTTTAAGATACGGAAAAACGAAGCGGCAAATTTAGTCTTCTTCGCTTCGTTTTTAAGTTTAGTTTGGTTTAATTTTCCGCGTCAAGCACTAATTTATATAGTTCGTTTTTCTTAACGCCTCTTTCCTTCGCGACTTTTTTAATGGCGTCCATCTTGCTTAATCCGTCTTTTTGGTAAAGCGCGACGTGCTCTAATATAGGCAAACAAGAATAGTCTTCTTTTTGCAAATTGCCCTCGACTACGATTACGAATTCCCCTCTTAAATCGACGTCGGGGATTTCGCCCAACGTAAACTCCGCGCGGCTTTCGAAAACTTTGGTAATTTCTTTTACGGCTACGGCTTTACGACTTCCTAAAACCGAAAACAAATCTTTGCTCGTTTTTTCCATGTCGTGCGGCGCGCAATAAAAGACGAGAGACGACGGCACGGACGCGTAATTTTCTAAAAGTTTTTCTCTTTCAACCTTTTTTTCCGGCAAAAAGCCTATAAAAGTAAAATTGGCGCTATCAAGCCCAGATAAAATAAGCGCCGGTAAAAGCGCGTTTGCCCCCGGTACGACGGTAAACTTTTCGCCTTCGTTAATAAGCGCTTTAACCAAAACGCTTCCCGGGTCGGATAAAACGGGCGTGCCGGCGTCGGATATAACGGCAACCGTTTTTCCTTCTTTGAGCATTTCGATTATCTTTTGAGAAACCGCGGCTTCGTTGAATTTTTGGTAAGAAATAAGTTGCTTTTTTATTCCGTACTTGTTTAATAGAGGAAGAGAGTGCCTCGTGTCCTCACACGCGATAACGTCGACCGACGACAAGACCTCTACCGCCCTATACGTTATATCCCCTAAATTACCTATCGGGGTTGAAACGAAGTATAACATAACCGCTCCTTTTTGCTGAAAAATGGTGATAACGGGCTTATAGCCCGACTTTTTGCTGATTAGAATAAATTTATCCTTTAAAATTTATCGCGTCGTTGATAAAAACGCCTTCTACTTTAAACGGAGGTTTTTTGTCTTTTACCCCTTCGATTAAAAATAAGTATATATCCGTCTTGCCTTTCCCCGCGATAAACCTAAGCCTTGAAGGCTCTATTTTATAGGCTCTCATCGCGGTTAAAACGTCGGTAAGTCTTTCGGGTTTATGGCAAGCGTAGAACCTTCCGCCGTGCTTTAAAGCCTTGTAAGAGCATTTTACTATATCCAAAAAGTCGCATTTTACTTCCGCACGGCACACGGCAAAATGTTCGTTTTCGGGAAGATATCCGCTATCCGCCCTTTTGTACGGAGGATTGCAAAAAACGGCGTCGTAAGCGCCTTGCCCGTTAAATTCTTTCAAATTAACGTTATAAACGAAACATTTATCCGTCAAACCGTTTAATTTTAGGCTTTCTTCACACATATCGGCTAAGGGCTTTTGCACTTCTACGAAATCAACGTTTTCCGCTCCGTATTCGCCGAGGTAATGAAGCCCAACGACCCCGCTTCCCGCGCACAAATCTAAAACCTTGGAAAACTTTTTTTGCGGAAATTTAGCAAGCAATACGGAGTCGCTCGTGAACTTGTATAAATCGTCCGACTGAATTATTTTCAGCCCGCCGACCATTAAATCTTCTATTTTTTTATTTTCGTCTAACATAGCAAGTAAAAAGACTGCCGCGCTTATATAAACGCGGCAGTCTCCTTTAAAAAATTATTCTTCGGAAGGAGCACCAACAGGGCAGTTGTCAGCGCAAGCACCGCAAGAAATGCAAAGATCAGCATTGATCTCATATTGAGCGTCGCCTTGAGAAATAGCGCCGACGGGACAATTGTCTGCGCAAGCGCCGCAAGAAATGCAAGCGTCAGAAATCTTGTAAGCCATAGTGTAATACCTCCGTTTTATTCTTAATAACTCGCTAAAAAAGCAAGGTACTTTAATATTGTAACACAAAAATTTAAATTTGTATATAGATTAAAGGGCGTTTTTCGTTTTTTCCTACAAAAACGCTCTTATTACTATTCTTCAAGCCCTTTTAGTTCGGCTTGTTCTTCAGGGGTTAACTTATCGTCGTCCGTGCGATTCGCTTTTGCAAATTTAACTTCCGCAAGCGGAAAATCTTTATAAATAAGCCCCGCCTCGCCTTTGTCGATTTTTACCTTTACGGTAAGATTCAACATATTATTGGCAATAACCGTGCCCGAGCCCTCCGCGGTTTTTACCGTTCCGCCGACTTTGGGCATCTTTTTATAAACGGAAGCGTAGTAATCGTTTTCGTAGTCCAAGCAACACATAAGCCTGCCGCAAAGTCCGCTGATTTTACCGGGGTTTAAGGAAAGCCCTTGTACCTTTGCCATTTTTATGGTAACTTTTTTGAAGTCGGGCATACAGTTTTTACAACAAACTTCTCTTCCGCAAGGCGCGATACCGCCTAAAATCTTAGCCTCGTCGCGAATACCTACTTGACGAAGTTCTATTCTGATATGAAAAGCGCCCGCCAAATCTTTAACGAGTTCTCTAAAGTCTATCCGAGTGGGTGCGGTAAAATAAAACACCACTTTAGAGCCGTCGAAAGTAAATTCGGCGTCGATAAGTTTCATTTTAAGTTTATGTTTTTCTATAAAGCCTTCGGCAATCTTTTTTGCCTCGGGCGTTTTTTGAAGATTTTTTCTATTCGTATCGGTGTCTTTTTCGGTAGCCTTTCTTAAAACAGGTTTTAACGGCTGAACTAATTCTTTATCGTCTATTTCCTTATTAGGAATAGTAATCGTGCCGTATTCTACTCCCCTCGTCGTTTCGACGACGACGCCGTCGCCTTTTTTGAAAATTATATTTTTAGGCTCGAAATAATATACCTTTCCGAAGTTTCTAAATCTTACGCCTACAATTTTTGCCATCTGGTTTTTTCCTCCATGAGCGCAAATAAAACGCCGTCTATAGTCATTGCGTTGTTAACGTTAAAGTTTAAACTCTTTTCAAAAGCGTTTAACCGCTCGATAGTGCCGATAATCGCCCCATAGCGCCACTTTTGCGTCGCGGGATACAAATCTTCATACAACTTTTCGACGGGTTTTCCCGCTAAAAATTCCATAATTTTGCTTAATAAAAGTTTGGTAACGCTTATATAGTCGGCAATCGAAACGTTTTTCAAACTCCCCGCGTATTCGGGAAGAGTCCGCCCCGTCATATTTAAAATTACGTCGGTCGCGACGTCCTTTATATTTAAAAGATCGTCGTTTTGATAATACCTTATTAGTTTTCCGAATTTGCCGCCGCAAAGCTTTAACGAAAGCAAAAGCCTATCACCCGAAAACCCCGCGCGAATAGCCGCTTCCTTAAGCGCCGTTTCCGAAAAATCAGGAATCTCTATAGATTTGGAACGGGATTTTATCGTCGGAAGCACTGCGACGGGTTTTTCCGTCGAAATCAAAAGATGAACGTTTTTAGGAGGTTCTTCGACGGTTTTTAAAAGTTTGTTTTGATATTGGTTAAGTTCTTCTATCTTTTTTACTACGAAAATCCTTTTATTGAGTTCAAAAGGCTTTATTACGCTTTGACGAACCAAATCGTCTGCGGCGTCGGTCTTTAACTTGCCTTCTTTAGGGTAAAAGGTTACGTCGGAATGCGCCTTTTGGTCGATAAGTTTACAAACCCTGCAAGTATCGCAAAAATCCGCCTTATCGCAAGCCATAAGTTTGGCAAGGATTTTTAAATAATCCTCGTGCATATCCCCGTCTTGACAAGTAACGAGGTACGCGTGGCTTAGTCTTCCCGCGGCTTTGTCGGATAAAATCACCTTGTAAGCGGGGGTGTTTTCCAAAAGTTTTCTCATTTTATCAAACCTTTATCGCGCAAAACCTTTAAAACGCAGTCGTGGATTGCCTCCAAACTTTGATTTGCGTCTACGCACGTTATTCTATTCGGAAATTTTTCCGCCAACGCTTTGTAACCTTGATAAACTTTGCCGTGGAATTCTATACCCGCAAGTTCAACTCTGTCGCCGCTATCGGCTCCGCCCTTTCTTAAAAAAGCGTGGTACGGATCGATATCGAAAAATACCGTTAAGTCAGGTTCGGCGTTGGCAATAGCGAAAGAATTCGCCGCCGCGACGAAGTCGTAGCCAAGCCCTCTTGCGTACGCTTGGTAAGCAAAAGAAGAATCGTAATATCTGTCGATTATAACGATTTTACCTTCCGAAAGCGCGGGTATAACCCTTTCTTTTAAAAGTTGGCAACGGGACGCGGCGTATAAAAGTGCCTCGCACTCGTCGACCATTTCGGCGTTGTTTTTATCTAAAATCACCGAACGGATTTTTTCGGATATAGAAGTTCCGCCGGGCTCTCTCGTATCGACGAAAGGCTGATTAGTCTTTTCAAGATACTCCTTCAAAAGACGAACCTGAGTGCTTTTACCGGAGCCTTCACAACCTTCAAAAGTAATAAGTTTTCCTTTCATAAGACAACCCGCCTTGGTGATTATTCAGTCGAAAATCGTCGATAATCGGCTTATAGCCCGATTTTCATCAAACTTATAAAGACGGCTTCGACCATAGCCGTCCCTATTCGTATCTAACCTTGTTGCGGCTATCTACGCCGCAAACCGCCCTTGAATAAATTAAGCGATGATTTCTTTAATAGTTAAATCGTAACTTCCGCCGGGGGCTTCTATCGTTACGACTTCGCCGAGTTTTTTACCCAAAAGCGCCTTGCCTACGGGGGATTCGTTTGAAATCATATTGTTCACGATATCGGCTTCAGCGGTGCCGACGATGGTGTAAACCACTTCCTCGTCCATATCGTGGTCGTAAACTTTAATTTTAGAACCCATCGTAACCACGTTGTTACCCGCGGAAGATTCGTAAATTACGGCAACCTTTAATTGCGCTTCGATTTGTTCGATTTCGCCGGTTACCCTTGCAAGCTCGTTTTTAGCCGCGTCGTATTCGGCGTTTTCGGACAAGTCGCCGAACTCACGCGCGATTTTAAGTCTTTCAACTACTTGAGGACGCTCGGTCTCGACTAAATAGTGAAGTTTTTCTTCTAATTTTTGTTTGCCTTCTTGGCTGAGATAAATTTTCTCGTTCATGGTGATACCCCTTGTGTTTTTTACACGTTTTTTATTATACTATATTTATTATTCTTTGTCAAGGAAGTTAAAAGTATAGACTTTCAGTTTCCCTTCATATTATAAGCTTATTCGTTTACGCGGCTTATTTTTCGGAAAGCACCGCTTTAATTCTTCTTACGCCGGCGGAAGAAGATTGTTCTTTAACGATGGTAAACTTGCCTAAGTCGCCCGTTCTTTGAGCGTGTGGTCCGCCGCAAATTTCCTTGGAAAAATCGCCCATCGTATAAACTTTAACCTTTTCACCGTAGCGTGAATCGAAAACGCCTACCGCGCCGGACGTTTTTGCTTCTTCGACGCTCATTTCTTCCATCGTAACGGGGACGTCCGCGACGATAGCCTCGTTAACCAATCTTTCAACTTCCGCGATTTCTTCTTTAGTCATAGGACGGTCGAAGTTAAAGTCGAAACGAAGTCTTTCGGTGGTTATGTTGCTGCCTTTTTGAGAAACCGACGGATCCAAAACTTTTTTAAGCGCCGCTTGCATAAGGTGCGTTGCGGTATGAAGTTTTGCGGTGGTTTCGCTTTGATCGGCTAAACCGCCCTTGAATTTTTGTTCGCTTCCGACCGAAGATTTCTTTTGGTGCTCGGAAAAGGCGTTGTTGTATCCGTCCACGTCGACGACGAAACCTTGCTCTTTAGCGAGTTCTTGCGTTATTTCTAACGGGAAACCGAAAGTATCGTAAAGTCTAAAAGCGGTTTTTCCGGGGAAAGTGGTTCCTTGAATATGAGTTACCACCTTGTTAAACTCCTTTAAGCCGTCGGATAAAGTCTTGGAAAACTTTTCTTCTTCCTTGGTAAGTTCGCTATATATTCTATCTTGGTTGGCGGTGAGTTCGGGATAAGCGTTTTTGTATTTTTCAACGTAGCGCTTTGCGATCTTTGAGAGGCTTCCTTCGGGAAGATCTAAGTTTCTTCCGAATCTTACGGCTCTACGGATAAGACGGCGTAAAACGTAACCTTGATCGACGTTGGAAGGAACGATACCCCTTACGTCGCCGATTAAAAACGTAGCAGTTCTTACGTGGTCCAAAATGATTCTGTACGCCTTGGTGATTTCTTCGCTTTCCCCGTAACTTTTGCCGGTAAGGGATTTAATTTCCGCTTTCGCTTCGTCGAATAGTTCCGTGTCGTAAACGCTTTCGACGCCGTTTAAAATGCACAAAGTACGCTCTAAACCCATACCGGTATCGACGTTTCTTTGTTTTAATTTGGAATAACTGCCGTCCTCGTTTTTATAGTATTGCATAAAAACGTTGTTCCAAATTTCCAAATATTTACCGCAGTCGCACGCGGGGGAACACTCGGGCGAGCATTTGGGCGTACCCCTGTCTATAAACATTTCGGTATCGGGGCCGCAAGGTCCGGTTTTACCGGCAATCCACCAATTGTGTTTTTTTGGAAGATAGAAAATCTTATCTTCGGGAATACCTAACTCCTTCCATCTTTTCGCACTCGATTCGTCACGAGGACAATCCTCGTCCCCCGCGAACACGGTAACGGCAAGGTTTTCAACGGGAATATTCAAATAGTCTTTGCCGGTTAAAAACTTGAAACTCCAACCGATGGATTCTTCGTTAAAATAATCGCCCAACGACCAGTTTCCGAGCATTTCGAAAAAGGTAAGGTGGGATAAATCGCCAACCTCGTCTATATCGCCCGTTCTTACGCATTTTTGTACGTCGGTAAGTCTATTGCCGGCGGGGTGCTTTTCGCCGAGAAGGTACGGAACCAACGGATGCATACCCGCCGTCGTAAACAAAACGGAAGGATCGTTTTCGGGGATAAGGCTTGCCGAAGGTATGATTTTATGACCTTCGTTTTCAAAAAATTTCAAATATAAGTTTCTTAATTCTTCTGCGGTAAACTTTTTCATATTTACGTCCTTTTGTTAGTATCGTTCTAAAATTTTATCAAGATAACGGGCTTATAGCCTCGTTTTTTATTTTTAAGTTAAACTTTTTCAAGCGTTACGCCGTCTTTGGAAATCATAACGCGATAACCTAAACTTGCTATTTCGGCACGTTTTTCGTCGGCTATCGAATAGTTTTTTAAAAGCCTTGCTTCTTGCATCTCACGCGCTAAATCTTTAACGTTTTGAGGAATATCGTCCTTTTTCGCGTAAGCGGCTAAATAGTCTTTGGGATTAAGTAAGAAAAGTTCGAGCGTGGAATATTCTTTAACCACGTCCTCGACGATATTAACCGCCCTGCCGTCGTTTTGAGCCAAAAAGCCCTTCGCCTTTTTAAAATATCCGTAAAGATTGGAAAGCGCGAGCGCCGTGTTAAAATCGTCGCTCATAGCCCTATCGAAATCCTCGGCTACTTTGCTATCGAAATCGGAAACTTTTTTAAGTCCGCTATTATAAACCGCCGAAATTACTTCGTAAAACTCGCAAACGTGCTTTTCGGCGTCGGGGAAAAGGCTGTCGGTAACGTTGATATCGTTACGGTAAGACGTTTCCATCATTGCAAACTTAATAGCGTCCGGACTAAATTTATCCAGTAAATCGGAAAGAAGTAAAGAGTTACCAAGCGACTTACTCATTTTTTGTCCGTTGACTTTTATAAGCCCGTTGTGAATCCAATATTTAACGAAGCGTTTGCCCGTTAGCGCCTCTGACTGAGCGATTTCGTTTTCGTGATGAGGGAAAATCAAATCTCTTCCGCCGCCGTGAATATCTATTTGGTCGCCGAAAGCCGCGCGGTTCATCGCAGAGCATTCTATATGCCAACCGGGACGCCCCTTGCCCCAAGGCGATTCCCAATAAATTTCCCCTTCTTTCGCCGCTTTCCATAGCGCGAAGTCTAAAGGAGCCGCTTTTTGCTCGTCGTTTGCAATTCTTACGCCGTCGAGCATATCGTCGGGTTTACGGTTGGATAAAGCGCCGTACGAAGGAAAACTTTCAACTGAAAAATAAACGCTTCCGTCCTTCGTGGGATAGGCGTGCCCTTTTTGGATAAGTTCCGCAATAAAGTCGATTATGTTTTGAATATTTTCGGTAGCCTTCATCCAAGTGTCGGGATCTCCCACTCCGAAGCGCCTCATCTCGTTATCGATGTTGGCAATCATCTTGGCCGCGTACTCGAGCGCGGGGATTCCCGTTTCTTGAGATTTAGCGATGATTTTATCGTCTACGTCGGTGTAGTTTCTTGCGTAAGTTACGTCGTAACCCTTTTTAATCAAAAAATTCCTTATAACGTCGTAGATAAGCGCTTGATAAGCGTGCCCTATATGCGCCGCGCCCGAAACGGTGATTCCGCAAGCGTACATATTAACCTTGTTTCCGTTTAAAGGTATAAAGTCTTCTTTTTTTCTTGTAAGCGTATTATATATTTTCATAGTATATCCTTTTCGTAAGGCTCATTATAGCACAATACCACCCGATTTGGCAAATAAATATCAAACCTTTCTAAAAAGCAATGGCAAAAATAATTTTTTTGCGACAAAATAATTGCAAACTTAGTTCAAATGTTTTATAATAGTATGCGTAAATATAAATTTTAACTTTGTAAAAAGAGGTTTAAATTATGCTCGATATTAAAATGATATGCGACAATCCCCAAAAGGTAACCGACTCTCTCGCTAAAAAAGGCTGCGTCGTTGATTTTACCGAACTTTTAGAATGGGTTCAAACGAGGAAAGCCCTTCTGCAAGAGGTAGAAGCCGATAAAGCGGAAAGAAATAAAGTTTCCGCACAAATCCCCGCCCTTAAAAAACAAGGGCTTCCCGTGGACGATATTTTCGCAAAAATGCGCGCCTTGGGTGAAGAGATTGCTAAACGCGACGAAAAGATTAACGAATTATCTTCTAAGATTTTCGACTTCGTAGCAAAACTTCCCAATCTTCCCGACGACGACCTTTTGCCCGGGGAAAAGGAAAACAACGCGGTCGTTAAAGTCTTCGGCGAAAAACCCGACTTCAAGTTTGCTGCCAAAAACCACGTCGATTTATGCACTTCTTTAGGCCTTATCGACTACGAAAGAGGCGTTAAACTATCCGGCGGCGGTTATTGGCTTTATCGCGGCGACGGCGCAAGACTTGAATGGGCGCTTTTAAACTTCTTTATTTCCGAACACTTAAACGACGGCTATACCTTTATTTTGCCGCCGCATATGCTCGGTTACAACTGCGGTTTCGGCGCGGGACAATTTCCTAAATTTTCCGACGAAGTTTATTGGGTCGAAGATAGCGAAGCCGAAGATAAAAAGAAACAAAGATTTATGCTCCCCACTGCGGAAACCGCGCTCGTCAATATGTACGCAGGCGAGATTATCGACGCTAAAAATCTTCCTATGAAGTTCTTCGCGTATACGCCTTGCTATCGTAAAGAAGCGGGCTCTTACCGCGCGGAAGAAAGAGGTATGATAAGAGGTCACCAATTCAATAAGGTGGAAATGGTTCAATACACCCGTCCGGAGGATTCCCCCAAAGCGTTTGAGGAATTAGTAGGAAAAGCTTGTTCTTTGATGGAAAAATTAGGGCTTCATTTTAGACTGTCTAAGCTCGCCGCCGGCGACTGCTCGGCATCCATGGCAAGAACTTACGATATTGAAGTTTGGATACCCAGCATGGGCATTTACAAGGAAGTAAGTTCGGTATCTAACGCCAACGACTATCAAGCAAGAAGAAACAATACTCGTTTTAAAGGCGAAGATAAAAAGATCGGTTACGTTCACACCTTAAACGGAAGCGGATTGGCAACCAGTCGCGTATTCCCCGCCCTTATCGAACAATATCAAAACGAAGACGGCTCCGTAACCGTGCCCGAAGTTTTACGTCCCTTTATGGGCGGTCAAACCGTAATTAAACTTAAATAATACGTTTATCGTTTTTGGTGCGTCCTTTCCGCCCGATACTTTATTTTGTAGCGAAAAACGTTTATAGCAAACCTTCAAAATCCACAAACGGTTATAAAGTTAGTAAAAATCGATCATAAAAACACCGATATCTCGGCCTATAAGCCGATTATCGGTGTTTTTTATATATTACCGCCACGTAAAAAAATCAACGTTTTTAAGGGCGTTTCCCTAAAAATACAAAATGTTTTTTGCTTTAAATCCACAAATATACAAAATCTTTTTTGTCTCAAATCCCCAATTATACAAAATGTTTGGCATTTCGTTTGTTTACAAGGGTGATTTTTTAGGCGCGCGGAGTAGCGTCAGACGTCGTTTTTAAGCGCCGTCAAGTCGTTTTTAATAAAAATTGACGATAGTTTTATTAGAGTCGATTTAATCTTAAAAAATATTAATCGTTTAAGATTATGAAAGCGGCGAAGCCGTTAAGCCTCGCCGCTCCGCTTCTCGTTACGACGCTGTGACGTACGACGAAACGAATTTATTTAGTGAGATTATTAAAGGGCCACCAAACTCTGTCGCTGTTATCCGTTTCGGTAAACGTCAATTTTGCGGACGTGTTAACGATAATCTTATCCATAACGAAATTGAAACTATCACTTGTACCAAAAGCGGTAAATACGATAGTGTTTTCGCCGCTAACGAGATCAATTTCAACGGTTATATCCACTATCTTGTGGCCGTTCCTCCATATCGTCCGAAGGAAGTACCGCACTTCTGGGAAGCGAACCGCTAATTGCAACTTCCTTTCCGTTTGCGGTAAGAGAAAGACCTTTAGAAACGTCGGATACGGCAACGCTTCAAAGATTGAGCGCGCTCCAATCTCTCAAACGTGAAGCCGCATGAAGCGTTAATTTAGCCGTCGCAGCCTTATCGGACGTAATCGTCCAAGAAAGAGAACTACCGTCGGCAACGTTCGAAATGCGGGGAACGGGATCCGTTTTTCCGTCCGTAACGTCTACTCCTGCTTCCGTAACGGGATTCCACGTACCGAAATCGTCCGTAATAATCGCTTTTCCCACGTCAAAGACGCAACTTTTCCGTCGGCGCAGTAGGCGAGCATAAACGTACAACCCATAACTACCGCTAGCACGACGGTTATAGTTTTTAAAATCTTACTTAAGTGTTTCATAATCATATTTTCTCCTTTTAAAGCGATTTTTCCGCGACAAGTTTCCGTCAAGGCACCCCTATCGCAAAGTTACGTCGCATATTATTAGTTTTACCGCGACGTTTGATCGCTTTTTCGTTCTTTATTAGTATAACACTACAAAATTTTACCGCAACCACTTTGTCATTTTTCGACAAAAATCCGTCGTAATTTACATACGCGCGTACGCTATTTAATGAAACAAGAACGAATCGGATAAAGATTCGGCGGAGCGGCAAAGACCGCCTAAATCCTCTTTTTCTTCCGACCAAAATTCACAAACCACCGTGTTTTTAAGCAAAAGTCCACCTATAAGCCCGTTATCGCGCATTTTTGTCAACTATTTAATCCTTCTTTGCACCCAATGAAATATCGTTTATTACAATCAAACACTACCAAAATAAGCCTAAGCGGGACTTTAATTAAGCGTTTCGCCGCACACCGCCTTCGTTGCAAAAAGAATTCCGTCGTGCTCGCTCGTTTAATTAGTTTATTTGGTAGCTGGTCGTAAGCGGATAAAAGCGACCTAAGCATTTACAAAAACCATACTTTGCTACACTTTTTACGCATCTTACATCTTTCCGCAAAACAAAAAAGCGTTGATAACGGGCTTATAGCCCGACTTTCAGCGCTTTTGTTAGTTAAACGACAAAAAAACACAAGTAACGATACGTTATACCGTATTGAGGGAAAAATTCTATACTCTTTGAAAGAAAATAGTTAAAATAGCCGCAATTTTACAAATTGAACGTACCGTAAAGATTTTTATTATGCTTTTTTTAAGGTATAGTTACAACTTTTATTGGTAAATTCAAGGAATCATCGAAAGCAATTTGCTAACCTCATCTTCATCCCAATAGCCTTCCGCTATGATTTTTCGTGTGTATCCTTCGTAATTGATTTCTTTGAGGTATGACGGGGTAAAACCATCGTACTCGTTTATAATTGCCGCCAAAGCCCATTCCGCAGCCTTTCTTCTGCTTGGAAATAAGCCCTCGCCTTTATAGCAACATTGACTGACAAAAGCCATAGACTCCACGCAATCTTGTTCTGCAGCCACTTTGTCCCAGAAAAATGCTTTGCGCTTGCTTCGTTTTACGCCGATACCGCTGCTATACTTTAGAGCGACGGCAAACTGTGCCTCGACTAGGTCGTCTGAGGCTTTTAAGTACCAATTAAAAGCTTCGGCATAGTCTTGAGGAACTCCTTGACCGTTTTCATAGCAATAACCGAGACGATATTGAGCAGTGGAATCTCCCAACTCGACAGCTTTACGACACCATTTAGCGCCCTCTGCTTCGTCTTTTTCTACACCCAAACCGTCGAAGTAACAAAAGGCAAGTTGACGTTGAGCGACGGCGTGGTTTTGATTAGCATCCTTGAAATACCACTTACTCTTGATGGCTGTATTCTAAAGGTCGAACGGTTCACCTTTTGAACCATTTGAAAAAAAATTTTTGATTTTTTTAATTTTTTTTGAGAACGAAAAAAGGCCGCCGACAAACTACTATCCCACCTTGGGATTTCGTTTATCGGCAGCCTCTCAATTCTGGTTTAACTGACCGCTTTAATATGATTGACCTTCTTGGCTTTACATTGTCCCTGTTTCAGACCGACCAAGCGTCTTTCATAAGTTATTCAATTTTCTTGTAAGAGCTCTTGCCCTTGGGGTGCGAACATGTCCACTTGAACGTGTCTGCGACCAATGACCTTTGATACCGTTAACGTACCACAATGCGGACATTGTATTTTTGTTAGTCCGTCTTCGCCTTGATAACCTACAATGTTTTTTCGGCAGTTAAGGCACACCAGCCTGACTGGTGTTACGATGTCGTTTAACCGCATATATACTTGTTGCCTCCTTCTCCCGATGATACGCTGTCTGTGTATTTTTTCCACTGCTATTACAAGGTCGGGAACTCCTATGCAGAAGTAGAAAAGCCATTGTATCTATGACTGTATTTCGTTTTCGACTAAAACGGGGCGAGATTAGTCGAAACTATTTGTTTGAGTACGCTCTTGCGAGCTTTTTGGAATCATACAAAGGCACTCGTATCGTTTTACTGTATTGCGGTAACAATATTTCGTTATCGCAACGTTCACAAACAAACCAACCGCCTGTTTCTTCCAAAAGTAAGTTCTTGTTTTCCTTGCCACATAAAGGGCATTTTACGTCGTGTGTCAATTTTGAGTAATACCCCCTTGAATTTATTAGTTGACCAAGTCTTTGATGACTTTTATAGCAACGCCTTGAATCCTGCATTTGGGCGACAAAGGTATTAAAAGAATTTATCAAAAAATACGATTTATACGCTCAAGATATTCGTCACTAAAAATATCCTGTTCCTTTCAGATTCACAATATTCTTTATACCAGCACTTATACGGATATAAGCATTGATTACCCGGAGAAGTATCAGGTTCGTCTTCATCGGTTTTACCTATACCTATCGCATTTTACAATAACATTATACCATATCC
>CAZMOD010000033.1:0-15168 GCA_964567885.1 uncultured Christensenella sp.
ATTTTAAATAAAAAGTTGCTTTTTAAGATTATTATTCAAACGTCCGATTGTGCATTTCGCACAAAATTCTAAAAATTATCGCGTTTTTTCGACTTTAAATAGACTTTTTGCGAAAAAATTTTACGCTTTTTTCTTTTTTAACTTGATTTTGTCGGCAAAAAAAGAAAACGCCCCGGTTAAAATCAAAAAAATTCCAAAAATTCTTTTTAAGACCTCGTCGTTTACGAGTTTTGCTAAAAATCCGCCGCCTACCGCAAAAACGGCGGCAGGCAAAATAAGTTCTAAAAGTCCTTCTTTTTTTATCAAGCCGTTTTTAAAATGCACGATAAGCGCAAGTATTGCCATGGGCAAAAAACTTACGAGGTTGGCTTCTTGCGCTATTTTTTGTTCGACGTCGCAAAAAACCGTAAGCGCAGGGATAAGTAAAGTTCCTCCTCCCATACCCATACCGCCGGGGACTCCGGCTAAAAATCCGCATAAAGCGTATATCAAAAAATCTTTCATATTCCCCCTAAAAGGCAAATAACCGACCTATAGCCTTATTTACCTTAATATTTTTAACTAAAAAAAACAAGTTTTATCCCGGCGAAAATAAGTATCGCGCAAAAAACGTATTTTATCCAATTCTCTTTCAGTTTGCTCAGCAAAAACGCGCCTAAAACTCCCCCAAAGGTAAAACCGATAGTTACGGGAAGTATCACCTTAAAATCGAAGTTACCGTTTACGGCGTATACTATCGCGGATACCAAACAAGTAGGAAGCATCACCGATAACGCCGTGGCGTGGGCGTTTTTGCGTAAAAAGCCGCACGCGGAAATAAGCAAAGGCACGACGACCGTACCGCCGCCACCGCCGAAAAAACCGTTTATAAGTCCCGCGGCGCTTCCGACCGCCGCAAGCAAAAAAGTCTTTTTATCTACCTTCATACGACTATGATGGGGATTTTTCTCTTAAATATTATCTTTTTAACTAAAAAGATTAAATTTTAACGGGTAATTTTTTTAATATTTTGCGTTTACGCGGTTTAAAAGATTGATTTTTGTCTTTAAGTATTGTATAATCATTACTGTTAGTCAATCGGCAAAATATAAAATTGACGTATAAAGGTGAGATATGAACAAATTCAACAACTTTAACTTGAAGAAATTTTTTACCCTTATTGCGGCTCTCGCGTTGGCTTTTTGCCTTGCCTTTTCGGTTGCGTGCAGCGGCGGGGATAATTCTTCTTCCACAGGCGACGACGACGATGACGACGTCAAGGTAACGGCGACCGATTACCAAGTCCTTAAAAACGGCGACTTTGAATTCGGTACCGACGACGATGACGTTTCTTATCCCGTTTACACGGGCATCAACTGGACCAAGTATCGTGATAACAGTTATTCGACGTCGGCTATTTCCTCTTCCAAAAACTCCGGCATCATCGATACCGAAGGCGACGCGTATAGCTCTATCGCTTCCGCAAACGGTTTTCCCAAAGACGGCGACGCTTATTGGAATCCTAAGACTCCTCAAAGTTTAGAACTCGTCGACGCGGACGCGTATTACGTATACGACGAAGAAACCGCAAGCGATAACCCCAACGAAGACAAGCTTTTAACCAAAGGTTCTAAGATTTTAATGATCCACAACGTTTCAAGCGTAGAAGGCGCGGGTACCGCTCAAAAATTCGTTTCTTCTTCCTCGTTAACCACCACGACCGGTTACGCTAAACTTTCCGTTTGGGTTCTTACCAAGGATTTAAAGAGCATTCAACAAGGCGTGGACTTCGGCGCGTACGTTAGCGTAAACAACACCCTTTCTTCTTCGAGGGCTCCTTTACTTATAAAGAACATCGATACCAAGGGCGTTTGGGCTAATTACGTAATTTATTTAGAAGCAAGCGATTACGCTAAATCCAGTTACACCGTAACCGTCGGTTTAGGCTTCGGTTCCGACACTTATCAAAGAGAATACGTTGAAGGCTTCGCTTATTTCGACGATATCCATTTTGAAGAATTAACCGCCGAAGAATACGCTTCCGCTACCGCTGCGGTAGACAGCGCTAACAAAGTTAACTTATTCGACAACTACGGAAACGCTAAAGACGATTTAACCCAAGATCAAGCGGGCAAAACTTACGTTGCTAACGAAAACAAGAACGCTACGAAAGTAGAATACGCTTTCTCTCATTTGATTGAGAACACAGATTTAGCCTTCGCCTACGATTATTTTGAAGGAAGTTGCGTTGAAGGCGTTCCCGCTTCGTATAAAGTAATGGACGCTCACACCTTCGGCAAGGGCAACCTCCCCGCGGGCGTAACCAATCCTAAGGGCGACGTCGACGTTTTATCTATTAAGTTAGACACTCCGTCAAGTTACGTAGTTACTACCAAATCTTTACCCGTTGAGAAAGACGATCACATACAAGTTAACTTCTTAACCAACGTTATGGTAGGCGCTCGACAAACCGGCGCGACTATCCAAGTTGAAGAATTAGACGCAAGCGGAAAGGTACTCGGTACTATCGACGTTGCTTCCAACTACAACACCTACTCCACCGACGACAAAGCGCAAACTTGGAAAAAGGTTTCTATATTCTTAGCTAACGAATTAGAAACCGCAAGCGGAAGCACCACGAGATATATCCGCTTCAAATTCACCTTAGGTACCACGAATGTTAAAGACCTCAACCAAGGCGACTACGACAAAGTTTTGACCAAAGGTTACGCGTTATTCACCGGTTTCGAGGGTAAACTGCTTACCGAAGAAGAATACGGCATCGTATCTTCCGAAGCAGATTACAAGTCCACTATCACGTTAGGTTACGAATATCCCAACGGTCCCGCTGACGACGAAGACGACGCAAACGACAGTTTCGCCTACACCGCGACCGCAAGTACCAAAGCAGACTTAAAGAAAAAACCCGCGACGGGCGTATCCGGTTACACGGGCGTTCACGGTGGCGGCAAAGCAATCGGCGGCACGAGCGCAAACGTATGGATTCACCAAAACGGCGTTTCCGGCGTAGTTTCCAGCAAGTATATCGACGCTTACGCTTCCTTAACTTCCGCTGAAAAAGACGCTATTAAAGCGCTTGCGGGCGACAAGAATATTCAACCCATCGTTATTAAGAACACCTCCGCCGCAAGTTACGGTTACTTAGGTTCCTCGCTTACCTTCTCGGCTCATACGACTACCCTCGTATCCGTACAAGTTAAGGTATTGGACGACGCGAACGCTTACGTATACCTTGCTAACGCGGATTCCTTATCCGATTATAGCGTATTAGATCTTTTAGACAGCGATTTGGTCGTTAAAGTTACCAAAGACAGCGCGCCTTCTAACGGCTGGGTTACCGTTAACTTCTTAGTAACCGCCGGCAACGAAGATATTACTTACAGAGTAGAACTTTGGAACGGTACGAGAGACGGCAACGGAAAGAGCACCGGCACCGTACTTTTCAACACCGTAACCACTTCCACTTCGGTTAACAAGACCGCGCTTATCGCTAAACTCGACAACGACTTCGTATCTTCCGATAGCGATATCGTTACGAAGGAACACAAGAGAGCGGACGTTACCGTAAAATACACCGACGACGACGGCAACAATGCAAGTTATACCGTTACTTACGACCCCGAAGTAGTTTACACGAGCTACGTTAAAGGTTCCACGATAATCGCTTCTTACGAAACCGTTGACGCCGATACCGAAATCGACAACACCACGACGACCGACGATTCTTCCTCTGACGATTCTTCCGACGAAGAAGATGAAGCGACCGTAGGCGGAACCATTTGGGCTCTCCAAATCACTTCTATCATAGTCGCGGCGGTATTAGTTCTCGTTCTTATAATCGTCGTAATCAGAATGCTCGTTAAAACGCATCAAAAAGTTGTTATCGATTCTTCCAACTACTACAACAGAAACAGTCGTGAAAAGGCTCAAGCGGTCATCAACGCAAACAAAGCAAAACGCGCCGAACAAGCGTTAAACGCGGATGCAACCGCCCAAGACAAACCCGCAGACGACGTTGCGGAAGAAGCGGCTGAGGAAGAAAAACCTTACGACTACGACAACCCCGAAAATAATATATAATTAGTTTAAGTAGTATCTCCTATTTATATATTAAATAAAAACTTAAAAGACCGATGCGTTTTGCGTCGGTCTTTTTTGATTGAAAAAAGAGAGTGGTTTTTAATCCGCTCTCTTTCAATATATATAACATAATATATAATA
The DNA here is from genome assembly GCA_964567885.1 of uncultured Christensenella sp. GTDB lineage: Bacteria > Bacillota > Clostridia > Christensenellales > Borkfalkiaceae > UBA4636. The sequence goes on from CAZMOD010000033.1 coordinate 4,222, forward strand.
GTATCGTTATAATAGTTTTTAATAGCGACGGTTGAGTTAATTATATCTAAAACTTTCCGTCCTATTGTTTTCGTTTAGTCGCTTTGTTTTCGTTTAGTCGTTTATTCCGAAAAGCGATTTAATTATATCGAGTTTTTCTTCGTCGGCGTCGGGATTTTCGGCTTTGTAATCGTCTATTGCGTTAGATATAGCGGTTTTTTGCTCTTCGCTAACGCTACCTAAAACTTCGGACGCGCCTTCTTGAGAATCTATTACGGTTTTAGCGGCGGGTAAAACGAGTTCCGACGACACGAGTGCGTCTATAACGTCGTTTGCTTCCGGGGTTACGTCGGAAGAAGCGTAAGACAATATGGTATTTATTGCTTTTGCCTCGGCGTCTATTTCTTCGTCGCTCATACTTGCGACGGAAGTAAGCGTGGTTTTTAAAACTTCGGACGCAAGTTCGGCTTCCTTTTCGCCTAAGCCCGTATCTTTCAATAAATCGCTTGAAATCGCGGGAATAATCATTTCGACGGTCGATTCGTCAAGCCCTTTCATAACGTCGGCTAAGTCGTTTGTTAACGCGTCCATATCACCGACTTCGGTAGCGCTTTGCAATGAATTTAAGTAACTTATCATTTTGCCCGCGGATCTTATCGCGGAAGTAAATTCTTTGGTTACCGCTGCGACGTTATCCTTGGTTGCGGTGGAAAGCTTTTGTAACGCCCCGTCTAACATATCGCCGTAACCGGGGTTGCTTTTTTCAATTTCTTCTTTAACGTTTATTCCTAAAAAAGTTTCGCCGTTTTTCCATTTAGTACCAGCGGTCGCCATAAATTCGGACACGACGGTTTTTAAAATGGCGGATTCCCCTACTTTATCGGCTAAAGCGTCTATCGGCGCGGTATCGATATTTTCTAAATCGGCAAAATCGAGTTCGCCCAATTTTTTCACGTCAGGAACGAGTTTTAACAATTTTTTGATTTCTTCTATGCCGTTGACTTTTTCGCCGTCGTAAGTTACTTCCGATGAAAACTTAAATATGGGAGAGGTTATTTCGCCGACTAGACCGCTCATAAAAAAGCCTTCTTCGCAAACGGAGTTTACGGTTGAATTAACTTCCTCGTCGTAAGGAAGAATTTCCGCCGCGACGATTTCGGCGTATAAATCAGGAACTTCCTTTATATACCCCGCGAAAGGCGCAACCCCCATCGCGAATACGATAATACCCGTTGCGACCGATATCGCCGCGCCTAAAAGCCTCGATAATCCGCCCGCTTTTATAGGTATAATCTTCAAAATCATTCTTACGATTAAAGTAACTAAACTAAATACGGCGTTCCACACTAAAAATAGCGCCCAGAATATCAACGGACCCGCCAACGATTCGATGAATACGAGCAGTACCGCCATGGAATTTTCTAACGCCGCTATATCCGCGCCGCCTTCTTGGGAAAGAAGTAATTCCGTCAACTTTTCGCTAACTATCGGATTTAGAATTTCAAACGCGAGGAAAAAAGTTGCAAACGCCGCGATAAGCGCCGCAATCGTCCCCGCCGCGCGGACTAACGATTTTAAAAATCCTCGCTTTAATCCCCAAATAAGCCGCACTATCATAGATATGGCAAAAAATGCGATAAGCCCTATGTTGATAATGTTTACTATACCCTGTACGTTTTCTAACGTCATAATTTCTCCTTCGCGTTTTAACGCCTGCGTTTGACTAATTATATAATATATATATAAAATAACAAAGCGTTTCGTTTGATTTTTTTTAAAAATTTGTCTTTTTCGTGTATTTTTAACGAAAATATCTTTCTTTTTGGTCGTTTTTTGTGAAAAACCACCTCGTTTTATTGACAAAGTTTAAATTTGATGATATCATTATGATATCAAAATAATAATTAGGAGATAATTATGAAAGAAAAATTATTTACCAATAAAAAGCACGGCGGTTTAGTATTGCTGCTTGCAGTCGTCGGCTTTATAGTATCCGTCGTTTTATTCGTTTTTGCGGCGATAAGCGGCGACGGAGCGCCTATTTTTGCAATCTTAGGAAGTATTATTTCCGTCGTTTGCATCTTTTTATTACCGGGACTTAAAATTTTAAAGCCGCAAGAAGCGCTCGTGTTAACGCTTTTCGGTAAATACGTCGGGACCATCAAGGGTGAAGGTTTTTACTTCGTAAATCCTTTCTGTTCGGCTGTAAACCCTGCTGCAACCACTAAGTTAAAACAAAGCGGCGACGTAAAAGGTGACGATATGGCGGCGGTAGCAACGGCGGTTGCTAACGGCGAAGCGGCTTTAAACAAAAAAATGTCGTTAAAAATAATGACTTTAAACAACAACCGTCAAAAAATCAACGATTGCCTCGGCAACCCCATAGAAATCGGCATTGCCGTTATGTGGAGAGTCGTAGACACCGCGAAAGCCGCGTTTAACGTAGACAATTACAAAGAATATTTATCCCTTCAATGCGATAGCGCTTTAAGAAACATCGTAAGAATTTACCCTTACGACGTCGCGCCCAACGTAGACACTACGGGCGACGGTATTGCCGACGAAGGCAGTTTAAGAGGCTCGGCGGAAGTCGTTTCCAACCGCATTAAAGAAGAAATTCAAAGCAAAGTAGTCGTTGCGGGGCTGGAAATTATAGAAGCAAGAATTACCTATTTGGCGTACGCGCCGGAAATAGCCGCCGTAATGCTTCAACGCCAACAAGCGTCTGCTGTAATCGACGCGAGAAAGATGATAGTCGACGGTGCCGTAGGCATGGTGGAAATGGCGCTTGAAAGACTTGAAGCAAACCAAAGCGTCAAATTAGACGACGAAAGAAAAGCCGCGATGATTTCCAACCTATTGGTGGTTTTGTGCGGTAATAAAGACGCCCAACCCATAGTCAATTCAGGTTCCATTTATTAATGGCGGAAGAAAAAAAACAAGTCCCTTTACGGCTATCCGCGTCTTTATACGCGGAACTCGCCCGATGGGCTGAGGACGAGTTCAGATCGGTAAACGGACAAATCGAATATCTTTTGACCGAATGCGTTAAAACCAAACGAAAAAAGGATATCGAAAAAGAAGAAAAATAATATTAAACGAACCGTTGCGTACTACTATTGCGCAACGGTTCTTCGTTTTATCTTTTTAGTTTTTTCAAGTAATGAAAGTTAAAAAAGTGCAGTTTTTTCAAGTAATCGGGTAATTACAGTGCAAGTTCGAAGCCGCAAAACAGCATAATTATCGAAAGAATTACGGGCAAAATTATTTGATGAAGAAGATAAATAATTAAACTGTGGCGTCCTATCGCTGTTACGAAATTGTTTTTATAATCGCCTTTTATTATCAAAGATTTTCTATCCTTATATAAAAGTTTTCCTAAAAACACGCCTATAAACACCTGTCCGCCGAAAAATAATAAAGAATAGCAATCGCTTCCGACGTCGTAAATGCCCAAAATTGCTTTTAATAAAAGCGATAAAAGCGGTTCGCTTCCGTACCAAGCGCGACTGAGTTTAGGGTTTATAAACGTTATATACGCGCCGACGATTATCATAAAAAGTCCGACTAATAAATAAGTCCATTTGCCGTAATCGAACTTTTCCATTAAAGCAACTAAAATTATGCTAATCGATATACAATGAATTATTCCGAAAATTATAGTGTTATTGCGCGAATTAGTTACCTTTGCGAATATATAAGTAACCAAAGTTAAAAGACAAGAAAACGCGAAAAGTTTTACGCCAAACGAAAAAAGGATATCGAAAAAGAAGAAAAATAATATTAAACGAACCGTTGCGTACTACTATTGCGCAACGGTTCTTCGTTTTATCTTTTTAGTTTTTTCAAGTAATGAAAGTTAAAAAAGTGCAGTTTTTTCAAGTAATCGGGTAATTACAGTGCAAGTTCGAAGCCGCAAAACAGCATAATTATCGAAAGAATTACGGGCAAAATTATTTGATGAAGAAGATAAATAATTAAACTGTGGCGTCCTATCGCTGTTACGAAATTGTTTTTATAATCGCCTTTTATTATCAAAGATTTTCTATCCTTATATAAAAGTTTTCCTAAAAACACGCCTATAAACACCTGTCCGCCGAAAAATAATAAAGAATAGCAATCGCTTCCGACGTCGTAAATGCCCAAAATTGCTTTTAATAAAAGCGATAAAAGCGGTTCGCTTCCGTACCAAGCGCGACTGAGTTTAGGGTTTATAAACGTTATATACGCGCCGACGATTATCATAAAAAGTCCGACTAATAAATAAGTCCATTTGCCGTAATCGAACTTTTCCATTAAAGCAACTAAAATTATGCTAATCGATATACAATGAATTATTCCGAAAATTATAGTGTTATTGCGCGAATTAGTTACCTTTGCGAATATATAAGTAACCAAAGTTAAAAGACAAGAAAACGCGAAAAGTTTTACGCCGCGTTTTAAGTTGCTTCTTGAAAACGAGCAACTTATCCCCGTCAACGCCAAAAAGATAAATAGAACGAAATATCTTACGTCCTCTCTTACCTGCCAATTCCAAAAACGCTTTGCAAAATAATATAAATCCGTCAAAACGCCCCCGTCTGAAGAAGGGTAGTTTTTGAAAATTTTAGGCAAAAGGTAGCCGAAGTCGTAAGCGATATGATCGAAAATCATAACAATTATCGCCAAACCGCGAATAAAATCCAGTTCGGTTATTCTTCTTTTCATCCTTTCTTTTTTAAGTATTTTGTTTTCGTTTTTTAATTTAAGTTTTTCTTCTTTGCTAAGGAGTTCCATTTGTTTTATCCTTAAAAAACGGTGATAACGGACTTATAGGCGGACTTTTTTAAAAAAACCGTTTTATGCCTCTTCCTTCAAGCCTTCGGTGATGTCTTTTCTTAATCCCGATTTTTCCATAATATAGGCTTGTTCTATACACTTATATACGGACTTGGACTTACTTCCGCCGTGTCCTTTGACGATAGTCTTTTTAACGCCTAATAGGGCGGCGCCGCCTTGTTCGTTATAATCCATTTTACCTTTGACTTTATACATTTCGTCTTTAACGAGAAGCGCGCCTATTTTGGTTTTGAAGTTTTTGTATAAAGCGCCTTTTATAAGCTTCATCATACCGACGCAAGCGCCCTCGGTGGATTTTAATAGAACGTTACCGGAAAACCCGTCGCAAACTACCACGTCGTAGTCTCCGGATAAAAAGTCCCTGCCCTCTAAATTACCGACGAAATTAATCTTTTCGTTTTTCATTAAAAGTTGGTAGGCTTCTTTTCTTAAAGAATCGCCTTTGTTTTCTTCGGTACCGATGTTTAAAAGTCCTACTCTTGGGTTTTCGACGCCGTACGCCTTTTTAAGATAGAAACTTCCCATCGTTGCGAATTGATTAAGTTGCTGCGGAGTGCATTCGGCGTTAGCGCCCGCGTCGCATAAAGCAACGATATTATCGCCTTGAAAAGTCGGAAGCGTCGGCACGAGCGCGGGACGAGATACTTCTTTAATTCTTCCGAGCCTCATAACCGAACCAGCCAACACGGCGCCCGTTGAACCTATGGACACCATACCGCCGTAACTGTCGTCGGTACGCAAAAGTTCGTACGACTTATACAAAGAACTTTCTTTTTTGACGCGCATAGCCTCGGTGGGCTTGTCGTTACAAGAAATAACGTCGTCGGCGTTTATAACCGACAGCCTATCGGTATCGTATTTTTTATCTTTTAGTAATCGGTTGATTTCGTCTTCTTTTCCTACTAAGGTGATTGAAACGTCTTTTAAGTTTTCAAGCGCCAATAAAGAACCTTCTACGTTTACGGCGGGACTATAGTCCCCACCCATCGCGTCTACTATCAATTTTACCATACAAATCCTCTTTTCAGTCTATTGGTCTAAAAAATATTTTAGCATTTTACTTAGTTTATGTCAACGAATTATCGGTCGTAATAAAAATCTTAGTTTTTACTTTGCGTCCTCGTCTATCGCTTCGATATAGAAACTTACCGGTCTAAACCCGTCGTTGCAACTTACCATAGCGCTCTTTTTATTTTTCATCCAACCCACGATAACGTCCTCTTTTCCACTTGCTAAAAACTCTACGTACGGGCGAAGGTTTTGCCATGCGGAAGGACAAAAATCTCGCGGTATAAGCCCGTTATCGCTAAAAAACACGTCGCCTACCTTCATATCGCAAGCGTTTTCAATAGGGTTTTCGTAAAGGTCGGATAACTCCTTATGCCACACTTTTTTTACGACGGTAATTTTACACTTTTTCATTTTCGTAACCTCTTTTTATTATTTTATCAAATTTTAACGACGAAGCAAATTAAATACGCGGCGTTATTGAAAAATTTCCGTTCTTGCAAAAACTTTTCCGCTTTCGTTAACGCTAAAAGACGATTATTTACGCTTCCCGCTCTTTTTACGGGATTTTACGAAGCGGCTAAGACGTCTTGCGTTTGACAAACGGACTAATATATGCTATCATATTAGTTGCAAATAACTATAAACGGAATTTTTTATGTTTACAGAAATTATAGAAAAAATAAAATCACACGACGTTATCATTATTCACCGCCACTTTAACCCGGACGGCGACGCAATGGGAAGCCAAATAGGATTAAAACTTTTACTAAAAGAAAACTTTCCTGAAAAAACCGTTTTTGCCGTCGGCGACGACGCGGGAAGATATTCCTTCGTTCAAGACGAGCCTATGGACGATATAAGCGGCGACGTTTATAAAAACGCGTTAGCATTCGTTTTGGATAGCGGCGTTCCCACGTTAGTGTCCGACGAAAGATACAAACTTGCAAAAACCACGATAAGGTTCGACCACCATATGTTCGTGGAAAAATTTTGCGATTTAGAAGTTATCGATACGACTTTTGAAAGTTGTGCGGGACTTATAGCGTACTTTGCCAAAGAAACGGGACTAAAACTCTCCCCTAACTCCGCCAAAGCCTTGTTTACGGGTATGGTTACCGATAGCGGAAGGTTTAGATACGATTCTACCACCGCAAAAACTTTCGCGGTTGCGTCTTTTTTGTGCGAACAAAACTTTAAAGCCACAGATATTTACACTAATTTGTACCGCGACGACCTTAATATGGTAAAATTACGCGCGACTTTTACTTTAAAAGCCAAGTTTACCGAGCAAAACGTCGGATATATCTACACCGATTACGAGGAATTTAAGACCTACGGAGTATCGTCGTTTACGATATCGCGCGGCATGGTAAACGTTATGTCGGAAATAAAAGGCGTGGATATTTGGGTTAACTTTACCGAAACGGAAACTAGCGTTTTATGCGAAGTCCGTTCCACTAAATACGATATCAATCAAATTGCCGTAAAATACGGCGGAGGCGGCCATCTTTTAGCGAGCGGCGCTACCTTGAAAAATAAAGAAGAAGCGTTTGCGTTTTTACGCGACTTAGACCAATTAGTTATAAAAGGAGAAACGGTATGACGGACAATTTTGCAATCAAAAAAACTATTTTAGAAAAAATTAAATCTTACGACAAAATCATAATTTCACGCCATTATCGTCCCGACGGCGACGCGATAGGCTCGACTAAGGGTTTGCAGCGCATTTTAAAACTTACCTACCCCGAAAAAGAAATTTTACTTTTAAACCAAGATTATTCCGACTATCTTAGCTTTATGGGCAGTGAGGACGAAAGCAAGCCCGACGAATACTATAAAGACGCGTTAGGTATCGTAGTCGACACGGGCACTATGGAACGCTGGTCCAATAAAAAAATGTCTTTATGCAAAGAACTTATCAAAATAGATCACCATATTGACGTAGCGCCCTACGGCGATTTGTCTTGGGTGGAAGATTACCGTGCCGCGGCGTGCGAAATGATAGTCGATTTCTACTCGACTTTTAAAGACGAGTTAAAAATGGATAAAGAAGCCGCAACTTACTTATACACGGGCTTGGTTACCGATAGCGGTAGATTTAAGTTTAGAGAAGTCGGCGGTGAAACTTTAAGAAACGCCGCGATATTGTTAGACTTCGGCGTCGATACCGAAACGTTATACGCCAATTTGTACCTCGACACCTTCGACACCTTGAAGTTTAACGCTAAAATTACTAACGAAATTCAAATTACACCAAACGGCGTAGCATATCTTTACGTTAGCCGCGAAATGCAAGAAAAATTCAACCTTTCCCACGAGGACGCGAGCAACGTCGTCGGTCTTATGGACTCCATTAAAGGAAGCCTTATTTGGATCGCGTTTATCGAAACGGAAGACAGAACGCGGGTAAGACTTCGTTCGCGCTTCACCACGATAAACAAACTCGGCGAAAAGTACCACGGTGGCGGACACGAGTGCGCTGCGGGCGCTTACGTTTACGACGAAGAAGAGTTTAAAGCGCTTCTTCGCGACGCCGACCTTCAACTTAAAGAATACAAGGAAACGCACGACGGATGGCTATGAGAATTTTAATTATCAACGACGACGGAATTAACTGCGAGGGTATTAAAATTTTAGCGGAATTTGCCAAAACTTTAGGCGAAGTTACAGTCGTTGCCCCCAAAGAAGAACAAAGCGGAAAAAGCCAATCGGTAAATTTCAGAACCACCATAAAAATCGAAAAAACCGACTTTTTAGACGGCGTCGACGCTTACGTCGTCGACTCTACGCCGACCGATTGCGCGCGTTACTGCATAGTAGGGCTTGATAAAAAATTCGACTTGGTCTTGTCGGGGATAAACAAAGGCTATAACCTCGGAAACGATATTTTGTATTCGGGAACCGCTGCTGCCGCTTTCGAATCCGCTGCACGCGGAGTAAAGGCTATTGCTTTTTCCACCGTACATAACGACTATTCTTCGGCAAAGGAAAATTTAAAAAAGGTTTACGATTATATTATCGAAAACAATCTTTTGGACTATAACGATATTTATAACGTAAATATTCCCCTTTCGCCAAAGGGAATAAAAATTACGAGGAAAACGGGATTTTATTATAAAGAACTCTTTATCTTGGAAGAAAACGGCGAATACCGCCAAACGACCGATTTTATTCCTTCTTATTACGACGACTTATCCGTTGACGTAAACGCCGCGATGAACGGTTATATTTCTATCACGCCGCTTACCGTCGATAGAACCGATATTTCCGCTTTCGAAAAACTAAAAAAACTTAACGAAAAATAAATTTCAAACAAAAAAAGTCCGTCTATAGGTCGATTATCTCGACTTTTAGACGGATTTTTGCGTTTTTATTCGATTAAAAAAATTATAAAACTTTAGACAAAAATTCTTGCAAACGCTGGTTTTTAGGAGCGGTAAAAAATTCTTCGGGCGAGGCTTCTTCTTTGATTTTGCCCTCGTCCATAAAAATTACGCGCGTCGCCACTTCTTTGGCAAAACCCATTTCGTGCGTAACGACCACCATCGTCATACCGTCCTCGGCGATTTCCTTCATAAGGTCTAAAACTTCACCTACCATTTCGGGATCAAGGGCGGAAGTCGGCTCGTCGAACAATATGACTTCGGGGTTCATCATAAGTGCGCGAACGATAGCGATGCGTTGCTTTTGCCCCCCCGAAAGCGTCGCGGGATAAACGTCTTCTTTATCCGAAAGTCCTACCCTTTTTAAAAGAACGCGAGCCTTCGATAAAGCGTCCTCTTTGCTAAGTTTTTTAAGTTTTACCGGCGCGAAAATCATATTTTCAATAACCGTCATATTATTAAAAAGGTTGAAATGCTGAAAAACCATACCCGTTTTTGCGCGAGCAACGTCGACGTTTATCGAAGTTTCGGCGTAAATCTTTTTCATAAGGGCTTTATATTCCCTGCCTTCGCCGTGCTTTTCTTTTAGAAGGTCGTTTTTCTTGATTTCTAAAACGATTTCGTCGGTTAACGCGCCGCTATCCACGCCCTCTTTAAACCTTTCTTTGAAAAGCTTTTTGAAAGTATTGCTTGCAACGATTACGTCTTTATGAAGATACGGATCCACCGGCGTTAAAAGTTTTCCGCCGTGTAAGACTTCGCCGAAAGTAGGCGTTTCCAATAAATTCATACAGCGTAACAAAGTAGATTTTCCGCTTCCCGACGGTCCTACGATTACAACCTTTTCGCCCTTTTCTATATTGCACGAAACACCGTTCAAAACGTTTAACCCGTCGAATTTTTTGTAAATATTGTTAACGCTTATCACTTTGACGAACCCTCCTTTCAATTATTTTTATAACCAAAGTAACCAAGTACACGAGCGCTAAATAGAAAAGTGCAACCACCGTGGTCGGCGCCAAATAACTTGCCAAATACTGTCCGCCCGCCAAAATTTTGGATACTTGCGTTAAATCGTACATTCCTATCATGCCGACGATGGAAGTTTCTTTAATAAGCGCGATAAATTCGTTACCGATAGTCGGCACCATAGTTTTCATCGCTTGCGGAATAACTATATTGATAAGCACGTGGCTTTCTTTAAGCCCGAGCGCCCTTCCCGCTTCCGTTTGCCCCTTATCCACCGCTAAAAGTCCCGCGCGGATGCTTTCGGAAACGTAAGCACCGCTATTTATGCCGAAAGCCAAAATCGCAACTACTATCTGCGGAAATCCGCGTATTGCAAACACTACGAAAGCCATTATAAACAGTTGAAGCGCCATAGGCGTTCCGCGTATAACCGTGGTGTAAACGCCGCAAATCGCCTTTAAAACGGCGGTAATTTTGTTTTTAGGAGCAATTTTAACCATCGCGACCATCGAGCCCAAAATGAGCCCCAAAACCGACGCGCCGACGGATATTATAAGGGTTTGTTTGAAGCCCTCTAAAATCATACCCAAATAATCGACGTGGCTAAATATCTTAAAGACGTCGGCAAAAAATCCCGACGAAACGCAATAATTCATACTTTTTCCTTTGATATTTTATAGTAGTTTTTCATCTTTCCAAGCGTCGCCCGTTTGGAAAGCCTTGCTCTTTTTAAACTGCATAATTTATGCGGTATGGACGACTTTCT
>CAZMOD010000034.1:0-15079 GCA_964567885.1 uncultured Christensenella sp.
TAAATTTCAAGTTCGGCAAGTTTTAAAGATATAGCCGCCGTCCTTTGTTGCCCTTGCGAACCGTAATTTCTAACGTCCTCCCCCGAAACCGTTATTTTTAAATCTTCCCGATGCGGGCCGACGGTGGTGTAACCTAAAATAACGTCTTTTTCCATATTCTCTAAAAGCGCCGATTTTAAGTTTTCAAAAACCTCGTCGCGCGCGTCCGAATACTTGCCGGCAAGCGAAACTTCCAAATCTTCTTTTCCGTCCGTGATATAGGAGTGCGCTTTTTTTGCGAAAGGCGCAAGTTTTTTAACGAAATTTTTTCTTGCAAGGATTATATCCGTCGCGTATAACGCCAACTGCTCGTCCCAAACGGGAAGAGTATCGAAAATCAGTTCTTTGTCCTTTTCCTTTAAAAGATTGTTGCGCTGCGTTAAAATCTTTTTATAAACGTTAAGCGCCGAAAAATATTGCTTGTTTATTTGCGATATGGAAATATCCAAAAATCTTCTTCTGTCCTCGGGGCTTTCTTGAACCAGTTTTAATTCCCCGGGGTTAAAAAACACCGCGAATAAATTACCTAAAAGGTCGGAAACTTTTTTAGTTTCCTGCCCGTTGACGGTGATTTTTTTGTTTGAATCGGTAAAATACTCTATCTTGGAACTAATCTCGCCGAAATTAGTCGAAGCGGTCGCAAAAATCTCGCAAGTCTTTTCGCCGTAACGTACCACCTGCTTGTCCCTTTTAACCTTAGGCGAATACCCCGTCGCGAGTAAAAAAACGGCTTCCGCGGCGTTGGTTTTGCCTTGCGCGTTTTGTCCGACGACTATATTTAATCCGTTGGAAAATTCAAATTCTTCCTTCTTATAATTACGGAAATTGTTAAGTGTTAATTTTTTTACGAACATTTACTCTTTCATCAAGGCAAAAACCTTGATTTTTTTTGCCTTTTATAATACAATAATAACGCTTAATTAAATTATATAGTTTTAAGCCGTTTATGTCAACGGAAATTCAACTTTTACTTTCAAAAAACTTTCTTTTAAACTTTTTAGACGAAAACTTTTTAGCGTTACCGCCAAATTTTACGGCAAACACGGGCTAAAAACGACCGTAGAGGATTGCGTATTATGGAAAACTTTGAAATTCTTTGGAAAAAAACTTTAGACTGCGTTGAAACCAAAATTTCTAAAATCAACGCTTCTATGTTATCCACGGTTACGCCGATAGATCTTATCGGCAGCACTTTGATTTTACACGCGGAAACTCCACTTTTTGCAAGTCGCGTCGCAAAACTTTCTGATAAAATAACGGAAGCGATGAAGGAAGCCGCGACGGGGCTTACCGACTTTCAAATTTACGTCGGCAACGAAAAAACGCCTATTTTCGTTTCGACGGGTAAAGAGGAGGCGTCTATATCTTCCCCCATCGACCCTAAATACACCTTCGATTCCTTCGTCGTGGGAAGTTCTAACCGCTACTTATACGCCGCGGCTAAAGCCGTTGCGGACGATCCCGGAAACAGTTATAATCCGCTATTTATCTACGGACATACCGGGCTTGGCAAAACGCACATCATGCACGCCATCGCGAACAAAATAGCAAAAGACCGCCCCGACTTACACGTTTTATATTCCACTTGCGAAAAGTTTACCAACGACCTTATTAACACTATACGCTCGGGAAAAGCCTACGCAAGCGGCAGCGGTGAAGAATTTAGGTCGAAATACAGAAACGTCGACGTTTTAATTATAGACGACGTGCAGTTTTTGGCTAAAAAACAATCTACGCAAGAGGAGTTTTTCCACACCTTCAACGAACTTTACGGCAAAAACAAACAAATCATTTTATCCGCCGACTGCCAACCCAAAGAAATAGAACTTTTGGAAGAAAGGTTGGTTACCCGCTTCCAATGCGGACTTTTAGCGCAAGTTCTTCCGCCCGATTTAGAAACTAAAATCGCTATTATTCAACAAAAAGCAACGGAAAAGAAGTGCATTATAAGTACGGAAGTAGCAACCTTTATCGCCGAAAACGGCGACGAGGACGTAAGAAGTTTGGAAGGGCTTTTAAACAAAGTTATATTCGCGGCAAGTTTAATGGAAACGGATATAAACATAAACTTAGCGATGGAAGCGTTATCCTTATCCAAAAACAACGAAAACCACGAGGACGCGCTTACGCCGTCTACGATAATAAATACCGTTTGCAACTTTTATAAAATTTCTAAAAACGACTTGCTTGGTAAAAAGAAAAACAAAGAACTCGTCGAACCGAGGCAAATTTGCACCTATCTTATAACCGAACTTTTAGATATGCCTCTCGTTTCCGTAGGACAAGCAATGGGCGGAAAAGACCACACGACCGTCATTTACACGCGTGATAAAATTGCTTCCCTTATAAAGACTAACCCGAGGATTGCGACGGAAGTAAGCGACCTCAAAAACATGATTTTAAAAAGATAATCTTAACGGCGTTTGGACGCAATTTAACTAAAATGGAAAATTTCTTTATAGAAGACAGTTTCGACGCTATAGTCGTCGGAGCGGGACACGCGGGCGTGGAAGCGGCGCTTGCGCTTGCAAAAACGGGGCATAAAACGGCGCTTTTAACCCTTAACCCCGATAATATCGCCTTTATGGCGTGCAATCCGTCTATCGGCGGAACGGCAAAAGGACACCTCGTTAGAGAAATAGACGCGTTAGGTGGATTTATGGGCGTCGCCGCGGATAAAACGATGATGCAAATAAAAATGCTCAATCGCGGAAAAGGCGCGGCGGTGCAAAGTTTACGCGCGCAATCGGATAAAAACTATTATCATCGTTTCGTTAAACAAACGCTTGAAAACACCGAAAACTTGCGTATTTTGTCTTGCGAGGCGGTGGAAGTGCTAACCGAAGACGATAAAGTCGTCGGAATAAAAACGGCGTTTAACAGCGTTTTGTACGCAAAAGCCGTGGTGCTTTGCACGGGCGTGTATTTAAAATCACGAATCGTTATCGGCGATTGGTGTAAAAATTCCGGACCGTCGGGTTTCGAAGCAAGCAACGGTTTAACTCAAAGTTTAATCGACTTAGGCTTTACCGTCAGAAGATTTAAAACGGGAACCCCTGCAAGGGTTGACGGAAGAACTGTGGATTATTCCAAAATGGAAATTCAAGAGGGCGAAACCGACGTTTATCCTTTTTCCTTTTTGTCCGAGCAAGTCCCCGAAAAGCAAACGCCTTGCTACTTAACTTATACCAACGAAACCACTCATAAAATCATACGCGACAACCTCGACCGTTCGCCTTTGTTTAACGGTATGATAAAGTCCGCGGGGCCGAGATATTGCCCCTCTATCGAAACCAAAGTTTACCGCTTTGCCGATAAGGAAAGGCATCAGATTTTCATCGAGCCGGAAGGCGTCGACACCAACGAAGTTTACGTGCAAGGTATGTCGTCGTCGCTTCCGCACGACGTACAAAAAGCCATGTATAGGTCGATTAAAGGCTTAGAAAGGTGTGAAATCGTCCGTTACGCTTACGCGATAGAATACGACTGTATAGACAGTTTAGATCTTCTTCCTTCCCTTATGTACAAGCGCGTAAAAGGCTTGTTTACGGCGGGGCAAATCAACGGCACCAGCGGTTATGAAGAAGCCGCCGCGCAAGGGCTTATGGCAGGCGTCAACGCGGCGCTATATTTAGACGGCAAAGAACCTTTCGTTCTCCGTCGCGACGAGGCGTATATAGGCGTACTTATCGACGATTTGGTAACTAAAGGCACCGACGAGCCGTATAGAATGATGACCTCACGCGCGGAATACCGCATCTTTTTAAGGCAAGATAACGCCGACGAAAGACTTACCGAAAAAGGAAGAGAAATCGGCTTAGTCGACGACTATCGTTACGAGGTCTTTTTAAAAAAGCAAGCAAGTTTAAAAGAGGCTAAAGAGGAACTTCTTAAAAACCGTTCCCCCAAAGAAGTCCGCGATTTCGTCGTCAAATACGGCGGAGAGTTGTCCGGCGGAATTTCTTACGACGGTATGATTAAACGCGGAATACCTTTAAAAGATATAGTCGAAGAATTCGGCGTTTTTAAAAACCTAACTTACGACCTTTTGGAAAGGTTGGAAACCGACTCTAAATACGAGGGCTATCTGCAACGCGGCCTTACCGAAATAGAAAGGGCAAAACGCCTTGAAGAAAAAAAATTACCCGAAAATTTAGACTACGAAAAATTAGACGGATTAAGGCTTGAAGCAAGAGAAAAGTTGCAAAAAATCCGTCCTCTTAACTTAGGACAAGCGGCAAGAATTTCCGGCGTTAACCCCGCGGACATCGCCGTGCTAATGGTTTATTTAAACAAATAAAAACGGGGCTATAAGCCCGTTATCGACCAAAATCAATAAAAAAGAAGGTAGACGTATGCAACCTTTAATAGGTATAGTTGCTAAATATTTAATGAGAGACTCTTATTACGGCTGGAGTTGGATGCGCGTCGGCAATTCGCTTCGCGGCGCGCTTATAAAAAACGGGGCGGCGGTTTTTGCCGTACTTCCGCAAACGGAAAATTTAACTTTTCAAGCGGTCGACGAACACGACGACAGCGTCATGGGTGATGAAGAAAAAGCAAAGTTTACGAGGTTTTTGGACGCTTGCGACGGCGTGGTTTTGCAAGGCGGACTGAATTCTTGCTATTACGAAGAATTCACCGCGAAATATTGCCACGAAAAAAACATTCCTCTTTTAGGAATTTGCGCGGGCTACAACACCATAATACGCGCCCTCGGTGGAACTACTAAAAAACTTTCGACCGACGAGCACGAAAAGCCGGACGAAAAATACGTTCACGAGGTGAAGGTGGTGGATGAAAACTCGCTTTACTACTCGATAGTAAAAGAAAAAGAGTTTATGGTAAACAGCATCCATCAATACGTCGGCGACGTAATCCCCGATTCTTTAACGGTGGTTGCTAAATCGTCGGACGATCAAGTAGAAGTAGTCGAAGCAAAAGACAAAAAGTTTTTTATGGGAATAAAATATCACCCCGAACTTTTGTCGGACTTCGACGAAAAGCAAAACGCCGTAATAAAAGCCTTCGTCGACGCCTGCAAAAAATAATCTGTTAATTCACCCATTTTATACTATTTTATATATAAAAACACGTCGGACGGAGGTTTACCCCGTCCGTTTTCATACCGTTGCGACGGAGGTTTTTTCGTCCGTAATTATTTACGATTTAAATACATACGTTAAAAAAGAAGTCGAACTTTTTTTAGTTCGACTTCTTTTTCGTGCAAATTTTTAATTTGTGGATACTTTTTTTGATATACGATACCGTTTTTTCGTTACCAAAATTATTTTCTTAAACTTTCTAAAATTTCTAAAGAGGCTTTTAGGACTTCCTTTAAAGCGCCTTCTTTGAAGGGAGAATTAAGCCCCGCTTTTTCCACCAATTTACTAAACGGATAAAGTCCGCCGCGTTTTACGTGTTCGAAGTATCTATTTAAAGCGTCGTCGTAATCCTTTTGGGATTCAACTAAAAACTCTAACGCCACCACTTGTGCCAAGCAATAATCTATATAGTAGAAAGGCGATTCGTAAATATGCATTTGATACTGCCAACGAGTCCCCTTTTCAAGATAAGGTATACCCGCGAAAGTCATATGCGGACGATATTTTCTTTCCAACCTTAAATACGCCTCGTTTCTTTCGGCAGGCGTCATATCAGGGTTTTCGTAAACTATATGTTGGAACTCGTCGACGATTACACCGTAAGGTATGAATGTAAGCGCGCTTCCCAAATGTTTAAGTTTGTAAGATTTTACGTCTTTAAAGAATTTATCCGAGTACTTCCACGCAAAAAACTCCATACTCATCGAGTGCGTTTCGCAAGTTTCGTAAGTACCGACGGAAGCCTCGCTATCACCGTACTCGAAGGAAAGTTTGTCCGCCAAAGCGTGCCCGAATTCGTGCGTAACCACGTCTACGTCGCCGGAAGAACCGTTAAAGTTAG
The DNA here is from genome assembly GCA_964567885.1 of uncultured Christensenella sp. Lineage (GTDB taxonomy): Bacteria > Bacillota > Clostridia > Christensenellales > Borkfalkiaceae > UBA4636. The sequence continues at coordinate 5,986 of CAZMOD010000034.1, forward strand.
CCAAGATAAACGGTTGCTTAAAATTAGCGAAACTCGTGCAGTATCCGCCGCCCCACTTACCCTTTCTCGCGTCCACGTCGAAAGCCTCGGCATCCAACATTTCTTTCATAAAATCGCCCGTAAGTTTACTCATATCGCGGTAGGCTTCAAGCCCCGCGTTCAGCAAATCGTCGCCGTTGACGTAAGGCGTGGGAGCCGTGGGCGTTTCGGTGATTTCGTTGTCGTAAAAATAAAACTTATCAAGCCCTAAATCGGTTTTGATTTTTTGTTTCATATCGGAAACTACGGGAACGACGTCGGTCTCGACGTTTTTGCGGAAGGTTTTAACCATACCTTCGTCGTAGTCGATGCGGTGCATCTTCAAATATCCGAGTTCCACGTAATTTTTATACCCCAGCTTTTTCGCCATACGGGTGCGGACTTTAACGAGGTTGTCGAAAATTTCGTCTAATTTATCGGAAACCGATTCAAGCGCTTTACCGATAGCGCACGCCGCTTCTTTTCTGACTTCCCTGTCGCTATCTTCCATAAAACCGCGCACGAAACTTATAGGGCGTTTTTCACCCTTAAAGTCGGTTGTAAGTTTAGCCATTAGTTCAGCGTACTCGCTAACCAAAACGTTTTCTTCCCTTTCGTCGTCCTCGATTTCTTTGGAGTGGCTTTTTGCCGCGCACTCGTAAGACTTAAATAAAGTTTCGGGAAGAATTTTTTCAAGTTCCGCCCTAAAAGGACTGTTTAGCATTATTTTGCAGTAATCGGCGATATATCCGTCGATAGACGGGGACACTTGGTCGTAATAATCTTTTTCTTCTTCGTAAAACTCATCGTATACGTTTATATCGTAACGCATATTCGCAAGCGACGCGTTAGTCGAATAATCGTCGATAACCTTTAAAAAATCGGCGCGTGCCAATATAACGTCTTGCGCACTTTCGGCTTTTTCCGTCCTTTCTTTAAATAAATCGAAAGCCTTTTCGGCTTTTTCTACTTCAAACCTTTGATAAGGTAAATCTTTACATTTTATTACGCTCATAATAAACTCCTTTTTTTGATTTGCGGCGAATTTTTGTAAAAAGTCCGCCTATAGGTCGGTTATCTCGACTTTTTTAAACGGTACGTTGAACGCCGTGTCAAAAATATCAACGCCTATTCGATAGTTTTCGTTGCGATAAGATTTACGCCGTCGTGTAAATTTTTTACGATGACGTCACCCAAAGATACGGGAAGCGTCGGGTGAACGGCGTTGATTTTTTCCATAAGCGAAAAGATTAAATCGCGCGGGATAGGTTTATCCGTTTTGACGGGCAGCATTTCCCCCGAGTCGCATCTTACGGTGGTGGTTAAAACCCGTAAAGGTCTTATCACTTCGTTTTCGGCGTACAGTTTACCACGCGGACAAGAATTACCTTTTACGTAAACCGCTACGCCGTTTTCAATGCCTACTTCTATAAAGCACCCCATAGGGCATTCCACGCAAGTAAGATTTTTGATTTCCATAAAAATTCCTCCTACCGTAAAATTTCAACCGTAACGGGTGCGTTAAGATCTTTAATTTCATCTTCTAAAATAAGCAAAGTTTCCATCTCGCCGGGGACGACTATGCGTTTCTTTCTTTCTAAAACGACGTCGTTGCCCGATTTTACGCGAACGGTACAATCTTTAAACGTGTTTTTAACGCGGAAAAAGAGTTTGACGTTACCGCCGATTTTTTTATTTATCTTTTGAGGCAAAACGTAACTAACCCCCTCACCCGCTATCGTGTCTACGAAGTCGTACTCGCTTTCGCCCTCTAAAACGTATTTTGCAGCGTATTTGCCCGCAATTTCCGCTTCTTCCGACACGAAGTCTACTAAATCGTGCACTTGCAAAACGTTTCCGCAAGCAAAAATTCCTTTTTGCATAGTTTCACGCGTTTGCGATACCACCGCGCCGCGCGTTCTCGGTGAAATTTCAATCCCGCAAGACTTGGTAAGTTCGTTTTCGGGAATAAGTCCGACGGAAAACAGTACCGTATCGCAAGAAAAATGCATTTCACTCCCCGCGATAGGCTTTTTGTTTTCGTCGACCTTTGAAACCACTACGCCCGTAACCCTTTCTTCGCCTTCGATTTTAGTTATCGTGTGATTAAGATATAACGGAATATTAAAATCGTTTAAACACTGCACGATATTACGCTTAAGTCCGCTCGAATACGGCATGATTTCGCACACGGCGTGCACTTTAGCGCCTTCAAGAGTCATACGCCTTGCCATAATAAGCCCTATATCGCCGGAACCTAAAATAACTACTTCTTTGCCCGGTGCGTAACCCATAATATTGACGTATTTTTGAGCGGTACCCGCGGAATATATCCCGGCGGGACGAGTCCCCGCGACGTTTAAAGCGCCGCGACTTCGCTCTCCACAACCCATCGCAAGTATTATAGCCTTAGCGTCGATTTCGAAAAAACCGTTTACGGGATTAACCGCTTGAATTTTTTTATCCTCTATGGATAAAACGGTGGTTTCCAAAAGATACTCTATACCTCTTTTTTCCACTTCGTTTATAAACCTTTCGGCGTATTCGGGACCGGACAAACTTTCTTTAAACCGCGAAAGTCCGAAGCCGTTGTGAATACATTGGTTTAAAATTCCGCCAAGTTCCTCGCCGCGCTCTAATATAGTAACGCTTTTCGCGCCGTTATCGTAAGCGGCAACGGCAGCCGCAAGCCCCGCGGGCCCTCCCCCTATTATCACTATATCCCGTTTCATTTTACTATTCCTCGTAAAATATAAGATTTATCGCTCGATTTCGTAATTTTATCGAGCGGAATCCCGGTGCATTTTGATATTATTTCGGCAACGTAAGGTTGGCAAAAACCGCCTTGACATCTTCCCATACCCGCGCGCGTACGGCGTTTGACACCGTCAATCGTGGTAGCCTTCGGGTTTTCGGTACAAGCGCGAATAATTTCGCCTTCGGTTATTTTTTCGCAACGGCAAATTATTCTGCCGTAAGAAGGATCTTTTTTAATTATTTGATTTTTCTCTTCTACGCTTAAGTCCTTGAAAAAGTAGTCGGGTTTTCTTATAGGATTGAAGCTTTTGTTACTTTCAAGCGGCAAAAGTCCGCCTATAAGCCCGTTAACGACGTATTTACCTATCGCGGGTGCGCTCGTAAGGCCTGGGGATTCTATCCCGGCAACGTTGATAAGTCCTCTTGTCTTTTTGCTTTCTTCTATTATAAAATCATGTCTGTCGGAATACGCTCTAATCCCTGCAAAAGCGGTTATGGTTTCGTGGAAAGGTATGTCTTTACACATTTTTTTAGCCTTTTCCATAACGAAAGTCAAACCCTCGGCAGTGTTTTGCGTGTCGTCTTCCGTAATTTCAACGGCGGTGGGCCCTAGCAAAACGTTTCCGTCGACGGTGGGAAGCACTAAAACGCCTTTACCGAGTTTAGTCGGCGTAAAAAACAACGTTCTTTTTACGAATCCGTCGCATTCGTGGTCTAATAAAATATATTCGCCTTTTCTTCCGCCTATTTTTATCCCGTCGTCGCCAAAAAATTCCGCAACCTTGCCGCTATAAAACCCCGCGGCGTTGACGACTATTTTTGCTTGAACGTTCCTTCCGTCCTTAGAAAAAACCGTAAAAATCCCGTCCTCTTTTTTTGCCGAAACGACTTCGAAGTCGGTATATAAAGTCGCGCCGTTGTCCATAGCGTTGCCGATCATCGCGATAGTAAGCTCGTACGGGCAAACTATACCGCCGGTTTTAGCGTATAACGCGCCGACGGCGTTTTCCGATACGTTAGGTTCTAACGCGAAAAGTTCTTCTTTGGAAATTATCTCCAGTTGCTTAACGCCGTTAGCCTCGCCGCGTTTTTTCAAAACGCTTAAAGTTTGCATTTCTTCTTCGGAAAACGCAACGACTAAAGAGCCGTTGTTTTGATACTTTACGCCGAGTTCCTTGCAAAAACTTTCCATCATCTCGTTGCCTTCAACGTTAAACTTGGCTTTCAAAGAGCCTTCGGGCGCGTCGAAACCCGCGTGGGATACGCCCGAGTTTGCTCGGCTTGCTCCCATGCAAACGTCGCTTTCTTTTTCCACGAGACAAATATTTAGATTAAACTTGCTTAGTTCTCTTAATACGCTTGCGCCTATTACGCCGCCGCCTATTACTAATACGTCAAACATAAATAATATTCCTTAATTTTTTATATATCTTTTTTCGTTTTTTGTTACCGTAAACTTCGAAAAAACGCCGATAACGGGCTTATAGCCCGATATTTATAGTTTTATATCCTTAACGCTTTCAAAAACGAAAGTCGGCTTTATATGGGAATTTTCTATATCTTTTATAGTGGCTTCTCCGCTTAAAACGCACACGGTATCAACCGCAGCGTTAGCCCCCGACGCAATATCCGTCGACAATCTGTCGCCGATTACCACCGTTTCTTCTTTGCTAACCCCTTTTTCTTTCATCGCCTCCAAAATCATATAAGGCTGAGGTTTTCCGATGACTATAGGTGTTTTACCGGACGCCTTTTCCAGTCCGAAACAAACGGAGCCAAGGTCGGGCACGAAGCCGTATTCCACAGGGCAAACGAAATCGGGATGCGTTGCGTAGTAAGCGGCGTCAGTCGTACAAAGCATTTTGCTGGTTACCGATAATTTTTCAAAAGTAAGTTCTGTGTCGAAGCCTAAAATAATCGCGGCAGCGTTTTTATCGTAATCCTCGGTTACGTTCAAGCCGTAATCTTTGAGTTCTTTAATAAACGACTTAGTGCCTTGCGCGTAAATAAGCCTTTTTTGATACTTTTCTTTTAAAATTGCTTTTGCGGCGAAAGAAGACGTGAAAAAATTCTTTTCATCCGCGTCAATCCCCATTTTTGTAACTTTGTCCACGTAATCTTTAACCGACTTAGACGAGTTATTGGTTACGAAAACGTATTTAGCGCCGACGTTGTTTATCCCTTGCAAAAAATCAAGGGTTCCGTCGAAAATGCGGTTGTCGTTATAAACCGTTCCATCCATATCCAAAAGAAACAGTTTTTTGCTTTTTAGCCTTTCGGCGTTTTTTCCGAAATAATCGGTAAAAATTTTTTCCATAAACAAGCCTTAACGTTTTTAATTACGCCTATTATTTTACCATAAATTTTATCGTTCGGCAACGGTTATTCGGCGTTTTAACCCGAAAATAACCGTTAACGACGCCAAATATAAAGGCCGCAGCCAAAAACGGCAACGACCTTTTTCTAAATTACGATATTTTTATAAAATAATACGTTAGATTGCAAACGGCAATCGTTATAGCGTAAACGTCTATAACGACGGGCTTTTTAAATAAAAACCTGTTTATTTCGAGCGCTATCGCTATCAATACGGGCAAGGAAAAAGGTTGAGCGACAAAATACCCCTCTATATTTCCTTTTAAAAGGCAAATTATCGCGGTGGTCGAGCCGCATACGGGGCAAGGAAAATTCAAAATCGCCTTTATCGGACACGTTATTCCCAATAAACCCAAAACGGCGTAATACGCACACGCAACCGCTATTACTAAAAGATTAACTTTTAGCGTTTTTAACGCCTTAGAATTGTAACGCTTGCCAGACTTTGTCAAAATTCTTCTCTTTGGTCTTACCCATAATTAAGAACCAATCGATTATAGTCATAACGCCGCAGCAGCCCATGGTTAAAAGTTTTAATACGCCCAAACCGATATCGCCGATCATAAATCTATCGATACCGAGAGCACCGAGCAATAACGAAATAATCAAATTAACCGTGGGTTTTTGAAGTTCCACGTAACTTAAATAATTCATTTTTTCTTCGGAAAGTCGCAAAAGTTTATCCCTTAAAAAAGGCATCTTTTCGGCGGGAAAATATTCCTGATGCGTCATCAAATAAAAATCGACTTTGTCTTTCACTCCAACGTTTACTTCAACGTCCTCGTACATAATTTAATCCTCCTTAAAACTTGCCGCGCTAAACGACTTGGTAGTATCATGATACCATCTACGCGGCGGTTTTGTCAATAAATATATTACTTTTAAGCAAAAATTAGTCCAAATAAAATGCTTTAAAGGCTTTAAACGCTTCGTACAAGTCCTTTTTGGAAATAGCCTCTAAGGGGGCGTGCATGGAAAGTACGGGAACGCCGATATCGATGGTGTCGATATTGTGGTTTGCGACGTATTTAGCGATAGTTCCGCCGCCGCCTTGATCGACTTTACCTAATTCGCCCATTTGCCAAACGACTCCGTTTTTATCCAACAATCTTCTTACTTTTCCGACGAGTTCGCAAGAAGCGTCGCTCGTATCGCCTTTCCCGCGTGAACCGGTATACTTGCAAATGGCAACGCCGCCGTTTATAAAGGTAGCGTTATTCTTTTCGTATACGTCGGCGTACAAAGGATCGTAAGCGGCGGTAACGTCGGCGGAAAGACAAACGGAATTCATTTTAACTTTGTTTTTGTTAACTTTAAAGTCGTCGCAAATTTCGTCGATTAAATCGTATAAAATAGAGCATTGCGAACCGGTTACGCCGTCGGAACCGGTTTCCTCTTTGTCGGCAAGAAGGCATAAAGCGGTGTCGTCGGACTCTTCGGTTTGTAAAAACGCGGTAAGCGCGGGATACGCGCATACTCTATCGTCGTGTCCGTAAGCGGAAATTAAAGATCTGTCAAGCCCTAAATCCCTTGCGTTTTGAGCAGGGACCGCGCAAAGTTCCGCCGATAAAAAGTCGGTTTCCGAAATACCGTATTTTTCGTTTAAAAGTTTTAAAACGTTAAGCTTTACGCCCTTGTCGGCATCTTCCGAAATACTATCGGTGCCCATCAAAAGATTAAGTCCCTCGCCGGTAAACGCTTGCGCCAAAACTTTTTGGTTTTGATCTTTGGCTAAGTGCGGCAAAAGGTCGGTTATGCAAAAGATAGGATCGTTTAAATCGTCGCCGATTTTAACGTCTACGCTTACACCGTCCTTTTTAACGATAACGCCGTGAAGCGCCAAAGGTATCGTCGTCCATTGATATTTTTTGATGCCGCCGTAGTAATGAGTTTTTAAGTAAGCGATATCGTCTTTTTCAATCAACGGATTTTGTTTTATATCGAGCCTCGGCGAATCTATATGCGCGCCGACTATTTTCACGCCCTTTTCGACGTTGCTACCGATACGGAAGGCGCAAATAGACTTGAATCTGTTGTTTAAATAATACTTGCCTCCCTTTTCAAGTTTGTCGCCGAAGCGAAAAGGTTTATAACCCTTCTCGGTTAACACCGCTTGAGCGTATTTTACTGCTTCACGCTCGGTTTTGCCGGCGTCCAAAAAGGCTTTGTAGCCTTCCGCGTAATCGTAGATAGCGCTATCTTGCGACTTAGAAGATAAACTTTCACGCTTAAATAACAATTCTTTTTTTGCTTTTTCTAATTCTTTTTTCGTCATAATACGTAACCTCTCGGTAATTTTTTCAGTTTTTTATATTGTATCACATATTTTCTCGTTCAATCAAGAATTTTTAAAGGGAAATATGAAATAAGGTTCATTTTTTTAGTTTTCGACGGTTATTTTTTCTTTTTTACGTGCGTCGAAGCCGTTTTCCCAATTAGAAAATTTATAATATATAAGGAAGACGACGCTGCTTATAAACCAAGTTATCGGATACGCGGGGTAAACGTAGGCTATATCGTTGAATATTCCCATAATAATCGTTATGTAAATTATTCTAAAGATGCACCACACCGAAAGCATTACGAGCATCGGCACGAAGGCTTTGCCGGCACCTCTGCACACCGCCGCTATCCCGTGTGAAAACGCCAATAGCGCGTAAAATAAAGAAACAGTCCTCGCTTGCATTTTTCCGTAGTGAATTACTTCCTTCGTGTCGTCGAAAAACCCGATAAAAGCGTCCGCGAATATATAATACAACACGCCTATCGTAGCCGCTAATAAAACGCAAGTTATCAAACCGAACCTCGCGCCCTTTTTCGCTCTGTCTTTTTTACCCGCACCGAGGTTTTGACTTATAAAAGTAGAAATAGCCATAGTAAAACTGTTAATCGGCAAAAAGGCAAAACCTTCCACTTTACAATGCGCGCCGTACGCCGCCATAGCAAAATTTCCAAAGGAATTTATGTACGATTGAACGACTACGTTTGCAAGCCCTATTACGGAATTTTGCACCCCTGAAGGTATGCCGTATTTGATAATTTCTTTCGCGTAACGCAAATGCAGTTTGACTTTTTTAAAGGAAACCGTTACCGCGTTGCCTTTTTTGGAAAGTTGAATAAAACAAAGGACTACGCTTAAAAGTTGAGATATCCCCGTCGCTACCGCCGCCGACCATACGCCGAAACGGAAAATTGCCAAAAATACCGTGTCTAAAACGATATTGGTAACCGACGAAAATATAAGATAGTAAAGGGGGCGTTTACTGTCGCCGAAAGCATTCATTATGCTTTGGCAAACGTTATATAAAACCATAGGTATTCCGCCCCAAAAATAGTAACGGAAGTACTCGACCGCTTCGGGCATAACCGCCTCGTCGGTTTTCATTAGCCTTAATAAAACGGGAGATAGCGTTACCCCCAATACGGTTAAAAGCGTACCGCTTAAAAAGCCTATCGCGACGTGGGTGTGTACCGTTTTTTCCATAGACTCGTAATCACCCGCGCCAAAGTATTTGGAAATTACTATACCGGCGCCTAACGACATACCCGTAAAAAAACTCGTCATCAAAAAAATGAGGTTTCCCGAAGACGTAACGGCGGCGAAAGCGTTGGTTCCTAAAAACTTGCCGACGATAAAAGCGTCCGCCGAATTATATAGTTGTTGGAAAAATTGACTTAAAAGGATAGGAAGTGCAAAGCTTATCATAAGCGAAGGTATTTTGCCCTTCGTCATATCCTTTTGAAATTTATTAGTTGCGCTCATAAGTTACCTTTAAATTTGCTTACGAAAGCATTATACCCCTTTTTTAATATTAAATCAAATTGATTTTAAGTAAAAGCGTGTTTTTGCTTTTCTTTTCGCAAATAAAATTATATAATTAAGATAAAGAAAAATTTTTTTACTAAAAAAGCTCAAAAACATTCTTTTTTATCAAATAAATAT
>CAZMOD010000035.1:0-14830 GCA_964567885.1 uncultured Christensenella sp.
TAACGGTGATGGTTACGTGGTCGCCGGGCATTACCATTTCTACGCCTTCAGGAAGGGAGATGGTACCGGTAACATCGGTGGTTCTGAAATAGAATTGAGGACGATAGTTGTTGAAGAAAGGAGTATGTCTTCCGCCTTCAGCTTGGGTTAAAACGTAAACTTGACCGGTGAATTCGGTATGAGGATGAATTGAACCGGGTTTAGCGATAACTTGACCACGTTCGATGTTCTTTCTGTCGATACCACGGAGTAACGCACCTACGTTGTCGCCCGCTTGTGCTTCGTCAAGAAGTTTACGGAACATTTCAAGACCGGTGATAACGGTGGTAGCGGATTTTTCTTTAAGACCAACGATTTCAGCGGGATCGCCTACGTGTGCAACACCTCTTTCTACACGGCCGGTAGCAACGGTACCACGACCGGAGATGGTGAATACGTCTTCAACGGGGAGCAAGAAGGGCTTGCTGTCTTCACGTGCAGGGGTAGGAATGTAAGAGTCGATAGCATCCATAAGGTCTAAAACGCACTTGCATTCGGGAGCAGCCAATACTTCTGCATCGGGGCAGCCGCTGGTAGCCTTTTCCAAAGCTTTAAGAGCGGAACCTTTGATGATAGGAGTATCGTCGCCGGGGAAGTCGTATTCGTTAAGAAGTTCTCTAACTTCCATTTCAACGAGTTCTAAAAGTTCGGGATCGTCAACTTGATCGGTCTTGTTTAAGAATACTACGATGTAAGGAACGCCTACTTGACGAGCAAGAAGGATGTGCTCACGAGTTTGGGGCATCGGACCGTCGGTAGCAGCAACTACTAAGATTGCGCCGTCCATTTGAGCGGCACCGGTGATCATGTTCTTAACGTAGTCGGCGTGGCCGGGGCAGTCAACGTGAGCGTAGTGACGAGCTGCGGTTTGATATTCAACGTGAGCGGTATTAATGGTAATACCTCTTGCCTTTTCTTCAGGCGCTTTGTCGATTTCGTCATATCTCATCTTAGCAGCTTGACCGTTGCAAGCTAAAACCATGGTGATTGCAGCGGTTAAGGTAGTTTTACCATGGTCAACGTGGCCGATGGTACCAATGTTTACGTGGGGTTTACTTCTGTCAAATTTTGCCTTTGCCATAATGTTTTTGTTTCCTCCGAAATTAAAAATTGTTTGTTTTTTATTTTTTTATTTTTAGCGCTAAGCGCTTAATTTTTTTAAAAATTAACTCTTAAGTTTAGTTGTTTACGGCTCTGTCACCGATAATCTTTTCGGCAACGGACTTAGGTACTTCGTTGTAGTGGGCAAACTGCATCGTGTACTGTCCTCTGCCTTGCGTCCTCGATCTTAAGTCGGTAGCGTAACCGAACATTTCGGATAGAGGAATTTCGCAATCGATAACTTTTGCACCGTTTCTATCGTCGGTACCGACGATGGAACCTCTTCTTGAAGAAACGTCACCCATTAAGTCGCCGAAGTAATCGTCGGGGGTAACTATTTCAACCTTCATAATAGGTTCTAATAATACGGGTTTCGCGCGTTTTACGCCGTCTTTAAACGCCATAGAACCTGCGATTTTGAAAGCGATTTCCGAAGAGTCGACTTCGTGATAACTTCCGTCGTAAACGGTTGCTTTAAAGTCAACGACTTCGTAACCGGCGAGTATACCGTTTTTAGCCGCTTCTTCGATACCGCGTCTGACGGGATCGATATATTCCTTGGGAATAGAGCCGCCGACGGTCTTGTCTTCGAATACGAATCCCGAACCGGGTTCCAAAGGTTCGAAGGTAACTTTACAGTGACCGTATTGACCTTTACCACCCGATTGACGCTTGTACATACCTTCTGCGTCGACTGCTTGACGGAAGGTTTCTCTGTAAGCGACTTGAGGTTTGCCGACCGTCGCTTCGACCTTGAATTCACGAAGCAATCTGTCGACTATAATCTCTAAGTGTAACTCACCCATACCCGCGATAATGGTTTGTCCGGTTTCGTTATCGGTATAAAACTTGAAAGAGGGGTCTTCTTCGGCAAGTTTTAATAAGGACGTAGTCATCTTTTCTTGACCTTGTTTGGTCTTGGGTTCGATGGCAACGCGGATAACGGGATCGGGGAATTCCATTTGCTCTAAGATAATAGGAGCGTTTTCGCTACAAAGAGTATCACCCGTCGAAGTATCTTTTAAACCGACGATGGCGCAAATGTCGCCCGCGTAGATTTCGGGAAGTTCTTCTCTGTGGTTAGCGTGCATAAGTAGGAGTCTGCCGACTCTTTCCTTTTTGCCTTTCGTGCTGTTGTATACGTAAGAGCCCGACGCTAAATGACCGGAATATACTCTAAAGAAAGCAATTTTTCCGACGAAGGGGTCCGCAACGATTTTAAACGCAAGACCTGAGAACGGTGCGTCGTCCGAGGTAACCCTTTCTTCTTCCTGTCCGTTTTTGTTGACGCCGACGACGTGCGCGATGTCAACGGGGCTGGGAAGGTAATCGACGATAGCGTCGATTAAGTGTTGAACGCCTTTGTTACGGTAACTTGAACCGCAAAGTACGGGAACCATTTTCATCGCGATAGTTCCTTTGCGGATTACGCGTTTTAAGTCGTCAACGGTGATTTCTTCGCCTAAAAGATATTTTTCGCCTAAATCGTCGTCAATATCGGCGCACGCTTCGATAAGTCTTTCTCTTGCGAATAAAGCTTCTTCCTTATAGTCGTCGGGAATTTCAACGACTTGTTCTTCTTTTCCGAGCGCGTCCGAATAAACGATGGCTTCTTGGTTTATTACGTCGATGATACCGGTAAAGGTGTCTTCCTTGCCTATCGGTAAAGTAATGGGGATGGCGTTAGCGTTAAGTCTGTCGTGCATCATTTGCACCGCACCGTTAAAGTTAGCGCCGTTTATATCCATTTTGTTTACGTAAGCAATACGAGGAACACCGTATTTATCGGCTTGACGCCAAACAGTTTCGCTTTGAGGTTCTACGCCGCCTTTTGCACAAAAGGTTGCGACCGCGCCGTCCAAAACCCTCAAGGACCTTTCAACTTCAACGGTGAAGTCTACGTGACCCGGCGTGTCGATAATGTTTATGCGGTTGCCTTTCCAAAAGCAGGTCGTTGCCGCCGACGTTATCGTAATTCCCCTTTCTTGTTCCTGAACCATCCAGTCCATCGTAGCGGAACCTTCGTGAGTTTCACCAAGCTTATGTGTTTTCCCCGTGTAAAATAGAATACGCTCCGTAGTAGTGGTTTTTCCGGCATCGATGTGAGCCATAATACCGATATTTCTAGTATTTTTAAGTTCAACTTGTCTTGGCATTCTTCACCTATATTACCAACGGAAGTGAGCAAACGCTTTGTTTGCTTCTGCCATTCTGTGCATTTCTTCTTTCTTCTTTACGGCACCGCCCGTATTGTTGAAAGCGTCTATAAGTTCGTTAGCAAGTCTTGCGTACATATCGCGATCACTGCGTTTTCTGGCATTCAAAACGATCCAACGAATAGCTAAAGTTTGTCTTCTTTCTTCCCTGATTTCCATCGGGACTTGGTAGTTGGAACCGCCTACGCGTCTTGCTTTTACTTCGAGTTGAGGCATAACGTTTGCAAGCGCTTGATTGAATACTTCAATGGCTTCCTTGCCCGTCTTCTCGCTCATCATGGTAAAAGCATCGTAAACGATACCCTGTGCGATACCCTTCTTACCGTCAAGCATAACTTGGTTAACGAGCTTCGTTACGACCTTGCTTCCGTATAAAGGATCGGGTAGCACGTCCCTCTTGGGGACTGAGCCTCTTCTTGGCATAATTAAATCTCCTTTTAAATTTTTTTGGGCATTTGCCCGCGTACAGCTATCGCACGCCTTATCATTATTATATAATATATAAGGTAGCGAACCTTCTCCTCTAAAAGAGGATACTGCCTACTCGGTTTCGGGCTAATACCTTTGGTCGATATTCCGAAATAAGTAGGTAAATAAGTAGTGTGTGGGTTTAGAAATTATTTAGGTCTCTTTGCGCCGTATTTAGAACGCGCTTGTCTGCGTTTTGCTACGCCTGCCGTATCGAGAGTACCACGGATAATGTGATATCTGACGCCCGGTAAATCTCTAACCCTGCCGCCCCTGATTAAAACGGAGCTGTGCTCTTGAAGATTGTGACCTTCGCCGGGAATGTAAACGATACCTTCCTGCTTGTTGGTCAATCTGATTCTTGCAATCTTACGCATTGCCGAGTTAGGCTTCTTGGGAGAAGTCGTAGTAACGGAAAGGCATACGCCTCTTCTTTGAGGACAAGAATCCAAAATAGGAGCCTTACTCTTTTCCGTCGCAGTGCGTCTGGAATGCTTGATAATCTGGTTAATTGTAGGCATTTTTTACCTCCTTTTAAGATTTCGGAATATTTCGACCGACTGCCGAAAAGGCGCGGTGAAAAACAAATTAAAACTTTCGGGGTTAAATCCCTCAACCCCTGCCCGTAAATTCTATCATTTTTTGGCTTAATAGTCAAATGAATTGACGGTTTTTATGCAGATATACGCCTTTTATTTATATTTAAATAGGGTATTTTTCGGCGTAAAATCTACTATTTGCTTGCAAGGGGGCAAATTTACCCCCTTTGCAAGGATAATTATTGATTTTTTTACGTTTATTACAAAACTTGTTCTTCGGGAACGGTGTTAACTTGAGGATTTAATTGCTTATAATCCTTTACGCCGGTACCCGCGGGAATAAGTTTACCGATGATGACGTTTTCTTTTAAGCCGAGCAACGGGTCGACTTTATTCTTAATAGCGGCTTCGGTAAGAACTTTTGCTGTTTCTTGGAAGGAAGCGGCGGATAAGAAACTTTCGGTCGCGAGAGCGGCTTTAGTGATACCGAGAAGCGTTCTCTTCGCGGTAGCCGGTCTTAAACCTTGATCCATAGCCTTGGCGTTTTCGTCCTCGAACCTGATAAGGTCGACCGATTCACCGGGGAGTAGGTTGGTGTCTCCGCAGTTTTCAACGCGAACCTTTCTCATCATTTGACGAACGATGATTTCTACGTGTTTATCGTTGATATCAACGCCTTGCGCGCGGTATACGGATAAAACTTCACGCAAGATGTAATCTTGAACGCCCTTTACGCCTTGAGTCTTTAAAATGTCTTGCGGATATACGGAACCGGAAGTCAAAACTTTACCGGGTTCTACGTAGTCACCCGTCTTAACTTTAAGATCGGCAGAGAAAGGAATAGCGTAATCTTTCGTGCTTTCTTTGCCTACGCCGTCGCCTTTAACGATAACGTGACGAAGTCCCTCTCTTTCCTCTACGGTTACGACGCCGCTTTGTTCGCAAACAACCGCTTGCCCTTTAGGACGACGCGCTTCGAATAATTCTTCGATTCTCGGCAAACCTTGCGTAATATCTTCGGTAGACGCGATACCGCCGGTGTGGAAGGTTCTCATGGTAAGTTGAGTACCCGGTTCACCGATGGATTGAGCGGCTATAACGCCGACCGCTTCACCGATATTGACGGGTAAGTTGTTACTCATGTTCTTTCCGTAACACTTAGCGCATATACCGTTTCTCGAACGACAAGTAAATATGCTTCTTATCAAGACTTTATCGATACCCGCCTTGGTAATTTCCTTGGCTTGTTCTTCGGAAATCATAGTATCGCCTTTAACGATGACTTCGCCCGCCCTTTCGTGTCCTTCGGGGTAGCATACGTCGTCAATCGTGTAACGACCGATAATTCTGTCTTCCAAAGATTCGATAATCTTTTCTTTATTTCCTTCGTATCCGACGATGTTGGAAATCCAAACGCCCTTCGGCTTTTCACCCGTTCCCTCGAAGCAGTCTTCTTCACGAATAATTACGTTGTGGGAAACGTCGACTAAACGCCTCGTTAAGTAACCGGAGTCCGCCGTCTTTAACGCGGTATCCGCCAAGCCCTTTCTACCACCGTGGGAAGAAATGAAGTATTCCAAAACGGAAAGACCTTCTCTAAAGCAAGATTTAACGGGGATTTCAATGATTTTACCGTTCGGGTTGGTCATAAGACCACGCATACCGACGAGTTGCTTAATTTGGTCCTTAGAACCACGCGCGCCGGAGTCAACCATCATCGTGATAGGATTGAATTTTTCGGTATTGGTTGTGATTTGGTCGGAAATTTCGTTAGTAGCGTCCGTCCAAAGTTCAACCACCTTTTTATATCTTTCGTTTTCGGTAAGAAGTCCTCTTGCGTGGAGTTTATCTACGCGCAAAACTTCCTTTTCGGCGGTTTCGAGGATTTCGTGTTTTCTTTCGGGGATGTGCATATCGAATACGCTGGTAGTTAATCCCGCGATAGTCGAATACTTGTATCCCAAAGCCTTTATGCTGTCAAGCGCTTCCGCAGCCAAGGAAGAACCGCCCGTCTTAAAGCAAGCGTTAACGATCTTTTTAAGGTCGCCTTTCTTGACGAGGTAGTTAACCTCTAAATCGCAATAATCTTGCGGGGTTTCCCTCTTTGCTAAACCGATATTTTGGGGAATAGCGCGGTTAAAAACGATTCTACCCGTGGTGGTTTTAACCATCTTGCTTACTACTTCGCCGTTAGGAGCGGTAACCGTCCTACGAACGAAAATTTCGTCTTGCAAGTTGAGTTGTTTTGCTTGATACGCGACGATTGCTTCGTCCTCGTCGTAGATACCCGCGTTATATAAAACGCCGTCTTCGCATTCGTTAAACTTAGCGTCGTATTTTTTGCCGTGTTCGCGTCTTACGATGGTTAAATAGTAGCAACCTAAAACCATGTCTTGAGTAGGCGACATAACCGGCTTACCGTCGGAAAGTTTTAAAATGTTGTTGGAAGAAAGCATTAAAAATCTTGCTTCCGCTTGCGCTTCGATGGATAAAGGTACGTGTACGGACATTTGGTCGCCGTCGAAGTCGGCGTTGAACGCGCCGCAAACCAAGGGGTGAAGTTTAATTGCTCTTCCCTCGATTAAAACGGGTTCGAAAGCCTGTATGGACAAACGGTGAAGCGTGGGAGCACGGTTTAAAAGTACGGGGTGATCTTTAATAACGTTTTCCAAAATCTCCCATACGCAAGGTTTCATCCTTTCAACCGTACGTTTAGCGCTCTTTATATTGTGGCATTGATTGTTTTCAACCAACTTCTTCATTACGAAAGGTTTAAACAATTCGATTGCCATTTCTTTAGGTAAACCGCATTGATAAAGTTTGAGTTCGGGACCTACTACGATAACCGAACGGCCGGAATAGTCTACGCGCTTACCCAAAAGGTTTTGTCTGAAACGACCTTGCTTACCTTTAAGCATGCCGGAAAGCGATTTAAGGTCGCGGTTACCCGCGCCGGATACCGCCTTGCCGCGTCTGCCGTTGTCGATTAAAGCGTCTACGGCTTCTTGTAACATTCTCTTTTCGTTCCTTATGATGATATCGGGCGCGCCGAGTTCCATAAGCTTACGAAGTCTGTTGTTACGGTTAATAACTCTTCTGTATAAGTCGTTTAAGTCGCTGGTTGCGAATCTACCGCCTTCCAACGGAACCATAGGACGAAGTTCGGGCGGGATTACGGGAATAACGTCCAAAATCATCCATTCGGGGCGGTTGCCGCTACGTCTAAAAGCTTCCAAAATGTCCAATCTTTTAACGGCTTTAACCCTCTTTTGTCCGGAAGGACTTTTGGTGATTATTTCTCTTACTTCTTCGACTTCTTTATCGAGGTCAACCGCCATCAAAAGTTCTTTAATGGCTTCTGCGCCCATACCCGCTTTGAAGGAGCCGTAACCGAATTTTTCAATGGCTTCGTCTCTTTCTTTATCGTTGATAACTTGTTTGTAGGTAAAGTCGGTAGTACCGGGATCCAAAACCACGAAGCAAGCAAAATAAAGCACTTGTTCCAAGTTCTTAGGGCTCATATCGAGAACCAATCCGATTCTCGAGGGAACGCCTCTGAAATACCAAATGTGAGAAACGGGCGCGGCAAGTTCGATATGCCCCATACGCTCGCGTCTTACTTTGGAGCGGGTAACTTCTACGCCGCATTTATCGCAAATAACGCCTTTATAGCGAATTCTTTTATATTTACCGCAATGACACTCCCAATCCTTGGTAGGCCCGAAAATCTTTTCACAGAAAAGACCGTCTCTTTCGGGTTTTTGGGTACGGTAGTTGATGGTTTCGGGCTTGGTTACCTCACCGTAAGACCATCCTCTGATTTTTTCAGGAGAAGCAACGCCTATCTGTATGGCGTCGAAATTGTTAAGTTCAAACACGTATTACTACCTCCTAATTAGTTATCGTCGTCGAAATCGTCGTCCAAAAGGTCGAGATTGTCAAGGTTTTCCAAATCGTCGTAATCGTCGTCGAAATCGTCGTCCAAAAGACCGTCGCTCGTGAAGTTTTCAAGGTCGCCGTCGTCAAGTCCGAACTCTTCGTCGAAGATATCGGTAGATTCAACTTCTTCCGTCGCTTCTTCGCCGCCCGATACGTCAAGGTCGACGCTTTCGGTCTTTTCTCTTTCGGTAACGAGCATTCTTTCGTCAACTTCGTCGTCCTCGAGTTCTTTAAGCGAAATTTCGTCGCCGGTTTCGGTCAACACTTTCATATCCAATGCAAGAGATTGAAGTTCTTTTAACAGAACCTTGAACGAAGCGGGAATACCCGGTTCGGAGTTATCGTCGCCCTTGTTTACTATGGAGTCGTAAGTCTTTCTTCTACCCACGATATCGTCCGATTTAACGGTTAAAATTTCTTGCAAAATGTGTGCGGCGCCGTAAGCTTCTAACGCCCAAACTTCCATTTCACCGAAACGTTGTCCGCCGAATTGCGCCTTGCCGCCTAAGGGTTGTTGAGTTACCAAGGAGTAAGGACCGGTGGACCTTGCGTGAATCTTGTCGTCGACCAAGTGGTGTAACTTAATCATATACATTTGACCGACCGTCGAACGGTTTTCGAAAGGTTCGCCCGTTCTGCCGTCGTATAATTGAATCTTACCGTCGACTTCGCCGTCGGGGTTAACGATTTGATTTTCAGCAAGTAATTCTTTAATTTCGTCACCCGTCGCGCCGTCGAATACGGGGGTAGCGATCTTCCAACCGAGTTGTTTGCAAACGAGTCCTAAGTGTACTTCAAGAACTTGTCCTATGTTCATACGGGAAGGAACGCCTAACGGGTTCAATAAAATTTGTAAAGGAGTACCGTCCGCCAAGAAAGGCATATCGTATCTCGGCAATACTCTCGAGATAACGCCCTTGTTGCCGTGACGGCCCGCCATCTTGTCGCCGACGGAAATCTTACGCTTTTGAGCGATATAAACCCTTACGAGTTTGTTAACGCCGGGCGCAAGTTCGTCTTTATTCGCCCTCGTAAATACTTTTACGTCTACGACTATACCGCTTTCGCCGTGAGGAACGCGGAGGGAAGTATCTCTTACCTCTCTTGCCTTATCACCGAAAATAGCGCGTAAAAGTCTTTCTTCGGGGGTGAGTTCAGTTTCGCCCTTGGGGGTAACCTTACCGACCAATATATCGCCGCTCATGACCTCGGCACCGACTCTTATAATACCGTCGGCGTCCAAATCCTTTAACGCGTCGTCGCCGACGTTGGGGATTTCACGCGTGATTTCTTCTTCACCGAGTTTGGTGTCGCGCGCTTCGGTTTCGTGCTCTTCGATATGGATGGAAGTAAAGACGTCGTCTTGAACTAATTCTTCGGAAAGAAGAATTGCGTCTTCGTAGTTATAACCTTCCCACGTCATAAAGCCGATGAGAATGTTTCTACCGAGAGCGAGTTCGCCGTTAGCGGTGGAAGGACCGTCCGCCAAAACGTCGCCCGGTTTAACCTTATCGCCCGCGGAAACGATGGGGCGTTGGTTGATACAAGTTCCTTGGTTGGAACGTTGGAATTTTTTAAGAGTATAAACGTGATCTTCGCCTTCGTCGTCGGTGATTACGATTTCGTCGCCGCACGCCGACTTAATCACGCCCGCTTCCTTAGCGATTACCATAACGCCGGAGTCGTAAGCGATTTTAGCCTCGATACCGGTACCGACTATCGCGTTTTCGGGTTTTAATAAAGGAACGGCTTGACGTTGCATGTTGGACCCCATCAAGGTTCTGTGCGTATCATCGCTTTCCAAGAAAGGAATAAGCGCGGTAGCAACGGAAACTAATTGCATGGGCGAAACGTCCATATAGTCGATATGACTTCTGTCGACTTCGGTAATTTCTTCTCTTCTTCTGCAAGAAACGCGTTCGTTAACGAATCTGCCTTCTTCATCTAGCGGCTCGTTCGCTTGCGCAACGATGAATTCGTCTTCTTCGTCGGCGGTTAAATATCTTACGTCGTCGGTAACTACGCCGGTTTCTTTATCCACTCTTCTATAGGGAGTTTCGATAAAGCCGTATTCGTTAACTTTAGCGTAAGTAGTCAAGGAAGAAATAAGACCTATGTTTTGACCTTCGGGGGTTTCTATAGGGCACATTCTGCCGTAGTGAGTGTAGTGAACGTCGCGGACTTCGAAACTGGCTCTTTCTCTGTTTAAACCGCCGGGACCCAACGCGGATAATTTACGCTTGTGGGTAAGTTCCGCAATGGGGTTGGTTTGGTCCATAAATTGAGAAAGTTGAGAGGAACCGAAGAATTCCTTTATAGCCGAGTTAACCGGTCTTATATTGATAAGTCCTTGAGGAGTTACTTCCTTGGGATCTTGCGTCGCCATTCTTTCTTTGATAAGACGCTCTAACCTTGCGATACCGATTCTGAATTGGTTTTGCAAAAGTTCGCCTACCGAACGAACGCGACGGTTGCCTAAGTGGTCGATATTGTCAACATCGCCGATGCCGTAGCAAAGGTCGAGGTTTATAGACAAGGAAGCAACGATATCGTCAACCGTAATGTGTTTATGGTTTAATACGTTAAGAACGGGTTTGATCGTCTTTTTGGTTTCGGCGTCGATTTTGGAAGTTACGCCGCCTTCTAAAATCTTAAAGAACTCTACGCAAGCAACGACGAATTTTCTTCTTTGTTCTTTACGTTTTTCGGCGTTCTTTTTAACCTCGGGCTTATCTTCCGTTCCGTCGGAAGGAGTTTCCTCGGTATAGTGTATAGCGTTGATTTCGTCAACGAGTTTGTCCGCCGCTTCTTCGATACCGATTTCGTTGGCTAAATCTTTAACCTTTTCGGCAAACTTTAAAGAAGGATAGTGAACGGTGTCGATAAGACCGAAAAATCTCGAATTAAGTCCCGTGATCGCCTTGAAACTTACGGTGTTGTTCGCAATGATTCTATGTTTTCCGCCGGGAACGACTACCGTTACTACGTTTACGCCCGCGTCGCGGATTGCTTCGGCTTTTTCACGAGAAACAACCTCGCCTTTTAACGCGACTACTTCACCGTCTTCGTTTATAACGTCTTCCGCCAAAGTAAGCCCTACGATACGCGCCGCCAAATTCAAGCGCTTATTAAATTTATAACGACCGACTTTAGCCAAGTCGTAACGACGAGGATCAAAGAATACGTTCTTTAAGTTGATCTTAACCGCGTCGTCGTTAGGGACTTCACCCGGACGAAGACGACGATAAAGTTCGTACAAACCTTCCTTAACCGTTTTGGTGTTGTCTTTATCCATAGTCGCTTTGATATATTCGTCTTCGCCGAAGATATCTAAAATCTCTTGATTGGATTCGAAACCTAAAGCACGCAAAAGGATGGTGACTTGAAGCTTACGCGTTCTGTCAACCTTTATCCACAAAACCTTTTGATTGTCTTGTTCGAACTCAAGCCAAGCGCCGCGGTTAGGAATAACCGTTGTGTTGAAGAGCTTTTTACCCGATTTATCGAATTCGAACCCGTTATAAACGCCCGGCGAACGAACGAGTTGGGATACTATAACCCTTTCCGCCCCGTTTATAATAAACGAACCGTTATCGGTCATCTTGGGAAGATCCCCCATGAAAACTTCTTGGTTGATAATATCGCCCGTAATTTTATTAACGAGTCTTACGTTTACCCTCAAAGGAATAGCGTAAGTCGCGTCACGATCGCGACACTCCTTTTCGCTATACTTCGGTTTGTCGATTAGTTTGTGATCGAGAAAGTAAAGTTCGAAACGGTCGGAAAAGTCAGTGATCGGCGAGAAATCTTCAAAAACCTCCGCAATACCTTCGTCTATGAAGGATTGATAAGAGTCTTTTTGCACCTCTACGAGGTTAGGCATCTCTTGAGACCCTTTAATGCGAGAGAAAGTTCGTCTTTCTACGTTTCCGAACATCGCTGACGGTAAATTTCGTGTCATTAGCTTCGCTCCTTTTTTGAAAAATTGCTATCTATTCGTTGATTTTTTTTACAAGATGTTGTATAATAACGAAGTAAATTCCACAAAGACTTGTGTTTTTTGCCTCGTTTATTACAAAACTCCGCATATTTTCAAACATTTTTAACGGTTGAAAATTCGGGCTAAGCCCGCTTATACATAATGCGGCATTGTAGCATCTATATATTATAACCTCGGTTCGGCTTCGTGTCAAGCAATTTCGCGCGATATTTTAATATTTTTTAAAAAATATATAATATTTATATATGGGCGCAGCCGAAGCGCGTTTTTTAAAGGAAGTATATGAGAATCGACAAATTTTTGAAAGTTTCACGTATTTTAAAGAGAAGAACCGTCGCTCAAGACGCCTGTAAAGGAGGCAAAGTAAGCGTTTTCGGAAAAGACGTTAAACCGTCGTATTCGCTAAAAGTCGGCGACGAGGTGGAAATACGCTTCGGAAGCGGCTCGGTTAAATTCAGGGTTTTGAGTTTAAAAGAAACGGTAAAAAAAGACGAAGCGTCAACCCTTTACGAAATAATAGAAGGTTAAAGGGGCTAAAAAAGGAGCAATATGAACACGGCTATCGTAACCGCGGCGGGCAACGGAGAACGCGCCGGACTAAAACTAAATAAAAATTTGTTTTTCTTCGACGGAAGCACGGTTATAGAAAAAACCGTTTCCGCCTTTTTAGCCGTGGAAGAAATCGACGAAATTATCGTTACCGCGCCTAAAAGCGATTTTGAAGAATTCGTAAAACTGCTTTCGCCTCTTTCAGAAAAAGTTTCGATTATCTTAGGCGGAGACACGAGGACGGAATCGGTTAGTAAAGCCTTAAACCAATCGCAAGGAGAATTCGTACTTATCCACGACGGTGCAAGACCGTTTATTACCGCCGATTTGATTAAAAAGTGCCTCTATAAGGCGATTAACAAAGGAAATTGCATCCCCGTAACACCCTTGACGGAAACCGTCGGAGTGATAAAAAACGAAAAAATTATAAAGACGGAAAGAAGTGAACTTTTAAATTTGCAAACCCCGCAAGCGTTTAAAACGGAAGAAATAAAAAAAGCGTATTCGCAAATAAAAAGCGACGAGGTCTTTACCGACGACTGCGGCGTATATTGCAAATATATCGGCGCGTGCAACTACGTTGAAGGAGACAAAAACAACGTAAAGTTGACCTATAAGCCCGATTTTAGCAAACTTTTGCCGTCGAGAAGCGGCATCGGCTACGATATACACCAACTCGCGGAAGGAAGAAATTTAATTTTGGGCGGTGTCGAAATCCCTCACGACAAAGGGCTTTTAGGGCATAGCGACGCGGACGTCGTTATCCACGCGCTTATGGACGCAACGCTATCGGCTTGCGCGCTTAAAGATATAGGTAATTATTTTCCAGACACCGACCAAAAATATAAAGATATTTCAAGCGTAATTTTACTAGAAAAAGTTTTAGAAATAGCAAAAAAACAAGGCTATAAGCCCGTTAACGCAAGTTTTTCAATAATCGCAGAGAAGCCCAAACTTTCCCCTTTCGTCGATTTAATAAAGGGGAACCTCGCCTCTTTATTGGGCTTAACGAAAGACCGCGTCGGAATAGCTTGCACGACGAACGAAAAAATCGGAGAACTCGGTAGCGAAAAAGCAATCGCTTGCTTTTGTACCGTTACCGTATCACCCTCCTTATAACGCTTTAAAAAACGATCGAGGTTAAACTTTCATGAAATACATCTATCCCGCAGTTTTAGAAAAGGAAAAAAACGACGAGTCTTGGATAAACGTTACCATCCCCGATATTTTCGGCGGCGTTACTTGCGGCAAAGATGGCGACGAGGCTATTTTTATGGCGAAAGACCTTGTAAAAACGATGCTGATAAACGCACCCGCACAGTGCCTTCCGCCCAAATCGCTTGAAGAAACAAAAAATAATTTTCCAAACTCAAAAGTAGTCGCGATAGAGGTGGAAATTTAATAAAGCCTCAACGTTACCCCTCCCCTAACGTTACAATTAAAAAAGACCAACCGAAGGTACGGCTTTGAAAAAACGAGATTTACAGGAGTTTACAACCCTAAAAAAGATTTTCGACTTTATTCGGCGCCTACTGCCGCTCAATTTTATATCAAACCTTAAAACGATTTGACATCGATTTAAAAAAGTGCTAATATTTTATCGTAATCGAGATACGCGCGCGCATCTTTGCGCCGCACCGCAAAACACCATATTCGGAGGCATAGCTCAGTCGGTTAGAGCGCACGGTCCACATCCGTGAGGTCAAGGGTTCGAGTCCCTTCGTCTCTACCATTTAAAAAGCATAGGTTTGATACGTTACGTGTCAGACCTTTTTTCTTTGCATAAAGGAATTGTTGCCCTATTTGTAATGTAAGCAGTTAGCCTTGTAGGAGTGTCATTTGGTACTTTTGCAGGGCTTTTTTCATTTTACTCAAAGAACTGCAGGTCGAAAGGGTTTCTACGAGACGAAAGGTTGGTACTGTTGGACGAAAGGTTTTTATAAAAATTCTAGTAGCAGTGGTGAATATATTGAAAAATG
>CAZMOD010000036.1:0-14634 GCA_964567885.1 uncultured Christensenella sp.
AGCTTGGAAGGCTGGTGTTCTACCATTGAACTACACCCGCGCTTCACACAATGCTTGAAAATTATAGCAAATCAAATCGGCATTGTCAAACGTTTATCCAAAGTTTTTAAAAATTTTAAACCTTTTTAGCGAATTATTTTAAAACTGCGAAAAAACGAGGCTTTTTAACGATATTCGCCGCCGCAAAAAAAGCCCCTTCGCCGCTAAAAAACGTCTTAAAACGACCGCTTAAAAACAAAAATCCTTTAAAAATCTTTTAAAAACCGTAAATCGCGCAAGTTAAGACTCCTCTATCGCGGTTATTTCGGATAAAGCGGAATTGTCGGGTTGACGCTCCAATTCGTCAAGGATTACGGTTTGAATTTCCTCGGTCTTTTTAAAAACGTTGGTATAATTTATCGTTTTTAGCGTTTTCACAAGTTTTTTGGCACTTTTGCGGTTTATAAAATGCCAAATAAGTATAATTAAGCCCGTCAGTATAACCGCCGCCAAAAAACCGAAGAGCGAACCGAAAAAGTCGGTCAAAACGTCCGTCCACGAACAATATCTTCCCGGCACGAAATATTGCAATACTTCGGTAAACACTGCGGTTAAAAAGCCTAAACCGGGGGTTATTAAAGTTACGAGTTTACTTTTTGACAATAACAGCAAAGTAAACGCGATACCGAACCCCAAAAGGGCGTGTAAACCCATATGTCCCATAAATTTTCTTACGAAACTATAAGCGCTATCGAAAAGCGCGACGCGTATAGTTTTTTCGGCGTATAAATCTTCGCTTATCGTGCTTTGGCAACGAATAACGACTTCGCCGAAAGAAAAGCCCGTCAAATTACCCTCTTGGTCTATCGTGGCGTTGCCTTTTACAACCGACCAAGTAACGCAGTCTTCGTATTTTTCGGGCGAGTGGTTGGCTTCGTACGCAAACGTTACGTTCGGCGTAATCGTATCGCCTCCTACTATAACCAATTTAGTCGGCGGTACGCGCGTAACCGTAACCGTCTTTTGAACGCTTAGCGCCGGATCGTGCGCCAAAGTAAAAGTAATAGTCGCTTCCCCCGGCGAAACCGCCACTAAATCGCCGCTACTTACCGACACGACGGACGGATCGCTGGTTTGTAACGCGCAGTCGTAATCGGTTATAGGTCTATCTTCTTCCCTAACGAAAAGTTTACGGTAATCAACTCTTTTTCCCGCCTCGATAAACACGTCGGACGAAAAGGTAAGCGAAGTTACCGGTAAATACCCCTCGTCTATCACGGTAACCGGGATGAAAGTCGTTTTTTTAACGCCGTCCCGTTCTATAACCGCAATAATTTCAGTGTCGCCGGCTTTTAATCCGTACGTCCCCGCGTCGGTAACGCAAACCGTAGAATTATCCTTCGACTTTAACTCAACGATCGAAACGTTGGTTTTGCCGTCGTTAAATTTTACGGCAGCCTTCTCGCCTCTTTTTATCACGAAATTGCCTGCATCGTCTTTTTTAGGAAAACTGAAAGAAAACCTTTCGGGGTGATCATCGGCTAAAACGTTTTCGCCCGCGCACCAAAATCTAACGCCGTCATTTATAGAATTATCGCTAACGAGCGTTATAGCAACCTTCACGATGCCCATACCTACGAAAGTAACCTTTCCGTTTTCGTCTACTTTTGCGACGGAATCATCGTCCACCGAATACGTAACCGCCGTATCGCGAGTTTTGTCTGGGAAAAAATTCAACTTTAAGTCGACGGTTTCGCCTATGAAATAATAATCGTGCGTAAGGTTCGATTTATTTACGGCTAACTTTTGCGTAGTTAAAGAGTCGTCGATTTTACCCGACACGTCTACGAGCGAATCCACCTTTTCGGTAAAAAAGTCGCTTAAAGCGCCGCTTTTTTCGGTCGGTAAAGACGATTCGACAACTAAGCCCGCAAACAGTGCGACCGTACAACAAAGCGCCGCTATCCCTACGGTTTTTATAAATTTTATCAATCCCGCGCAATTATTTTTCATAACGATTACATTATAAAATTACACAATTTATTTGTCAAGTTATTTAATAAAAGAAAATTTTTTTAATAAAGTTTTTTTACCAACCCCCTTTGCAATTTACGCCGATACAAAACCTTGCTTTGCAAATAAATTGAATTTAAAAAGTGTGTTTTTCGCTTAAAACTCGATTTAGTTCCCATAAAAACGCATTGTGCAAAAAAGACGATTTCAATTTTGATGCAACTCAGGATTTTTTTGACATTTCAAGACAAAATCGTGTCACAAAATTCAACTTATGATATAATCGGCGTATGCTACACTAAAAAACGTGGTTAGCGCTAATAGTTTCACCTACAAGCAAACTGTAAAGCAATGAATCCCTCTAAAATTTAAATTGGAATTATATGATACCCTCGTTTATATTATAAAAAATTTACAATCTACGACTATTAAACGACCTTTTACGCCAAAAGCATTGATAACTTTAGTTGATGCGATTATAATGAAACCGTAAAAACCTCCATAAAAAAACGTTGATTACGAACTTCTAAAACAATTCAACACCAACAAACGAAAACTAATCGAAATTAAGGTCGAGACGTTTTTTAAAAACTAAAAACAAAGTTGAAAAGGGTTGTGCTGTTTTTTAGCACAACCCTCTTTTTTACGCAACAACAATTCATTTTTATCGGCATTTTACACCAAAAAGTCTGCCTATAGGTCGATTATCGGCGTTTTTTCACCGTTTCGACTAAACTTAAGTTTTTAATTAAAACCTCTTAATTTCTTCGGAAGATATAAGTTTAAGGTTTTTGTTAAGGCTTACGCGTTTTATTACGTCTTTACGATACAATACCGTAATAACTACCGCGGCGGCAATAAGCGCTAATACTACGCCGATGACTAAAAGTAACGTTCCTAAGGACGCTCCGCCGACTTTAGCGGTGTCCCACATATTGTTTAAAGTGCGAAGTTCTTCGTCGGAAAAACACTTCATTACCGTGCAACGTGTAACTAAATCGTAAGAAGGATACTGCGTTTCGCATTGGCGGTTTTTGCCTTGATAATACAAAATATATTGCTTATAGTCTTCCTCGCCTTCCGCCGCCGTATTGAAAAAGTAAGACAAGTCGCTCGACAAAATTTCCGTTTCGACGCCCGCTTTGACGCCGACCAAATTATCGTCATCGTCGTATTCGGGTAAATCAACCTTATAAAAGTTTTCTTTACCTACAACCTTCATACCGTCAAGCGTTTCTTCGTCCAAGTCGCCGATATATACTTCGGTATAATACTTATCGCCCAACAAAACCGCGTCCTCGTCGGTTTCGTCAGACTGCGTCAAAACGCAAGTTCCGTACCAGTCGATAGCGTTTTCAAACATAACGTCGCCTGCAATCGCGGAAGAATACCCGATGTAATCCATATTCATACGCCCGCTTTCCGCCTTAGCGATAAAGTTAATAAACAATCTTGCAAGTTCGGTGTTAGCGCCTTTTGGCATCGCCCAACCGTCGAAAAAGATATTACTGCCTTCTTCGGGGATAGCGTACTCTAATAAAGTTGGACCGTCGGGACTTTCTTTAGTCATTTCTTCGGCAAAGTCCATGGTGTAAACGGCGTCGCCGCTCCAAGCAAAGTTAATAGAAATTTTACCTTGCGCCATATCCTTTTTGCCGCTATCTACTTCGTAACCGAAAAGTCTGTCTTTTAAGCCCGTCAAAGCCTCTCCCGCTTTAGCGACCGAATCGTCGTCGGTACGGTTGTAAATTTCGGTTAGTTTTGCATTGTACTCTCGGGCGGTAATTTTTCCGCTTTCGTACTCTCGTTTAACCTCGTTAAGTTCGTCTTCGAAAACGTAACCTAAGGCTAAAATGTAACTGTCCCTTACGCTGTCTTTAATGGTGCTTTTGCCTTTATACCTATCGTCCCATAAAAGATTCCAATGCTTCGCCGCCTCGGGGTCGACCTTCTCGGGGTTGTAAACGTACCCCATCGTGCCCCAACAATAGCAAGTGGCGTAATCGTACAACGTTCTGTCTTCCCCGTCGTCGCAGGTTATCCTTAAGCCTTTAAAAAGGTTTCTTATATACGCGGAAGAATTTTCGTCGTAAGTTTTTACGTCTTTTCTATCACCGCTCGATAAAGGCTCTAACATATCCTCTTTAAGCATTTTTAAAAGCATATACTCCGACGGGCAAACGAGGTCGTAAGAATACGTGGTTTTGCCGCCGACCACCTTTTTGGATAGGTTGAGTTCGTTATACATGTTTTCGTTAGTGCCGAAGGTGGAATATTCCACCTTTACTTTGCGGTTAAGTTCTTGTCTGCAATAAGATTCGAAAAGGTAGATAAAATCTACGTATTCGTCGTCGTCGCTAAGGTCGTAATCGCCGCTTACGAAATCGTTCCACTCCACTTTATTAGCGTCGGATTCGGAAATGTATTCTTCCCAGTTATAAACTCTTAAAACCTCGACGTCTTTATCATCGCTTGAAAAATCGACGCCTAAAAGACAGTAACAAACTATCGCGCCGAGCATTACTACGACTACTAATACCGAAAGAATTCTCTTCATATTAACCCCTCCTTTCGGCGTTTTTGTTTGCCGTAACGTTTACCGCGATAACCGATATTATAATTACCGCAAATACTATCGCGGATAGCGCCCTGAGCGCCGGGATAGAAGTGTTAGCCGAGTTTTTAGCGTAAGCGTTATACGCGTACGTGGAAATGGTGTCTATCGTGGACGGCTTAGTGAAGTTGGTTACTATATAGTCGTCCAAAGAAAGGGTTATGGCTATCATAAACCCGGAAGCGACGCCCGGCATGATTTCCGGCAAAATTATGGTAAACAAAGCCTTCGTCGGTGACGCGCCGAGGTCTAACCCCGCTTCGTAAAGATTGGGATCCATTTGTTTTAGTTTAGGCAAAACGTTGGTTACGACGAACGGAAAGGTTAATACCACGTGCGCAATCAACAAAGACGCGTACGTCCTCGGGAATAATAATATCGAGCATACGAGAGCAAGCGATATAGCCGTTACTATTTCGGCGTTAACCAATGGGATTTGCGTTACCGTGTTAAAAATTTTGAAGGTGCGTTTTTTAGAATAAAACATACCTATCGCGCCGATAGTGCCTAAAACGGTGGAAATAGCGCTTGAAGATAACGCAAGTAACGCCGTGTTTTTGATAGCGTTTAGAATCTTTTCGTCGGTAAATAGCATTTTATAGAGGGAAAAGTTCCACTTCGTAGACCAACTTCCTATCTCGGTGGAAGCGTTAAAACTGTATACTACCAATAAAAGTACGGGGGCGTACAAGAATATTAAAATCAACCATAAATAAGTTGAGCGAAGTATCTTTTTTACCATAAGCCGCCACCTCTCGTGTTGTCGTTTTCGGTAAATTTGCCGGATATAAGCATAGTTCCGAATATAAAGCACAATAAAATAAGAGAAATCGCGGAACCCGTATGCCAACTGTCGGCGGTTCCGATATTAAATTGGTTTTCTATAAGTTTACCGATAATGGTAACTTTACTGTTACCTAAAGTGTCGGAAATAACGTAACTTGTAGTCGTCGGCAATAAAACCATTGTTATCGCGCTTACTATCCCCGGCATGGATAACGGAAGCGTCGTCCTTAAAAAGGTTTGAACGCCGTTTGCGCCGAGGTCGGAAGACGCCTCTATTACGTTTTTATCTATCTTCAACAAGACGGTGTAGATAGGCAAAATAGTAAAGGGCAGATAGTCGTAAACCATACCTATTACGGTATTTACAAAATACCAATCGGTTACGTTATAAACACCCAATTTGTCAAGAGCGAATAAAAGTTCCTTCATGGCAGCGGTCCTTAAAACGAAGTTAATCCACATAGGAAGGATAAATAAAAGCAAATAAACGCTTCTTTTTTTAGCGCTGCTTCTTGATAGAATATACGCCACTGGGTAAGCGATTATTAAACATATCGCGGTGGTTAAAACCGCAAGCGAAAAACTTATCAATAGAACGTATAAGTTGGAACTTCTAGAGAAAAAGTCGGTAAAGTTGCCGATGGTAAAACGCCCGTTTGCGTCGGTAAACGCGTAATAAACTATCAAGCATAAAGGAAAAATTACGAAAACGAGCAAGAAAAGCGCGTAAGGTATTCCTAAATGCTTTCTGGAAAATCTTAAAGCCGTTTTCATTTTATTTCACCTTTAATTTAAGCGTAATATCTTCGGGTTTTATCTTAACGCTTACTTTATCGTTTTCGTTCCACAAATATTCGGTGTCGACGACGAAGTCTTCTTCTTCCTCTAACGTACGGATAATAATTTGGTAATGGTCGCCTTTATATATTATGGAAATAATTTCACCGGTACAAGTTCCATCTTCTTCGTTGTCGATGACTTCGATTTTATCCAAGGGTACTTCGACTTTGACTTTGACGTCGGTTAAATCGAGTTTTTCACCCTCCGCGGTAATCAAATAGCCTTCCTCGTCAAGTTTGGAACCGGGATAAAGAGTGGTAACGTCGCAATCGAATTCACCTTCGGCAAAATACACCTTGTTGTTTTGGGTGATATAGCCGTCGTAAGAGTTTACGAGGTACGCCTTCTTCATAATATGAATATCTTCTGGCTTTATTATGATGCTGGCTTCTTCACCCACCTTTCTTTCTACGGTGTCTTGAATAACGATTTCGGTCTTTCCGATTAAGAAAGTCATCTCGTAATGAACGCCTTTAAAAATGGAAGAAATAATTTTGCCGTTTACTTGACCTTTGTCTTTGTCTAAAAGGAAAATATCTTCGGGACGAACGACCACGTCGACCTTTTCGTGAAGAGGAAAATCGTCGACCATATCGAATACGCGTCCGATAAATCTTACTTTTCTATCACCTACGATAGTACCGCTCATAATATTGCTTTCACCGATAAAGTCGGCGACGAAAGAGTTTTTGGGCTCGTTATAAATATCTTCGGGCGTGCCTATTTGTTGAATTACGCCGTCGTTCATAACGACTATGGTGTCGCTCATCGTAAGCGCTTCTTCCTGATCGTGCGTAACGTAGATAAAGGTAATGCCCAGTTTTTTGTGCATATCTTTAAGTTCCAACTGCATATCTTGGCGCATTTTAAGGTCTAACGCGCCTAAAGGCTCGTCCAAAAGAAGAATTTGCGGTTCGTTAATAATTGCGCGCGCTATCGCGATACGTTGTTGTTGTCCGCCTGATAAAGTGGTTACGTCACGCTTTTCAAAACCCTCTAAGTCGACCATTTTTAAGGCTTTAGATACCTTGTCCGAAATAGTCTTTTTTGAAAGTTTTTCTAATTTTTCTATTCTTTTACCGTTTTTGTCCTCGTAAACGTTTTTAACGCGTTTTAGTTTTAAGCCGTACGCAACGTTGTCGTAAACGTTAAGGTGCGGAAAAAGCGCGTAACGCTGAAAAACCGTGTTGATAGGTCTTAGGTACGGCGGAATTTGAGTTATATCCTTGCCGTTTAACAAAATTTCCCCTCCGTCGGGCTTTTCAAACCCCGCTATCATACGAAGCGTAGTGGTTTTTCCGCAGCCGGAAGGTCCTAATAAAGTTACGAATTCGCCTTTACGGATATAAAGGTCGACGTTATCGACGACCGTGGTGCCGTCGAAAATTTTAGTTACTTTTTTAAGTTCGATAATTTTTTCAGCCATGTTAAAGCGCTCCTCAAAACGGTAATTTATTTTTTGCTTTTAAGCGTTTTTTTGATAAATAATTTATAAAAGTCCGCCGATAGGTCGATTATCGGCGTTTTCATTAAAAAGTAGGCGGCGTTGAAATCCAAATCAAAACGGCGCTGCCTTCTCCTGCGTTTTCGATAAAGTGTACTTTGTTTGCCTCGAAGTAAAAACTTTCCCCTTGAGACACCGCGTACTTTTTCTTGCCTAAATACAGGTTGATTTTTCCTTTTAAAATATAGCCGAACTCCTCGCCTTCATGCGGGACGTCTTGCTCGGTCTTTTCGCCGCGGTTTAGAACTAAATGAATAGGCTCCATCATATTTTTTTGCGCGTTAGGCACCAACCAATTAAGTGTTTGTCCTTCAGAAACCTTTTCAATAAAGTCTTGTTCGGTAAAAACCACTTTTTCGTCAACGTCTACTTCGGAAAAGAATTCCTTTAGCGACGAACCGAGCGCCGTTAAAATATCCTTAAGCGTCGCAATCGAAGGACTGGTTAAGTCGTTTTCGAGTTGCGAAATATATCCTTTTGATAGTTCGCATCTAAAAGCAAGTTCCTCTTGCGTAAGGTCGCATTGCAATCTCAAGCGTTTAATTTTTTCACCTAATTCCATAATTCGCCTTGTAAATAAAATTCGTTATACTAAACTTTTAGTTTACTGCATTTTACAATATTAAACCAAAAGTTTAACAAAACTAAACACAATTATATACGCAAGGCGCTTTTATGTCAATTATTTTTACGGCACTTTTCAAAAAAAATCGACGAAATTTTCATAAAATTTTCACCTAAAAACCACGCGAACTTTTCCCCTCGAAATTCAGCCCTAAAATCACGACTATAAAGCAATAAAAAAGTCCGCCTATAAGCCCGTTATCGGCAAAAATAGGCGGATTATGGAAAGTTTTAAATTACTCGACGGGTTCAGCGGGTTCGTCGGATAAACTTTGGTATATAATCTTCTTGTTTCGGCTTCTTAAAGCGTCCACTATATCAAGGACCGGAATTTTTGCGGCGGACACGACCATAAAGTTATCTTCCGCGCCGTAATACACTGCGATTTTGTCTTGAGTTAAGTTATGAACGATTTTAGTTATATCTTTTGCGGGAATTTCGTTTTTAAGTATTCCCCAGCGCAAAACGAAACTTTTTTCGGTTACCTCGTAATAAGAAGATATCAAAATGGACGATATTAAAACGATTATAAGCGCCGAAATAAGAAAAGACGTAATTTGCCCCAAAAGTTTGTCGGGATCGTAACCGTATTTTATCAAGCGGAAAGCGTTTATAACGATAACCGCAAGCGATAAAACTATAACCGCCGCCATTACCGCGTATTGATATTTTTTAAATCCGTATTTAAATTTAGTTTTCATAATGTAACTACCTAAACTCTTTTTTTATTAACTCTACTATATCACAATTAGTAAAAAAAGGCAAATAACTTGACAGCAAATAAAAAATATATTACAATTTAATCGTATTACGAAATTTTAGAGAATTTTTTTATGAGCGTTTTGGAAATTAAAAACTTAACACACCGCTACGACGACAGATTTTTGTTTGAAAAAGCCGATCTATCGGTCAATAACGGAGAGCATATAGGCGTCGTCGGCTTAAACGGTGCGGGTAAGTCCACATTTATAAATATAATCGCGGGGAATATATCTCAAGACGACGGCGAGGTTTTATGGCTTAACGGCATCAGAAAAGGATATTTAGATCAACACGCCGATATAGATAGAAGCCTTACCGTTATGGAATATTTATCCTCTTCCTTTTCCTATCTTTACGAAATGGAAGAAAAACTAAACAAACTTTATGAAGATATGGCGAACGTAGAGGGCGCGGAATTAGATAAACTGATAAAAAAATCCGCCAACCTTCAAGATAGACTCACCGACGAAGGGTTTTACGATTTAGACGCGAAAATCAAGAAAGTCGCCAACGGGCTTGGTATGCATAACGTGGGCTATAGTACCGTTATCGCCAATTTATCGGGCGGGGAAAGGGCTAAACTTATGCTTTGCAAACTACTGTTAGAATCCCCCGATATCATGATGCTTGACGAGCCTACCAACTTTTTAGACGTAGAACATATCGACTGGCTTATAAAATATTTAAACGAATACAAAAAGACGTTTTTGGTTATTTCGCACGACGTAAAATTTTTAGACGCCGTTTCTAAATTTATAGTGAGCATAGAAAACGGAGAAATTAAAAAATACGGCGGCAACTATACTCAGTTTAAAGCCCAACGCGAAATGAACCAAAAACAGCACGAGGACGCTTACAAGCGCCAACAAGCGGAAATCAAAAGAATTACCGACTATATCGACAAGAACAAAGCGAGGGCTTCCACGGCGAAAATGGCGCATTCCCGCCAAAAAATGTTGGATAAAATGGAACTCGTGTCAAAACCCGTGAATATCCCCGACGCGGAATTTTCCTTTCCGTATATCGATTTAAACGCCAAAGACCTTTTGGTCGTTAAGAATTTGGAAGTCGGTTACGACAAAACGCTTATTCCGCCGATAAATCTTCATCTAAACTCCTCCTCAAGGCTTTGGATAAGAGGGACCAACGGAGTCGGCAAAACCACCTTTTTAAAGACTTTAATGCACAAAATTCCCGCCATTAAAGGAAGTTTTTTTATCCACCCCGAAGCAAAAGTTTTGTATTTGGAACAAGATTTAAACTTTCCTAATCCCATGGAAAACGCAAGCCAATATTTTTCGTCTTGCTATCCTTTGGCTAACGAAAAAACCAAACGCGCAATTTTGGCTAGGGCGGGACTTAAGGGTGAACTTGCCGTCAAGCCTATTAAAAATATGAGCGGCGGCGAACAAGTAAGATGTAAACTTTCCGTTTTGACTTGTCTAAAATCCAACTTCCTTATCTTGGACGAGCCAACTAACCACCTTGACGTCCGCGCAAAAGAAGCGCTCAAAAAAGCATTGTTAGAATACCAAGGCGCTATAATACTCGTTTGTCACGAGGAAGACTTCGCGCTTTCCGTTTGTACCGAGATTTTCGACGCAAAAGGCAAAATTTAACTTAAAAACCCGCTGAATAAGCCGATAACAGGCTTATAGGCGGTTTTTTTGTTTTTGCGTTTAAACGAGATAACGCTTTCGTCTTTCTCTCTTTTTACGCTTTTAGCGTCCGAAGGTTACTGCAAGTTTAACTTAAAAAGAAAAAACCGTATATAAGCCGAATAGGCTATAAAACGGTCTTTCAAAAGTATCTATCAACGTTTAATCTTTCAAAAACTCGCCTAAAACGTCCAAGTCGTCTAAAGCGATTTGCCTTTCTTCCTCAGACGAGGTTGCAAGAAAACTTTCTAACTTAGTTTTTATAAGCGAAGCAGTTTGTTTATCGTTTTTTATAAATACGCGACCCAATAAACTACGAACGGCACAACCCTTACGGTATTTATCCGTAACCGAAAAAGCCGTGTCCACGCAAGAAGATTTATCTTCCTTTGCTTCGTAAAGCGCGTTTATATATTTAGACGCCGCCGCGTCGTAGTACTCGCTACCCGTTTCCGCTAAAAATTCCGCCTTGTTTTCATTGAAGATTTTGCCCAAATATTCGGCTATAAGCCCGTTATCGTCGGTTTTTATCGTGTAATCGCAAAGAGTTTTCAAATCCTTTATATCCCCCGACTTATCGTAAGCTTTCAACATATATTCGACGGCAATTTTATCATAACCTAAGCCGTCGTAAAAATAAGCCGTGTTTTTTGGAAAAAACAAAGCGAACACGCCGTAAGTCATCGCCAAAAAGACGACTATAAAGGCAAGGGTTATACCCACCGTTTTAATTACGAGTTTTTTCATAATACTACCTAAGTAATTTTACTTGCGTTTATTACATTTTAGCACATAAAAGAGTTAAAAACAATAATTTTCGACTAATTTTTCATAAAATCGTCTATTTTTAATACAATATACCGAGGTGTTTTATGAAATTTAGAAAAATCGTTCTTGTTTTTACGGTTTTAGCAACCGTTTTTACACTTTTAGGTTGTCAAAAGCAAACCAGACTTCAAGAAAGCGTTTCAAGGCTTCGCGAAAACGTTTACTTCGGCGAAAGCGAAAATTATCGTTTGACGGTTTACCCCGAATTAAGAGAATCCCCTATGATTGCCGACGGAAAAATATCTAAGCTTAAAAACGTCGTCATATTAAAACTTCAAGTCAAAAACGGGCTTTCTGGAGAATTTGCGGTTTCGTTTACGACGGATAAAACATACGAGGAAACGTTTTCGTTTTCGGCGTTTTCCGACTGCTACGTATCGTCTATCGAAGTGGAAAAGTTGCCCGATAAGCCGATTATCGTCACTATTTGCCACGACGAGGCTCAAGACGTGATAACGACTAAGTCGCAATTAAAATCGTCGACTATTACTTATAGCGCGGCGCTAAACGCTGCGTATAAAGCAAAAAAAGATTACTTACAAGATAAAATGCAAAACGGGGTTTTCGGCGGAGAAATCTACCTAAGACTAATCGCCGAAAACGATAAAAACTTTTGGTTCGTAGGTTTTATCACCGAAAACGGCACGCTATGTCTTTTGTTAAACGAAAACGGCGTTTTGTTGGAAGAAAGGTCGCTTCCGCCCAAAGTTAAATAGTTAAAAATAGCAAAAAGGCTACCGTACGGTAGCCCTTTATTATATTCGAAAAATCGTGCAATCGTTAATTAAACAAGCCGCCCAAAAGAGAAACCAAGGGGTTAACTCTGTAAATCAAGCCGGAAATCGAACAAGAGTCGATAAACGTGCCTATTCTTTGGAAGAACTCGATAGGTTCGTCTTTATTTGCAAGAACGCTTACGAGAGCGAATACCGCAAGAATTATCGCGGCGTAGAAAGCAACGTAAAGTATCAAGCCTAAAATTCCGTTAATAATACCGAAAACGCCTTTTCCGCTAGGGATAGCGTCGATGCCTTTTCTTATAAGTTTATATAAGGAAGTCGCTATAATTCCGCCGATAATCCAACCGATGACTAAAAGCACGAAAGCCGCCAAGATTTCACTTACTTGAGCGCTGGTGATATTCATAAGTTGGAATAAAGAGTTAGTTTCACCAATAAGCGACAAGAAGGCGTACGTTAAGCCCGCAAGGCCGCCGACTTTATAGAACAGCAATAAAAATACGGGACCTAAAGCGACGCCGACGACTATAAGTAATAATACTGCGATGATGGCGAGAAGCTTATTTGCAATGCCTCTTTTAAATCCCCATATTGCAAAAAGTACGAGTAAAAGTACCACTGCGATATCAAGTAACCAATACATAATCCACCTCTAAATTTTGCCGCGCGACCTTGAAAACGCTTAGTTTAAGCGGCGCGCAACGATAAAATACGGTTTTATTATATTAAATATATCTAAAAAAGTCAATAGTATTTAGCGAATTTTTTTCTAAATAATCACATTTTAGTTTATTTTAGTAAAAAATCCCCTTTATACTTTCACAAAATCAAGTTAAAATTTAAAACTGTCCTTTAAAGAAACTATCTCGGACGCGACTAATTTTCCGTCTTTAACCGTCTTTTTATAGTATCCCTTTCTTAAAAGTTGGAAACTTTCGCCTTCTTTGGCGTTTTTGATATATTTTTCCGCAACGGCGGGTATAATCGTAAGACTATTAGGATTAAGTCTTTCCGAAAAATCTTGTCCGCTATACTCCGCATCCGACAAAAGATAACCGTATTTTCTCACTTCGCACGCGGCGTAGTTATTTGCGTCAACCCAGTGTATAGTGCCTTTAACTTTGATGCCGCTATTGTCAGAGCCGCTTCTCGTTTCGGGAAGATAAGTACAATGCACTTCCTTTACGCTTCCGTCTTCGTTTAAAACGTAGTCGTCGCATCTAACGACGTAAGCGCCTTTTAGACGTACCAAACCGTCTTTTTTCATTCTAAAATACTTCGGCGGAGGATTTATAGAAAAGTCTTCCCCGTCGACGAAAATTTCTTTAGAAAAAGTCATCGTGCGCTTGCCGAGTTCGGGCTTTTGCGGATTGATATCCATTTCCACTTCTTCGCTTCCTTCGTAATTGTCGATGATTACTTTTATGGGATTAAAGCAAACCATTGCCCTTTCGGCGTTTTCGTTTAAGTAGTCTCGAATAAAATGCTCGAAGTACCCTATTTCGATTTCGGAATTGGCTTTAGCAACGCCTATTTCCTCGCAAAATCTTTTTAAAGCCTCCGCGGGGACGCCGCGGTTTCTAAGCCCCGTTAAAGTAGGCATACGGGGATCGTCCCAACCCTCGACGAAGTTTTCTTCTACGAGTTTTTTAAGGTAACGCTTACTCATAACCGTGTTGGTTATATTAAGCCTTGCAAACTCGATTTGGCGGGGTTTATGACTAACTTCGGTATTTTCAACCACCCAATTGTATAAAGGTCTGTGGTCTTCGAATTCCAACGTGCATAAAGAATGCGTAACCCCTTGCATGGAGTCGCAAATAGGATGCGCGAAGTCGTACATAGGATAAATGCACCACTTATCACCCGTTCTGTGATGCGTCGCGTGCAAAACGCGGTATATTACGGGATCGCGAAGGTTAATGTTGGGCGAAGCCATATCTATTTTAGCGCGCAAAACCTTTTCGCCGTCGCGATACTCGCCGTTTTTCATACCCTCGAAAAGCGCCAAGTTTTCTTCGACGCTTCTGTTTCTATACGGGCTTTCTTTTCCGGGCTCCGTAAGCGTACCGCGATTAAGTCGGATTTCGTCAGCGGTCATATCGCAAACGAAGGCTTTACCGTCTTTTATAAGTTTTACCGCCAAACGGTAAATATCGTCGAAAAAGTCGGAAGCGTAATGGATTTCGTACCACTTAAACCCTAACCACTCGATATCTTTTTTTATAGCGTCGACGTATTCGGTCTTTTCTTTGGACGGATTGGTATCGTCGAAAAAGAGGTTGC
>CAZMOD010000037.1:0-8823 GCA_964567885.1 uncultured Christensenella sp.
GAAGTTAAAACCGGCGCCGATTTATCTAAAGAGGGCGTTACTTCTTATACGCTTTCCTTAAAAGGCGTTGAAGAAACGGTTGATTTAGAAGTTCTTCGTCCTTATTTCCAAAGTTTAAACCTTCCTATCTTCTATCAAAACTACTTAACCAAGTCGAAGAATAGGGGAAAAGACGAAGTGGAAAAACAAGGCGATTTCCGTATCACCGGTGAAGTCTACGAAGTCGGCAACGTCAACAAATTCTTATTCCCCGTAACCCTCACCGCAGAAGGCGTTGATAGCGAGGACGTAAGAACCATAACTTCACCCGTTGTTTCCGTAAATGTTTACGAAAAAACTTCTAAAGACGGTACTTACAGGGCGCTAACCGCAGCCGAAAGCGAAAGCGTAGTAATTATCGACGGCAGTTCTTATAAGTTTACCGACGCTTCCGTTGGTAAATACTATAAACTTGAAATCACCCCCGACGAAGATGTTTACGAAGTCGATGAAAATATCGCTCAAAAAGACAAAACGGAATCTTTCGAATGCTATATCGTGGGCGGCGGATATAACGTCTACGACCAAATCGGTTTATCCGTTATGAACGATTTAAGTTCTAAACACTGGACGGAAATTTGGAAGTGCGATATCGACGAAAATTACAAATTAACTTCAAGACCGGACTCTTTAAAACTCGAAGCCGACGATAAGCCTTTATGCGAATACGTCGGAAATATCGATTGGGCGATATTGCATACTTCCTTCGCTATCGACGCCGATCAACTTCCTTCCTACTATTTCTGGACGGAAAAAACCGAAGGTTACTCCACCGCGAAAGACGCCTTGCCTAAAATCGACGGACTTGATCTTGAACCGCTTCTTCTCGGCTCTTTACGCGACGGTATCGCTAACGGAGACTATTTCACGATAACTAATATACCGAGCGGCAAAGATAGACTTTCTTCTCAGTTAGGTTATAGCATTAACGGACAAAAGGCTTTCTTCAGTACTTACAGAGTAAGCGTTTCCGGTAACTACAACGGTATCACGGTACCTTCCGAAAAATCTGAAGGCGGAAGAAGTTTGTATTCGGTAGTAGCGTACAACAAAGATTCCATTTCCGGTAGAATGGCGCCCTCTCCGCATTGGCATATTTTCCAAATGTTCCAAAGCGATATTGAAGAAAACTACGCTAAACTTACCCTTAAAAACGTCGCGATGACGGGTAATAGCGGTCAAGTAACCGATACGGAATTCGCCCCCGGCAGAATGATGATGACTAACTGCTTCGGTAAAGATATCAATTTAACCAACGTAGTTGCAAACTCCTTCTACACCAATATCGTTTGCGACGGATTTACAACCTCTAAGCAAACCAACGGCGTTAAGGTCGATTCCGTTAAGTTATACGACGCATATAGCAATATGTTCTATAGTTGGCGTGCTAACGTCAACGTAACCAATTCCGATATGATAGGATCCGGCGGTCCTTTATTCATCCTTGTGGACGGTTCTAACACGAGCGACGAACCCGCAAAATGCGTTTTAACCGTTGACCAAAAATCTAAGTTGCAAGCTTACGCAACGGGCGCGGAAAGTTGGTATAAACTAAACAACGTACAAACTATCGTCACAATGATACAAGGCAATATGGAACCCGCGTTTAACAAAATGAGAAAGACGGTTACCTTCAACAAAAACGCCGATAACACCTATTCGCCCGCTACATCTTCCGCAAAAGGAACCTACGTTAATATTATCGCCGCAATGATTTGCGAACCGAGCGATATATTCGCAGGCAAGAGCGATAAAATGCTTAAAGTACGCGGTATCTATCAAACGGTAGATAAGGACGGAAAAGTTGTCGAAAAATTCGATACGAGAAACAATTACGTTCAAGCTATTTCCGCAAAATCTGAGAACAACGCTACGAAATTTGCGCCCATCTTCCAACACGGCGACAATTTTGCGTTTACTAATGATTTAATGAGTTTACAAACGTTAGACTTTACGAATTATCCGAACGTTGAGGAGAAAGCGTTCGATGAAACAACTGACGGCTTTAAATGGGCAACCGACACTCACGATAAAATCGGTATTTATATTTCGGCTGGCATATTAGCAAAAGGTGCAACTTCCAACGCGCCTTACTTCGGCGTTGTTTTAGGCTCTGCTCAATACAACTAATCCGTTGCATAATCTAACGCCTGACGTAACTAATTTAACGCACAATCCAAGCGTAAACGGTTAGTTAGATTACAATCGTTAACAGTTTATTGCTAACGAAACGATTTAATTAGTTTTTGACTAACAAAAATTTATAAAAACTCGTCTATAAGTCGATTATCGACCTATAGACGAGTTTTTTAAGAATTTTTTATAACTTCTTATCCCTTTCGGCGCTACGCGCCACTTCCCCTTAATCAATAAGGGCAAGCACTCTTGATAAGAGAGGTGTCAACGTAGTTGACAGAGGGTTTTGACAAACTCCGTCGCAGACGGTGATAAGGTGATGAAGTGATAAGGTACGGGCGCTGCTTGCACCGTCCGAAAAGAAATCGTAGTCGCAAAATTAAAAAAATTAACGGCGACAAAAAGCCGCCGTTAAAATAAAAATAAATTATCCTAACTTAGATATTTCCGACCGAGCGATTTCGTCGCAACGGTTATTATAAGCGTTATCGGCGTGTCCTTTAACTTTAACGAATTGCACTTCGTGATAGCTTAAAAGCCGTAAAAGTTCTTCCCAAAGTTCTTGGTTCTTTACCGGCTTTTTATCCGCAGTTTTCCAACCTTTTTGATACCAAGAAAACAACCAATCGTTTTGAATAGCGTTAACGACGTACGCCGAATCGCTATAAAGCGTAACTTTGCACCGTTCTTTTAACGCCTTTAACGCGTTTATGACCGCCAAAAGTTCCATGCGGTTGTTAGTAGTATCCTTTTCACCGCCGGAAACTATCTTTTCAACGCCCCTATATAAAAGTATCGCCCCGTAACCGCCGGGACCGGGGTTAAACGAACACGCCCCGTCCGTGTAAATAACGACTTCCTTCATAACCGTATACCGCGTGCAAAGCCCGCACGCCCAATTCTTTTAATATATCGTGCAAAGCCCGCACGCCGAATTCTTTTATATTGTACACTAAATTTATTTTCTTTGCAAGCGTAACGTTATATAATTTTCCAAATTCCTTCTCCGTCTCCCTTTATTGCAAAGGAAAAAGCAAGTCTCCCCCTTAGGGAAACTCCGTCGTAGACGGTGATAAGGGGATAATGTGATAAGGTACGGGCGCTGCTTGCTCCGTCCGTAAAAAGTAATATAAAACGGACCGGTAGGGGCGGTGGCTTTTTCGTCCGCAAATAAATTGCACCCGTAAACACTTAGTCGTATCATACTAAAATACCGCAAAATTACTAAAAAACGATAAAAATTTACCCCTTTTTCGGTAAAATGCGAAAAAGCACTTAAATTTCGTTGACAATTATTCGCGTTTGATATAAAATCTTATCGTTGCTTTTTAGGGGAGTGGCTCAACGGTAGAGTAGCGGTCTCCAAAACCGTAGGTTGCGTGTTCGAATCGCGTCTCCCCTGCCAAAAAATAAGGCACGTTTATCTAAATGATAAACGTGCTAATTTTTTGCGTTTTTCGGGCGTTTTTCGTGCCCGTTTTACCCCGTTTTCCATTTCGTTAATTTTTTCGCTATATATTCTATTGCGTATTTTCGTACTACGCGTTCGCGTAGTTTTTCAAAAACAAAAACCTCCACGTCAGGCTAACGCTTTACGAGGAGGTTTTTTAAAATTTTAATATAAAAATTCCGATATAAAAGTAAAATCAATCGAAATTAAAATACCGTATTACATTACGACGAGTGCGAATCTCGCTACGAAAAGTAACGCGATTATGGTGATGACGATATCTTTTTTGGTATATTTGCCCGTGAAAAGCGTGATAAGTACGTACGCGATAGCGCCGATACCGATACCGTTAGAAATGGAATAAGTAAGCGGCATCATAATAAGCGCTAAAAACGCGGGGACGGCGCTTCTTAAATCGCTCATGTCAACGCCGGCAAAACTCTTAAGCATAAGTACGCCTACGTAAATTAACGCGGGTGCGGTAGCAACGCTCGGGATAATGCTTGCGATAGGGGATAAGAATAAGCAAAGCGCAAACGCGATAGAAGTTACCAAACTGGTTAAACCCGTTCTGCCGCCTTCCGCAACGCCGCTAGCCGATTCAACGAAAGTGGTGATGGTGGAAGTGCCGAGGCAAGCGCCCGCAACGGTACCGATAGAGTCGCACATTAAGCACTCGGAAAGTCTTTCGGGGTTGCCGTTTTCATCGAGCATATTCGCTTGAGCGCAAGTGCCGTATAAAGTGCCTAAAGTATCGAACATATCAACCAAGCAGAAGGTAACGATAATCATAATGACTTCGAAAACGTTACCGAAGGTGGTTCCGTCGAAAAGGGTAGTCCAACTTTCGGGTTTAAACGCGGAAATACCGTATTTACCGAAGT
This sequence comes from uncultured Christensenella sp., assembly GCA_964567885.1. GTDB lineage: Bacteria > Bacillota > Clostridia > Christensenellales > Borkfalkiaceae > UBA4636. Next base: position 4,510 of record CAZMOD010000037.1, read on the forward strand.
CCGCAAAGGTTTGACCGATATTTATATTTTTCCACTCGGGGGTAGTCCAAGTAAATAAATAGTAAAGTACGGAAGAAACCAAGATACCCATTATTACGCTGGTCTTTTTAAGGAATTTTACCTTATCTTGTTTAGCGAAAACCGCGATTGCGATAAACCCTAAGAAAGCCGCCAAAACGGGAGCCGCTCCGCCGCAAATTTCGCCGAAATCGTTTTTGTCGATCCACTTAGTGCAGTCGGCAAGTTGGACGAAGGTATATTGGTTTGCTTGTACGATGAAACTGTTTTTAAAGCCTAAAAGCGCGATAAATAAACCGATGCCCGCGGGGATTGCTTTTTTAAGGCAGTCGGGAAGCGCCATAGCGATATGCTTTCTTAAACCCGTAAAGGATAAAAGCATAAAGATTAAACCGGAAACGAGTATTGCCGAAAGCCCCGCGCCGTAGTATAGCGCAGCGTTATCGGGATCTATCGAACCGTCGGATAGTATCGCCTTAGATACGAAAGATACGAAAAAGAAACTGTTAAGCCCCATTCCCGCCGATTGCGCGAAAGGCTTTTTCGCAAGGAAAGCCATTAAAAGCGTGCCGATAACCGTGGCGATAAGTCCGCCAACGTACACTGCGTTCCAAATGCCGGGTACGTTACTATAAAAGCCGGTAATTTGGTTGGGGTTTACGATTACGATGTAGCACATCGCAAAAAAGGTGGTAAGACCGGCGAATACTTCCGTTCTTACGTTGGTGCCGTTTTCGGAAAGCTTGAAAGTTCTGTCTAACCAAGCCCCGAAACCTTTCTTGTGCGGATTTTCATTACGATTTTCTTCCGCAACAACTTTTTCGTTCATGTTTAAGTCCTCCATGAAGTAATTTATATTAACTTGCAGCCTTAGTAAATCTTTCCCGCAAGGTAATACTTGAAAAAAGTTTGGGTAGAGGATAGCGACTATCCGTTTCGGCAATACGTAAAATATTATTACCGACTATCGTTAAAGAAAATTCTCGCCCTTATCTATCTATATTCTATTAAATTCACTTTTGTTTTACTCTTTTTCGCCACGCATTCATTTGCAACGCCCCCACTTGGGAGAGTTTTTCCGTTTTTTTAAACTAAAAAAGCGCGCCGTGTAGGTAGTGTGCAACCTTAAAGCGCGCTAAAAGCCCATCGTAGGCGTAAAAATGCCTTTAAAAAGCGTTTTACGTTTAAACTTGATAAATTTTACAGTAAAAGCCGACATAAAAGCCCTCCGCCGTTTTTATGGGCAACGCCGATAGCGCGCGCCCGCGAAAAAAAGATATTTCTATAATACGACATTAGAAAAATTATTGCAAACGATTTACCCCCGTTTTTAAAAACTTTTTAAAATTTTTCGCTTTTTATTCGGTTGTATACTTAATAAAAAAAGAGGATTTCGTATGAAAAAACGCATAGGAAGTTTATTATTAGTTCTTTTAACCGTTGCAATTTGCTTATTCGGCGGATGCGGAGTCAATTTGTTAGACGACGATAAGAAAAATATCGAAAGCGCGTATCTAAGTTACCTAAACGAAGAAAAAAACGTTTACGATTCTACTAAAGTCGTAAAATACGCGGGGGAATACGACGGCAACGAAGTCGCCCTCGTCAGTTGGTCTAGTAGTGAACTTATGGTAACCGAAGCGAAAATCGATTATACCGTCGACGGAATTTTAATTTATAAGCGTCCAAATCCGTCATACGATATAATAATTTATACCGCCGATAAAAAAATTATGGACTTAAAAATCGCTTACTTAAACGGCGTAATTACTTCCGCCGACCTACTTTCCATAAAAGCGGAATTGGAAAAACAATAAGCGGAATTGAAAAAGCAATATGTTTCAAGTCCTAACGGTAAGGACGGAGACTTTTCCGTCCTTAAAAATTAAACCGAAAATCTTTAATTAAAAATTTTTCATCAAATTTTCGATTACGCGTGTAAAAGGCATTGACATATTTTTTCTTCGGTGGTATAATGTTAAAAATCGTTCTTTAAACGGGTACCGTGATGCTCGCAAGACGGCGTAATCAAATTGATATTTTAGGATAACTATATCCTTATACGGTTTTTTCGTCTTGCGTTTTTGCCAAGACGATTTTTTTATGGAAAATATATTAACCGATAAAGAGGAAAATTTTATGCAAGAAAAGACTTTACTGTTAGACGATATTGCCGTCGAACGCGCCGTTAAAAGAATTTCCCACGAGATCGTGGAAAAAAACAAAGGCGTTGACGATTTGGTGCTTTTGGGGATAGTCAGACGAGGCGTTCCGTTTTCTCAAAAAATAGCGGAAAATATTCAATCCTTTGAAGGCAAGCAAATTCCTTGCGGAAAAGTGGATATTTCCTTTTACCGCGACGACGTGAAAAAGATTGCCCCCGCACCCGTTTTGAAGGGCTGCGACGTTCCTTGCGACGTCGAAGGCAAAAACGTAATACTTTGCGACGACGTTTTATACACTGGCAGAACCGCACGCGCGGCGATGGAAGCGGTGCTTGCAATCGGTAGACCTAAAACCATTCAACTTGCCGTTTTAATAGACAGGGGACATAGGGAACTTCCTATCCGTGCCGACTTCGTCGGTAAAAATATCCCCACGGGCAAAACGGAAATCGTAAAAGTCAGTTTTCCCTCGATAGACGGATGCCAAGACGTAAAACTTTTCGAAACCGAATAACTTGAACCTTTACGGCTTATAGCCGAGGTAATATAATTAACTTTATACAGGAGATGTAAAGATTATGAGCCTTACTTATCAAGTAAAAGACAAACCCCCCGTAATGCGTACGATAATCTACGCGTTCCAACAACTTTTAGCTATTTTAGCGGCAACGATAGCCGTTCCTGCCATCGTCGGTAACGGCATGAGCCAATCCGCTGCGCTTTTCGGCGCCGGCGTTGGCACTATCGTTTACTTACTTTTCACTAAATTCAAAAGCCCCGTATTTTTGGGCAGCAGTTTCGCTTTCTTAGGAAGCATGGCTGCGGCTTTCGCGGGTGCCGCTACCGTTTCTTTAGGATATTTAGGCTTGATTATCGGCGCCGTTTTAGCGGGACTCGTTTACGTTATTTTGGCGTTGGCGGTTAAATTTGCCGGCGTTAATTGGATAAATAAAATTATGCCTCCCGTCGTAATCGGTCCTACCGTTGCAATCATCGGTTTATCCTTAGCGGGTAACGCGGTCGGCGACTTAACCAAGGGTAGCGTATTAAACGCCGCAGGCGCTTCGGTCGCTTCTCCTTATATTGCTCTTTTATGCGGTTTGGTTACCTTGGCGGTAGTAGTTATTTGCTCGGTATACGGAAATAAAGGTTTAAAACTTATACCTTTCGTAATCGGCATTTTAGCGGGTTACGCGTTAGCGACGATCTTTACCGTTGTCGGTAACGCCGCCGGCGTAGACGCTCTTAAAGTTATAGATTTCGGCAAATTCGCTAACATGGAATGGGTTCCTTCCTTCACCTTCGTAAAAGCCTTTAACGGCGATTACGGCGATGCTAATATCGGCACTTATATAGGAACGATAGCGGTTGCTTACGTACCCGTTGCTTTCGTAGTCTTTGCCGAACACATCGCCGACCACAAAAACCTTTCTTCCATCATCGGAAGCGATTTGTTGAAAGAACCCGGCTTAGACCGCACGCTTTTAGGCGACGGCATCGGTAGCATCGCGGGCGCTTTCTTCGGCGGATGCCCCAACACCACTTACGGTGAAAGCGTAGCGTGCGTTGCAATTACGGGTAACGCTTCCGTGATAACCATTTTGGTAACCGCTATTTTATGTATCGTTTGCAGCTTCGTCGCGCCTTTCGTAACGTTTTTAGCGACTATTCCTTCTTGCGTAATGGGCGGCGTTTGTATGGCTTTATACGGATTTATCGCGGTATCGGGGTTGAAGATGCTTCAAGGCGTAGACCTCGGCGAAAACAAAAATCTTTTCGTTGTATCCACCATTTTAATCGCGGGCGTAGGCGGCTTAATCGTAAAAATCGGCGAAATAACCGTTACTTCGATAGCGTGCGCGTTAATTTTAGGTATCTTGGTAAACTTGCTTTGCTCCGTTAAAAAAGAAAAAGAAGAAAAAGTTCAAGACGTAAACGAATAATTCGTAAAATAAAAATCGTAAAACGCGAATATACGATAAAAAGCCGAGGTTTTTCCTCGGCTTTTTGCATAAATTACGAATTTAGGGGGATTTTTCCCTTTTTTCGGAATTTGTATATAAATTTTAGAACGCCGCGCGCCCTTTTTTTAATAAAGGCTAATTATTTTTGACTTTTTAATTTATTTGTG
>CAZMOD010000037.1:8923-14396 GCA_964567885.1 uncultured Christensenella sp.
ATTTGTGTTATAGTAACGATGGCAAACTTATCAATTCCATATTTGAAATCTACTCGGCTCATACTATAGGTAGTAGTATGCGTCTTATTCAATTATGCCGAATAGATCGTAATTGATAAGTTTGCCGACTTAGATGCGTATGCTACGGCGTCGCGTCTATGCGCGGCGCCTTTTTTTGTGTTCAGCGCTAACAATACGATTAATCCGCCGCATAAGTTTTGACTTTTTAAGTTTCTTATGGTAGAATATATTTACCACAACTTCTCCTATATTTTTATACCAACGGCGCATTATATTTCGGTAGAAAAAATGCGTCTAAACTTTATGCTGTTGGTATTTAGTAGAGTTGTGGTGACTTTAAGATGCATTTTTCTCTACGGGTGTTGCATCTTTTAGTGCGACACCTTTTTTGATGGTTTTAAAGAATATGAAAGGGAAAAATTGTTCCTTTATAGGGCATAGAAAAATCAACGAAACGGAAGATTTAAAATCACGGCTTTATAATCTTATCGAAGGTTTAATTTTGGACGGCTTCGATACCTTTTTATTCGGTTCAAAAAGCGACTTTAACACGTTATGCCACGAAATCGTAACCGACCTTAGAAAAAAACACCCGAACGTAAAAAGAGTCCTTTATCCCGTAAAGAGTGAGTGCGTTATTTTGGAAAAAGACAAAGAAAGGTGGGAAAGAGCCTATTATAACGTCTTAAAAAAAGAAATCAATTTACTTTCTTACGAAGAAGGAGAATTAAGCGATAAACTTTTAAAAAGCGGCAAGGCAAGTTACGTGGAAAGAAACCGTCTAATGATAGACGAAAGCGATTTTTGCGTTTTTTATTACGACGAAGCGTACCGCCCGGAACGGAGAAAATATTCTGATAAAGGAATGAGCGGACTATACACCAGCCAAAATAGCGGAACTGCTTTAGCGTATTCTTACGCCGTAAGCAAAAATAAACCTATGATAAACGTATTCTTGAAATAAAGCCTTAACTAGGCTTTATTTTTTTATTGTCAAGTTTTCGACGGCTAAATTTTAAATTTTCCGCTTTGTAATAGACAAAATTTTCGTATAGGTGTAAAATATATGCAGTCAACTATACAAAATATGCGGTAGGTCTTGCCAAATTTTTTAATTAGTAGTAAAATTTACAAGATAATCGTATATCGTTTTCGTAAACTGCGATAGTTTTTGCAAATAATCTTTTTTAAGGGGTAAACGATGATAAGAGCGTTAATAGTAGAAGACGACGCACAGGTCGCCGCGAGGGTTAAAGAATTTCTTTTGGCTTGGGCAAAAGGGGTAGACGAATCTATAAAAGTTTCACGCTACGCAGACGCCGAAAACTTTTTGGAAAAATACGTTCCCGAATACGACGTGATATTTTTGGACATAGAACTCAAAGGCATGGACGGAATGACCGCCGCAAGAAAACTAAGAAAAATCGATAAAGAAGTAATGATAATCTTCGTTACCAACTTAGCGCAATACGCCGTCGACGGGTATTCGGTAGACGCTTTCGATTTTATCGTCAAGCCCGTGCGTTACGCCAATTTCAAACTAAAACTAAACAGAATGAAAGAGGCTTTAAAAAACCGCCGCGGCGGCAAGATAGTAATAGCACAGCGTAGCGGCAAACGCGCCATACAAGTCAACGACGTAAAATACGTAGAGATAAACCGCCACGTTTTAACCTTTCATATGGTAGGCGAACTTCAACAGTGCAGCGGAACTTTAAAATACGTACAAGAACTTTTAAAAGATTACCCCTTCGTCTTATGCAATCAAAGTTACTTGGTAAATTTGAATTACGTCGACGCGGTAGACGGAAACGTCGTGGAAGTCGCGGACGAAAAACTAGTAATCTCTAAGCCTAAACGCAAAGAATTTTTGCAAGCGGTCGCCGTATTTATGGGACAGGGCGGAGGAGTTAAATAATGGGTTTAAGCGTATATAAATTAGTCTTTTTGACGGAAATTTTAGTGGCGGAAGGGCTTTTTACGATAAGGCTGCCTAAACGAAACCGTTTTTGGCTTCGCGCCGTAATTGCCGTTGCGGTTTGTTATTTGGCGGCGTTTTTCTACCCCGTAAGCGCCGAATACGCATCTACTAGTTGGTATTCGTCGTTAATGTTTTTCGCGTTGTTTTCCTTAACGTTTATCGCTATTTTGTTCGTTTTCGAGGTGTCTTTCGGAAGGGCTTTTTTTTGCTCGGTAACCGCTTATACCATACAACATTTGTCTTACGGCTTGGTGTCCATACTGTTTTCGGCGTTCGGTAATATCGATTTAAACTCTATGTATATACAAACGGGTTTCGATTTTTCCACCTTCGACGCCGGCAGCATAATCGTGATTTTAGTTTATCTTAGTATTTTTTTGTTAGTTTACGGAATAAGTTACCTCGTTTTGGACCCGAGATTAAAAAACTCGAACGACTTAAAAGTCAACGGAAAGTTTCTTCTATTGATACTTTTATTGTTCGTGGTGGATATAATTTTAAACGCGGTGGTTATATACGATTCCGAAAAAGCCGTATATAAGTACGTCGTCGCTATATACAACGTTTTGTGCTGTTTCTTGATATTTTATATACAACTTACGATGATTCAGACGAAGGATATGAATATCGAAATCGAGCGTATGCAAGAAGCGCTCCGTCAAGCCCAACGCCAATATACGTTGCAAAAGGAAAACATAAACTTAATCAACGTCAAATGCCACGATTTAAAGCATCAAATTCGTAATTTTGCCACCAAAGGCGGCATCGATAGGCAATATATCGCCGAAATAGAAGATATGATTAACGTTTACGACAGTAACGTCCAAACGGGTAACGAGGTTTTAGACGTAATTTTGACCGAAAAAAGCCTTCTATGCCATAAAGAAAAAATCAAACTTAATTGCATGGTTGACGCAAGCGGCTTAGGAAAAATCAAAGAAGGGGATTTATACGCACTTTTCGGTAATATTTTGGATAACAGCATCGAAGCGGTTTCGCAAATAGATGAAGTCGATAAACGTTGTATCGGCTTAAACGTTCATACCGTCAAAAAGTTCGTAAGCATTAAAATAGACAACTATTTTAAGGGCGAAATCAATTTTTCGGGGGACGGTTTGCCAAAGACGACCAAACACGACACCAATTATCACGGTTACGGAATGAAATCTATCGCCGCAATAGTGGAAAAATACGACGGAGTCTTAAAAGTTACCGTTCAAAACGATATTTTTATCCTCTCAATAGCCTTCCCGTTTTAACCTAAAAAACGCCTCCGCAAAAACGATTTATCCCCTCCGAAACTTCATGCGCGAAAAACGACGAATATCGTAAAAAATGAAATTTCACACAATTATCATTTATTTTTTCACTCGATTGTAAATAATTATTTTACATAAAAGAGCAAATATGGTATAGTATTCGTTGCTATGGAGAAAAGTAAGAAATTTAAACAAAAAAGACCTTGGTGGTTCGGTATAATAAAAACGCTAACCAAAGGCAGATACAAAAAACCTACCTTCGTATACTTGGGCGAAAAGCCGACCAACGGCTCGGTAATACTTAGCAATCACGAAGGCACCGACGCACCTATGAGTTTGGAAAACTGGGCGGACTTTCCTATAAGATTTTGGGGCACCGCCGAGATGAATTCCGGGCTTGTCCGTCTTTACAAGTACCAAACTCAGGTTTATTATCACGAAAAAAAGCATTGGAATTTATTTTTAGCAAGGCTTTTTTGCCTTTTGGCAAGCCCTTTGACCTACCTTTTTTACAGCGGACTTAACCTAATTTCCACCTATCAAGACGCAAATCTTAAAAAGACGATGAAGGAAAGTTTAGAGGCTGTAAAAAACGGCGACAATATCGTTATTTTTCCCGAACGCTCGGACGAAGGCTATCTTGCCGAACTCAAAGGCTTTTACGCGGGATTTTGGGTTTTAGCCAAGGTTTGTTACAGAAACGGAATAGACGTTCCCGTATACGTTTCTTATTTCAAAAAGGAAAAGCGCGTTTACGTTTTCGATAAACCTATAAAATATAGTGAACTTAAAGAAAAATTTTCCACGCGCGACGAAGCCGTTTCTTATCTTCTCGACCGCTGTAACGCCCTCGGTAAAATCCCCGACGAAGAACTTTTAAAAGACTCTAATTAAATCAAAAAGCAGCCCGTAAAGCAACGATTTTATTTCTTTACGGGTTATTTTTTTTGTTTTTATCGCAAGATAATTGACATTTTATCGTTAGTAATGATAGAATAAAAAAGTAATCGGGCAAATATAATTTACCCAATTTTAGCAAAACGCTAAAAATCAAGCAATCGCATCTTGTAAAAAATTCTAAGGGGGATAGTTATGGAATTTTTATTTGCGGATTTTATCAATAATTATAAAATACCTAAGGTTTTAAGGTACTCGGCGGTTTACGTCGCGTGCGGATTTATCGTAGCGCTCGGCGTAATGGTCGCGCTTCACTCGAAAATGCCCGTCGGCGTTGCTTTCGGCGCGTTATTAGTCGGCGCCGCGCTTCTTTCCGCGGGGGGATAGTTATGGAATTTTTATTTGCGGATTTTATCAATAATTATAAAATACCTAAGGTTTTAAGGTACTCGGCGGTTTACGTCGCGTGCGGATTTATCGTAGCGCTCGGCGTAATGGTCGCGCTTCACTCGAAAATGCCCGTCGGCGTTGCTTTCGGCGCGTTATTAGTCGGCGCCGCGCTTCTTTCCGCGGTATATTTAACTATCAAGATATATAAAAGCCTCGATTACGCTATAAAAAAAATCAGCGACGAGCCTTATTTAGAAACTGCCGCCGCTAAATGGTTTCACGAAAAGTGGAATATCGCCGAAGAAATATATTTAGAGAGCATGAAAGCCGCTGTAAGCGACGGTAACGCTTATCCCGAGTGGTACTTGGCACTCGACAAAAAAGACCGTATAATCGGCGGTGCCGGCGTTATCGACAACGACTTTCACGAAAAAACCGACTTAGCGCCCAACGTTTGCGCCGTTTACGTCGAGGAAGCCCGAAGAGGCAAGGGGATTGCCGGTGAAATTTTAGGTTTTATTTGCCGCGATATGAAAAAACGCGGAGTAGATACTTTGTACCTCGTTACCGACCTCGACGGGTTTTACGAGCGTTACGGTTGGGAATATTTTTGCGACGTTAATTGTAACGGGCAAGAAAAACCTTCCAAACTGTTAGTTTATAGGTCGTAAAGTTTTTTTGAAAGCGAAGTTTTAGTTTATAATTTCAGTTTATACTTGTAAAAAAGCCGCCTAAACGGGAAAAATTAGCGTTAGGCGGCTTAAATTTTAAAAAATAATCGTATTCCGCTTGACAATACTTAAAAATTATTTTAATATATTAAGGCAAGTTGAAAAAGCGTACGGCTTGTTCACTAAAATATCGTAATGCCGTGGGGGTATAGCTCAGTTGGTAGAGCGCTTGAATGGCATTCAAGAGGTCGCCG
>CAZMOD010000038.1:0-14370 GCA_964567885.1 uncultured Christensenella sp.
GTGTATAATATATTTGTTGAAAATTTTAATTTACTTTATTTTTTAACGGAAAATTTTATTTTTTTGAGGTTTTTTGCTATGATAAACGAAGAAAAAAAGATAAATCACGATATTTCTTTCGACGAAGACGGCTTTTTTAAAGCGCTTTTCGAACTTTTAAAAATTAGAAGCGTAAAAGAGGCGGCTACTGCAACCGCTCCTTTTGGCGAAGGCGTGAAGTACGCTTTACTCTATACGCTTTCTTTGGCGGAAAGTTTGGGATTTAAAACTAAGAATTACGACAACTACGTGGGCGAAGTAATTTGGGGAGAAGGCAAACCCTTCGGCGTTTTGTGTCATTTGGACGTCGTACCCGAGGGCGATTTAAAAGAGTGGAAAACCAATCCTTACGAGCCTACTATAAAAGACGGTAAACTTTACGCACGCGGCGCGTTAGACGATAAGTCGGGCGCGATTTCCGTTTTATACGCGATGAAAGCGCTTTTAGACGCAGGGTATACGCCAAAAAGAGAAATTCGTCTTATTTTAGGTTGCGACGAGGAAAGCGGTTGGGGCTGCATCGAGCATTATAGAAAAGTTGCGACTCTTCCCGAGGAAGGCATATCCCCCGACGCTGACTTCCCCGTAATCTACGCCGAAAAAGGAATCGTGCATATTACCTACAAATACCGTAAATCCCCCGACCTATCGTGGATAAAAGGCGGCGAAAGGGCTAACGTAGTATGCGACAAAGCGGAGGCTAAACTAAAAAAAGTCGGGCTATACGCCGATTATCCGCAAATTTTAACGGCGGGCGACGTCGTTTATACGGTAGGCGTTTCCGCGCACGGTTCTACTCCGGAAAAAGGAAAAAACGCGATGGATCCGATGATCGAGTTTTTGGAAAAAGAAGGTTATTTAGAAAAAGGCGTACACGACAAATTGTTTAAAGACGTCGTAGGCGCGAAACTTTTAAACGACGAAACGGGACGTTTGACGTTTTCGCCCAACGTTATAACTTCCGACGACGATTATATTTACGTTACCGTCGACGTAAGGTATCCGGCGACTTTACCGCACGATTTAGTTATGGAAAAACTTGCTAAAATCGGCGAATACGAAGTAAAAAGTTATCAAGAGCCTTTGTATTCCCCCAAAGACAGCGGCTTGGTAAAAACCTTATGCGATATTTATAACGAAATCACGGGCAGCGTGTGCAAGCCTATCGCTATTGGAGGCGGCACTTACGCACGTGCTTTGAAAAACGGAGTTGCTTTCGGACCCGCCCTCGGCGAAGAAGGCGATAGTATCCATAAACCCAACGAATACGTGACGCTATCCACTTTAAAGCTTATGAACGAGATTTATCTCGAAACTTTAAAAAGAATTTGTTTTTAATTGAAAGCACGTATTAAAAAGTAAAAACTTCACTTTTTTAAAGTGAAGTTTTTCTTTAACTTTTTAGTAAAACTAACGTGATTTTTTAGTCGCATTTATACAAAACGCAAAACAAATTTTATAAAAAACGTTTAAAAACCGACCTATAGGTCGGTTTTTTCATCGTTTTGTTTTTTAAGAAATTTATTTTTCAATCTTTCGATGATACTTAAATTGATAATAAGCATTACGCAAATTATTAAAAGTTGTATCGCCGCCATAAGGAAAAATATCAAATGAATATTCTTTACGTCGATAAAAGAAAGGTAAAAACAAAGCGTCAAAAGCCATCCGAATAAAGATAGGCTTATTATGTTAACCCTCTTTTTTATTACTATTATAAAGATAAAGACGGCTAAGCACATTGCGGGGAGAGTATACAGTAAAATCAGCCACTTGTTAAACGCCGTTACGTCCAAAAGCCCCAAAACGATTACCGCGATAAACCCGCCGACCAATAAAATTGCTTCCGTCATAAGAAGATACAATATTTTTATCGAGGTGGGAAGCCCAAAAATCACTTTAACCTCTTTTTGATTAGCGTCTTTTTCCATCTGCGCGTCGGTATCGGTAGGTGCGTTAGATTGTAAATCTTCTAACGGAACGCTTACTAAGTCGTCGACGGTAACGTTGAAGATTTCGGCAAGGCGTTTTAAAGTAAAAATGCTGGGCGTGGTTTCGGCTTTTTCCCATTTAGAAACGTTTTTATTTGAATATTGAAGTTTGTCCGCAAGGTCCAATTGGCTTAAACCGTTCTTTTTTCTCAAAAAGGTAATATTGCTTGCGATAATTTCTCTTTCTTCCATACGTACGTAGTATACTATAAAAAAGTGATAAAAACAAGAAAAAACACGGGCTTTTTGGTAAAATTTTGGCGTTTCGCTTTAAAAGCGAACTCGTATCGACTATTTTGAGAACGACTTTTAAATAAATTCGCTTGTATTTTTTCGCGATAAGTAATATATTACCAAGGTAAAAAGCAAAACGGAGCGATAAATTTTACTCGCCGCTTTTTTAAAAACGATTTTAAAAAATATTTCAAAGGAGATTTACTATGGATTATATATTGAGTTGTTGTTCGCCTTGCGACCTTACTGCGCAAAGATTAAAAGAGTTAAACCTTTCGGTTATGCATTACAAGTTTACGCTTGCCGGAAAAGAGTTTGTCGACGACGGAGGCGAAAGTATTTCGTACGACGATTTTTACAAGGCGATGAAGGACGGCGCTACGACTAAAACGAGTCAGGTAAACGTGGAGGAGTTTACCGAGTATTTTAGAAATATTTTACTGTGCGAAGATAAAGATATTTTGCACGTTTCAATGTCGAGCGGTATTTCGGGTACGTATAATTGCGCGCGGCTTGCGGCGGAAGAACTGAAAGCCGAGTTTCCCTCTCGCAAAATTATAGTCGTTGACGGGCTTTGCGTTTCGGGCGGCTACGGCTTTTTAATGGAGTGTTTGTGCGAGGAAAAGAGTAAAGGCGCGGATATAGAGAGTTTGAAGACTTACGCTGAAAGTATTAAACTTAGAATTCATCATTGGTTTTATTCGTCCGACCTTACTTTTTACGTAAAAGGCGGAAGAATTTCAAAAGTTTCCGGTTTTATCGGATCCATTTTAAAGATTTGTCCCGTTATGAACGTTAACCGGGACGGAAAACTCGTTCCGCGCGTTAAAACTTTGGGAAGAAAAAAGGCTTTACAAACGGTTATAGAAAAGATGATTGCCCTTGCCGACGACGGAATTAATTACGACGGAAGGTGCGTAATTAATCACTCGGCGTGTTTAGACGACGCGCTTTTGCTTAAAGACGCCGTCGAGGAAAACTTTCCTTATCTTAAAGGCAAAATAGAACTCGGTAATATCGGCACGACCATCGGTTGCCACTCCGGTCCCGGCACCGTCGCCGTTTACTTTTTAGGTACCATAAGAGAAGCGTAACGCTATTATTACCGCTTAAATTTTTCGTTATCCTATCGGCGTTTTACCCCGCCACCCACAACTTTTAACCGAAAAATTTTGTTTCAAAACGATAAAAACCCGCCTATAAGCCGATTATCGACTAATAGACGGGTTTTTCGTTTACTTACAAACGCTTAAAAAGTTTTGTTTTTACTAAAACGCGTTGCAAAAAGGATAAAAGAAAAACGAACGGTAATAAACTAGTTCATTCTTTTATCGTTAACCTATTATATAAATAAAGGTTGCTTTTTTGAGATTAAATTTCGCTAAAAATGCCGTTAATCGACTTATAGAGTGGTTTTTTCTCGCACGCGTCGACGTAAAGAGATATTCCGCGCGCGACGGTTTCCGCCATTTTATAAACGGGAGAAAATCGGGTTAAGTTCATAAAAACCTCGTTGTTTTTAGAGCGTGGGGAAACTATTCCTATAATAGAGCCGTCGCCTATTTTAGGAAGATTTTTATTCGCACCGAGCCCCGGGTAAATGCCGTCGTCGAAGATTTTAATTTTTCCGACGTCGTCTTTATCGCCTATCGCGGCGTCGACTATTAAGGTTTTCGATAAAGGATGAACGTGGGATAGAAATTTTCGGATTGAAGAAATTTCTTTTGCGGTAACGGTCTTTTCCAAACAACCGTATACGTAGGCGGGAAGCTTGGATTTCTTTAAAGCCGTTCCGACCAAAGGACCTAAAACGTCGCCTATCGCGGCATCGGTTCCCACGCAAACGATTACGGGAATATAATAATCGTAGATACTTGCCAAAGAGTCAGCGATTTTTGAGGGTGTTATTTCGTCTTTTTGATAGTAGCAATATTCCATTACGGTAAGTATTGACTTATATTTTTTATTTTAAACGGTTTTTATGGTTTAAAAGGCGAAAAATCGTTGAATAATTTATATAAAAATGGTACAATAAAAACATGAATTCTAAGGAGAAATTTCGATATGTATTTTTTAGCAGTGCAAATATCGAACGTCGTTGACTTAGTCTTGATTGCGGTTTTTTTAGTTTTTGCGATCATAGGTTTAGTCAAAGGCTTTTGGAAACAAGCTATAGCGTTAATAAGTTCAATCGGCGCGCTCGTAGTTGCTTACCTGTTTTGCGAGAAGCTTGCGACGCTTATTTACGAGAAAACGCCCGTCGGCAATTTTCTTACCGAATGGTTTATAGGAAAAATCGGTTCAGAGTGGAACTTGGAACTATCGACTGCTCAACTGACCGATTTTATCACTTCTCAAAATTGGCCGACCTTTTTATCCGAAGCGGTTATAAGCGCGGTCGAAAAAATGGGGGTTGCTACGGTTAACTTTGCAGAGATTTCAAGTTCTACGATAGTAAAATATATTTTGGTAAGCGTTTGCTTCTTTTTAATTAGTTTAGTTGCAAGACTGGTTTTCTTCCTGATTGAAAAGTTGTTATCGTTCATAATCAAACACACCCCGCTTAAAGTAGTCGATAAACTTCTTGGATTTATCTTAGGAGCGGTAAAATGCTTCTTAGTCGTAACGCTTGTAGTTTTCGTTATCGAACTTATTGCTATCGATGCATTAAACGGCGTAAAGGAAGTTTTACACGAATCGTCTATCGTAAACTTTTTAATCAAGTACAATCCTTATAGTTGGTTGATTGGGTTTATCTTTAAATAAATAAAAAATTAAGTTTTTGCGGTCGCGTTTTGCGGCCGCTTTTTTTGTCGCGCAAGTGTAACGAACGGCGCTAATACATTGGCGCAAGGACTATATTGTTGCGTAAGTAAAAAGCGCAAAAATCTCTTGATGTTGTTATAGTCGAAAGCTATAACAAAAAAACTCGATGACGTGATTTGAATATTTTTATCTAAAAATATACATTAGAAAATTAAAAATGGTCAAAAAACGTAGAAAAATTTTGTGAAACATTTAAACTTGTCCTACTATTCTTTAAGGTTTTCTAAACCGAGAAAAATCGTTATTTTTGGTTAAATTTTAGAGAAAATTCAGACAAAACGCTTGATTTTTAGGACTTTAAGCAGTTGATTTGTCGGTGGAAAATTTTAAAAAATTTATTTGTTCTTTATCGAAAATTCCGTTTTGTGAAACATTTCGGTTTTCTTACCCTTAAAAATTTGATGTTTCACGTGAAATTTTAGCGCATAAAATGCATTATTCAACGCATAAAAATTTAAACGCATATAATTTATTTAGCACTTTGCGCAAGTAATTCTTTATTTGAGACATCAGACTAATACGTAAGTGCCTTAAACAACATTATTGTCTATCATTACTATTACCCTAATATTGCTTTAACTAAAACTAACCTTAGCGCAATTTAATATAGGCGCTAAATGTATTACTTTGCGTCTATATTTTTTGCGCTTTTACCATTACGATTACGTTATATTTAAGTATAAATAATTGTAATTTATTTATCGCCAATGATTTGTTTTGGTTCGAAAAATCCGATGAAACACGGCGGATTTAAGCTGTTATGTAGCCGAACGTTAGCAAGGTGATTCTCTGTAAATTCATTTTAAAATCGATAATAACATTTGTCTATCCAAACACAATATTATACTCTTACTCAATGTAAATAATTTTTAAATTTATTAAAAATTTTGCGCCTATATAACATTGTTACAAATAACGCTAAAATTAATATTTGGCGCGGTCGTTGTTTCACGTGAAACATAAAAAAACAAGATAATCGTTAAGTAAAGGTTTTAATAAAATACAAAATGAATTCTAAGAGAATAACTCATAAATTTAAAGGGTAAAAATAATTGTAACATCGCTGTCTTGTATTTGATGCCGGATAAGGTATTTATCGGAATTTAGTACTACGAATATGGTGTATTCGGTGTCTTTTTAAAATGAATTCTAAGAGAATCAGCAAACAAAATTGTATTGTTATTTACTCCGAACTCTGTAAGGGATTGAAGAATTTTTGATAACAAACAGTTTTTATATTTAAAAATATATCAAATAAATTGTATTAGTTTGTTAGAGTTGCCTTATACTTTTTTCACTCATCAAACAGAACAAGTCATTTATAAAAAATAATCGCATTATAATATCTATAGCGCAGTAATTGATAAATTGCGTTGATTTGAAGTTCTTAGTAATATTACGGCGGTTAAAATGCGAATTATTGTAAAAATCGTTGAATTCTAAAATGAATTCTTAGAGAATCTCGTTTGATTTTATTATGCAGAAGTAAGATTGAAATTGTCAAAATCAATCGAAATTTTAAATATTTTTCAAATTGATTATCGTGTTATAGGTAAAGATTTGTAACGTCTTTAATAGTGGTTTATATAATCAAGCGGTACTTGGCTTGGGCAATGCTTGGGTATTTAACGTTTCTTTTTAGTGAATTTACATAGTGCAAAATCATTAAAGTTGCGTTTGTTGGAAAATTTTTGTTATTTTTTGTTTATGCGCTTATCATTTTACTGTCGTGCTTGCGTTAATTCTAAAATGAATCCTAAGAGAATGATAGAACCGTGATTGGTGTCAATTTATTTTTAATTTTGTTTAAAACCAACGTTTATCGAGCCCCCTTTGATCTATTGCGATTATGATAAACTAAATACTTCCTCTTTTGTTGTATATTATATTAAATTAGTTGATTGCGTGTCGTTGTAAAAAATATTTCCTCTTTTTGCTTAAATTTAGCTCGAAAAATCCAGATGTACGTAAAAATCTTATTCTTTTATGATAAGCGCGCGATATATTGTTCGGCGCGACATACGTATTATATATATTTATCAAATTTTCTCTGCTTTACATCGGATGTAATAATAATATTTTGTTTGTAAGGGCGTATTTTAATTAAAAATAACTAGGTCTACCAGAATTAAAACAGGGTTAAGTTAAAATACGACAATTCTAATCATAAAATATAGTTAAATTTAGAAAATTTAGTCTTTTTTTGAAATTTGAAGTAACATCGAAGAATTTTGTGGTGTTTTGCTAAAATTATACACGGTACAAATAATTGGGAGTGTTTTTGCGGGTATAAAGCGTTCCTATTGTTCCGTTTACTTGATTTTTCTCTTGTAGGATGTGATTTTTACTTATTAAAGTCCGATTTTATATAAATTGTAAGAATTTTATGCTTTTGCTCGATTATTTTGCGGATTTTAAAGATTTCTATTATTTGACGGTTAAATTATTCGCAAAAAGTACATTTTAAAAAAGTTTATCCTGTTTAAAGCGATTATTTCTTGTTTTGGTTGAATTTATTAAGATATTATTGATTTTATCTTCGAGTATGTGCACGTTATAATAAAATATAGACTTTATCCGATTTAAAGCGTATTTCGCTGTATTTATCGACCAAATTAGTCCTGTGGATAATAATTATGATGTTTTTGACGTTGTTTTCGTGAAGTACGGTATTATTATTTTGACGCGTATTTCGCCTGAATTACATTGTATAAAAATACACTAACTATTTGTTTAAGTGGCATACAAGTATTGTTTACTATTGAAATATGCTAAATAATATCCAATCATGATGTGTGTTTATACTCTATAAAAATTTAACTGAAGTTGTTGATTTCACGTGAAACAATACATTTTTAAAGTTGTTACTGCTTTTACGTTACCATTCCATAAAGTCTTCACAATTTGATTAATTGTGATAGAATTTTGCGGTTTTTATGAATTCCTAAAAACAGGTCGAAAACGGTGGAAGAAAGATTGCTTAATTTTTATTTATGTGATAAAATACTAATAACCTTTGATTTATTTACCTATAATAATTTAGAAAGCACGTTTCGTTTTTCGTGGCGCATAATATATTTTTTAGCGCTTCTTTGCGAAAACGGAATTTGGAGGATTAAATGAAAAATACAGCAAAGATTTTAATCGGATTGGTAATTTTGGTGCTTATTGCGCTTCTTCTTGCCAATTATTTTTACGACGATTCGATAACGATTACGGAATTTTGGAACAAAGCAGGCGTAGTGTTTACCGCCGACGCCGAGGATTACGAAGGCGCTAACAAAACTTACGACAAAGACGGCGCTTCTTACAAAGTGCTATACGTTGATACGGAGTATAAGTTTATCATCGTTAAAAACGATCAAATCGATGAAAACGATCAAATCGATAAGATTTACACTGACGCTTACACTTTAGTTGCGTATAAAGGCAAAAAAGAGGTGATGAAAGCAAATTTTGACCGCGAGGACCGTCAGTGGGCAATTTTACACGGTTTGGAAACTTGCGGCGTAGTGCGTGAATCATCTAACCCCAATCAAGGAAGCATTTGGTCGGATTTGTTATTCCCGATGCTTTCAATCGGCATGAGCATCTTTATAATAGTGCTTTTCGTGCGTCAAGCGCGCGGCACCAACAGTGGGGCTTTCGATTTCGGCAAAACCAAAGCGCAAGTTATCGCTAACGTAAAAGTAAGGTTTTCAGACGTAGCGGGCGCGGACGAGGAAAAAGAAGAACTTAAAGAGGTCGTCGACTTTCTTAAAAATCCGCAAAAATTCACTTCTTTGGGAGCAAGAACCCCTAAAGGCGTGCTTTTAGTCGGTAACCCCGGTACAGGTAAAACGTTGTTCGCAAAAGCAGTTGCTGGCGAAGCAAACGTTCCTTTCTTCTCGATAAGCGGTTCCGACTTCGTCGAAATGTTCGTCGGTGTCGGCGCTTCAAGGGTAAGAGATTTATTTAACACCGCTAAAAAGAATCAACCCTGCATTATCTTTATCGACGAAATCGACGCGGTCGGTCGTCAACGCGGCGCGGGACTTGGCGGTGGAAACGACGAAAGAGAACAAACTTTAAACCAATTATTAGTCCAAATGGACGGCTTTGAAAGCAACGAAGGAATAGTCGTTATCGCGGCTACCAACCGCGCCGACGTATTAGACCCCGCGCTTTTAAGACCTGGAAGATTCGATAGAACCATTTACGTCAATATGCCCGACGTAAAGGGACGCGAGGCAATACTAAAAGTCCACGCGAGAAACAAACCGTTAGCACCCGACGTAAACTTCAAAGTTTTGTCGCGTATGACGGGCGGATTTAGCGGCGCGGACTTAGCCAACTTATTAAACGAAGCGGCGATTTTAGCGGCGCGTGAAAACAGAAAATATATAACCAACCAAGACCTTTACGAAGGCATTAACAAAGTGTTGTTAGGACCGCAAAAGAAGTCGAGAATCGTTACCGAAACGGATAAACGCATGACTGCTTACCATGAATCGGGCCACGCGATTTTGGCGGCGATTTTACCCGGATGCAACCCCGTGCACGAAGTTTCTATTATTCCTCGCGGTTCCGCGGGCGGATACACGATGACGCGCCCCGACAACGACGACCAATACTTGGTTAAATCGAGATTGAAAGACGATTTAGTAATGACTATGGGCGGAAGAGCCGCCGAAGAAATCGTTTGCCACGAAGTTTCCTCCGGCCCCAGCGCCGATATATCTCAGGTTACTAAACTTGCCAAACGCATGGTTACCGAGTGGGGTATGAGCGATAAAATCGGACCTATTTGCTACGGAAGCGGTACTGAAATCTTCCTCGGAAGAGATTATCAAACCAAAGCGGAATTCAGCGAAGAAACGGCACGTCTTATCGACGACGAGGTAAGAAAAATCGCCCACGACAGTTATAGAAAAGCGGTTGAATTATTGACCGAAAACAAAAATCTTCTCGATACGATGGCAAGGGTTTTACTTGAAAAAGACACGATATACTCGGACGAAGTCGAAATGATAATAAAAGGAAAGTCCGCGCAAGAAGTCGTCGCTTATATGGAAGAAAGAGATTCTAAATCGGGCGGAAACCCCTTCGCGAGAATGGAAAACGCGTCCGTAAACAAAAAAGCGAATTTAGACACCGCCGAGAACCCTAAAACGGACGACGACGCTAAAAATTCAAGCGACGCGGATATCCCGAAGGAATTCCACTAATCAAAAAAGTGCGATTAGCGGCGTTAAGCAAAATGCGCCGTTAATCGGCTTATAGCCCGATTTTTACCACGAATAATCACCAATGAAGCATCAAGATAAGGAGTTTTATTATGGGAAGAATTATAGCGATTTCTAACCAAAAAGGCGGGGTAGGAAAAACTTCTACCTGCATAAACTTTGCGGCGGGGCTTGCTTTAAAAGGAAAGAAGGTTTTAGTCGTCGACATGGACGCTCAAGGCAACGCGACGACCGGCTTAGGTATTTCTAAAAGCGAATTAGAGCGAAGCATTTACGACGTTTTGATTAACGAAACGCCGGCAAAGTCGGTTATTATTCCGTCTAACGTGGAAAACTTATCCGTTTTACCGTCGAGTATCGATTTGGCGGGGGCGGAAGTCGAATTAGTCAATCAAAAAGGCAGGGAAAAGCGCCTTGCTTACGCTTTGACTAAAATAAAGGACGATTACGACTACGTAGTCGTTGATTGTCCGCCCGCGATAGGTCTTTTGACGATTAACGCGTTAGCCGCAGCGGACGGCGTTCTTATCCCCATCCAAAGCGAATATTACGCGTTAGAGGGGTTAAGCCAACTAATAAACACGATAAAACTGGTCGTAAAATCCCTCAATCCTAAATTGGTTATCGAAGGGGTTTTGATAACCATGTACGACGGAAGGGCGCTTATATCCCGTCAAATAGTCGATGAAATTAAAAAATATTTCGGAAGCAAAGTTTACGACACGTTTATTCCGAGGAACATAAGAGTTTCCGAGGCACCAAGTCACGGCAAACCCGTAATGCTACACGATAAAAGGTGCCGCGGTGCGGTCGCGTACGTTGCTTTCGTCGACGAATTTTTAACTAAAAACGTTTAAAAAAGACTTTACTAAAGATTTGGGAGGTAACTAAAATGGCAAAAGGTTTAGGCAAAGGGTTTGCGGCTCTTCTTCAAGACACGCAAGAAGATTACAGCAAGTTTTCTTTCGACAATCTCGGCGCCGAAGGGGAAGAAATTAAAAACAGCGTGGTTGAAATCGACATAGATTTAATCGAAGCCAACCCCAATCAACCGAGAAAGATTTTCGAACCGACGAGTTTGCAAGAACTTGCAGATTCTATCGCTGTGCACGGCGTTATTATGCCTATCGTCGTAAATAAAAAAGGTTCTAAGTATATGATTATTGCCGGCGAGCGTCGTTGGAGAGCGAGTAAACTTGCCGGCATGAAGAAGGTTCCTTCGATAGTAAAAGATTACAACGAAAGACAAGTAAAAGAAATTTCTCTTATTGAAAACTTACAGCGTGAGGATTTAAACCCAATTGAAGCCGCAAACGCTATGAAACTTTTGATGGAAGAATACTCTATTACGCAAGAAGAACTTGCCGAAAGAATCGGTAAAAGCCGTTCGGCGATAGCTAATACTTTAAGGCTTTTGACGTTAGATCAAGGCGTTATAGATTTAGTGTCCACCAATCAACTCTCACAAGGGCACGCACGCGCGCTTATAACGCTTCCTAAAAACGAACAACTTACCATCGCAAAACGTGCCGTTTCCGAGCGTTTGTCGGTAAGAGAAGTAGAGCAAGCGGTTAAAAACTATTACAATCCGCCCGAAGACGAAAAGAGAAGAAAAAAAGCCGAAATGGAAGCCAACATGAGCGTTGAACTGAAGGATTTGATTTTTAGGATGCAAAGATCTTTCGGCACCAAAGTAAGCGCGATAGGCAACGACAGAAAAGGTAGAATTTACATAGATTATTATACGCGTGACGATTTAGATAGAATATCAGATCTTCTCGAAAAGTTAAAATAATCGACCTATAGCCCCACTTTTTAGTTTAAAAGACAATAAAAAACACGGTTTGTTTGAATAAAAACCGCAATAAAAACGTATAAATAATTTTTACAAGGAGGCAAAAATGAAAGTCATTTTACTTCAAGACGTAAAAGGCACCGGCAAAAAAGGTGATATTTGCGAAGTTTCCGACGGGTACGCAAGAAATCTTCTTTTTAAAAAGAATCTTGCTAAAGAAGCGACCGCGGTCGAAGTCAATAGTTTAAAGATAAAGAAAGAAGCCGAAGAATTCCATAGAAAGGAAGAAGAAAAACGCCTTACCGCGTTAGCCAAAGAAATACACGGTAAAAAGGTCGTTTGTCAAGCATTTGCCGGGGCAAACGGTAAAATTTTCGGCGCGATAACGAGCGCGGAAATAGCCGGCGCTTTAGAAAAGATAGGTTACGAGGTCGACAAAAAGAAAATCGTCGTTTCCGAGCCTATCAAAAAGACGGGTATTTACGACGTTGAGATAAAACTTATTTCCGGCATCCCTTGTAAAATCAAAGTCGAGGTTGAAGGAACGAGTAAAAAATAAGCGTTTTGCCGCTTCGTCGTCGTAATTTTTCAAAAAAACATTAAAAATTTTTTAAAAATCTTTAAAATTTCGGCAAAATCGTTATGCAAAAGAGATAAAACTTGCTATAATATATAGGCAAATCGCGGGCGAGGTCGTTCGCCCGTAATAATCGGGGTGTGGCGCAGTTTGGTAGCGCGCTTGAATGGGGTTCAAGAGGCCGCAAGTTCGATTCTTGTCACTCCGACCAAAAAAGCACAATCACATTTTCGTGAGGGTGCTTTTTTTTATAAATGGTCGACGAGTTCCAAGATATTACGGTGAAAGAATTCAAATTGATACGAAAACTTTCCGAATACCATAAAAATTTGTTCATGGTAGGCGATCCCGACCAAAATATTTACGAGTGGAGAGGTTCCGACGTAGGCGTGATAGTGGATTTTGAAAAACGCCTTAACGACGATTGTTTTTTAAACCGTCTAAACGTCAAGGTAAAAGACGTAATATTAAACGAAAATTACCGTTCGTATTCGCCCATTTTGTCGGTTGCGAACAGCATTATTCAAAACAACCAAAACAGGGTGAAAAAGGATTTATTTACCAAGAAAGAAGGCTGCGATATCGTAGAATATCTTCACGCTAAAAACAAAAAAGAAGAGGCTTCTTATATCTGCGACAAAATAAAACGCCGCGCAAAAAACGGCGGAAAATATTCCGACGTTGCCGTTTTATACAGGTTGTCTTATTTATCGCGGTTTATAGAGCAAGGTTTTTTGGAAAAGAATATTCCGTACGCGGTGTACGGCGGAGTGGGGTTTTACGAACGCGCGGAAATCAAAGACGTGCTTTCGTATATGCGTTTGGTGCTAAACCCCGACGACGATTTATCTTTCAAAAGAATAATAAACGTGCCGCGAAGAAAGATAGAAAAAACCAAACTTTTATTTATTACCGAATACGCCGAAAAAGAAAAAATTTCATTATACGAGGTGCTTAAAAGAACTTGCGATTTAGCCGTTTTCGACGAAGGGCGTTTAAGTCAGTTAGGAAGGCACGAAGATTTATTGTCCGCTAATGACGGAAAATATCGCGAACTTTGGCACGCGTAAGCGCAGTATTACGTTTCTCAAAAAGACGCCGAAAATTAACTTTATAAAATAACCAAAACGCGTTGAAAGTCGGTCTATAAGCCGATTATCAACGCGTTTTTCGTGTTTTTGTCGTATAAAAATTTAATTGGTTTTGCTTTCCACCTTAACGCAGGCTTTAAAAATAAATTCGTCGGGATTTTTTTCGGAAAGTTCGTCGATTAAGTATTCTTCGTAAAAGAATCCTTGCGGACGAAGATTGTTTATATTAAGATATTCTAACATTTTATCGTAAAAATTTCCGAATTTTCCGTAGTCGCCTTTGCCGTAGCCTGCTAAATATTTACCGCTCGGCATAAAAAAGTTGGCATTTTTATCGTCGCTTAATCTAAAAGATACCCGACTTATTTCGTCCGCCCTACCGTTTTCTACGGCCTCAGCCTTTTTTATTGCGCCCATTGAAAATATCATGGGGATTTTCGTTCCTTCTAAGGTGTTGAAAAAATCTATCATGACGTCGTCGGGTACGT
The DNA here is from genome assembly GCA_964567885.1 of uncultured Christensenella sp. GTDB lineage: Bacteria > Bacillota > Clostridia > Christensenellales > Borkfalkiaceae > UBA4636. The sequence continues at coordinate 14,267 of CAZMOD010000038.1, forward strand.
TTAGTTGTTTGCAATTAATTTCTTTTCCGACGTAAAAAGGCACGTCTTTCGTTACCGTTTCAAAAAAGAAGCTATTAAGATTACGCGCGGCGTCTTTTCCGTTT
>CAZMOD010000039.1:0-13569 GCA_964567885.1 uncultured Christensenella sp.
CGCCCCCATTAAGCACAGTACGTACCATTCCATCGTCAACCGCATCGGTTGTACCACTACCGCCGTTCTCGGTTGTAGTGTTGCCACTATTGTGCAAAGAAGGATTGATAGCGTTGCAACCACTTATGAGCAATAGAGAAACAATCATAAGGCATATTAGAATTTTCTTCATAAATGTATCTCCTAATCTTCATAATAAAGCACAACGTTTTCTAAGTTAAGCTTTATTCTAATATTAATAATTGCCGCTGCATAGTCTAGTTTCATATTATTACCTCCATGCAAAATGTTTAAGCTTATATAAATTATAGTACTTTTTTGAGAAAAACACAAGTGGTTCGCAGGAATAAGTCGGTACTATTCTGAGAATTTTTATCAAAAATACCTTTCGTCCCGTAGATACCCTTTCGTCCTGCAGTTCTTCGCAAAAAATGAAAAAAGCCTTGAAAAAGTACCAAATGATACTCCTACAAGGCTAACTACTTACATACGAGAATAGGGAAATAACTCCGTTACGTAAAGAAAAAAGGTCTGACACGTAACGTATCAAACCTATGTTTTTCAAATGGAGCGGATGATGGGAGTCGGACCCACCTCTCAAGCTTGGGAAGCTCGCATACTACCGATGTACTACACCCGCGATGAAAATATTAAATTACGGTAAACGCAAATTACCGCTATATTGTATCTTTAATTATAAAAAATGTCAAGAAAATAAATATCCGTTTTCAAAAATATTTATATACCCGCGCCTTATTTATACCCTACGTTTTTTACGAAGAAACTAAAAGTCGGGCTATAGGTCGATTAACGGCGTTTTTTATAAATTTAAGGTATCAAAACGACGTGTTTGCGGTTTAAAAGCCTTTTGCTAAGCGGTTTTTACTTCATCAAACTTACAACTAAATTACAAACCAACGTTTTCATATAGTCGTAATCTATATATTGATGTTTATCGAAAACGTATTCGTGGCAAAAAGACTGAACCAAGTTCATGCTAAGATGAACTTTTTCGTTAAGTCCTTCTTTTTTTGCGCCAAGAAGGGTTAACTTTTCGGCAAAGCGTTTGGTTATCAAATCTTCTTGTCCGATAAAAGCGCTGCTCACCACTTCGTCCACGGGGGTTAGGGAATGCAGTACCTCGTGTATCTTACTGTTATCTTTGTGGGCTATAATGGCGGTTTCTACCACTTCCGGCACTAAAACGTCGTAATCTAAGACGGTAATTTTATCGAAAACGGCAAAAACGGGGTTCGCGACGTTATTTATATAATTATCTAAAACGCATAACAAAATATCGCGCTTATCGCGAAAATAACCGTAAACTATCCCGGTAGATACCCCCGCACGTTTAGCGATTTCCGCCGTGTTGGTGCCGAAGTACCCGACCTCCGAAAAAAGTTGGTAACTAGCGTTTATTATTTTTTGTTTAGTTTCTATCGAGCGCGCTTGTTTGGGCTCCCTTACTTGATTTTCCATAACATTATTGTAAGGCTTTATTAAAAAAAAATCAAGGATTTTGCCGGCAAAATCAAAAGTAGCGGGCTAAATGCGAAAAAAATTTCATAATTTTTGCAAAATGTGAAAAAAGTTTCATAATTTTACTTGACAACGCGGCGAATAGGTGGTAACATATTGTGCGTAAAAAATATGAAACAAATTTCACATTTGCTTCAAAATCTAAATATTTGTTGGCTAAGGAGGGTGTTTTATGCCGATAGTAATTGCGCCGATAGGCAAAAATTTAAAAGTTATTAAGATTTTAACCGACGACAGAACCAAAAAGCATTTGGAAAGTTTAGGCATCACGATAAATTCCGAATTAAGCGTTCTATCCGAAAGCGGCGGAAGTATAATAATTTTGGTTAAAGACGGAAGGCTTGCCTTAGACAAAGTTTTGGCGACTAAAATAATCGTCGTATAAAGCCGCGTTCACACAAAAAGAAAAACTTTAAGAAAAAAGGAGTTTTATATAAATGAAAAAATTAAGCCAATTTAAAATCGGCGAAAAAGGCGTAATCAAAGCGGTTACGGGCGAGCCGAGAATCAGAAGAAGACTTTTCGATATGGGCGTAACCCCGGGTGCCGAAGTTTATTTAAGAAAACGCGCGCCCTTAGGCGATCCTATCGAAGTAACCATTAGAGGCTACGAGTTAACTTTAAGACTAATCGAAGCCGAAGCCGTCACCATGGAGGAGATTTTATGAAGAGATTTTGTTTAGCCGGCAACCCCAACTGCGGTAAGACCACTTTATTTAACGCGTTGACGGGTTCCACCGCGCACGTAGGCAACTGGCCGGGCGTAACGGTCGACAAACGCGAAGGCGTTTACAAAAAACGTGCCGAACCTATTTCTATCGTAGACTTACCGGGCATTTATTCCTTATCACCGTACACGCCGGAAGAAGTTATCGCTCGTAATTATATTATCGACGAGCACCCCGATCTCGTTATCAACATCGTAGACGCTACCAACTTAGAGCGTAACCTATATTTGACTACTCAAATCATGGAAATAGACGTTCCGATGGTTATCGCCTTAAATATGATAGACGAAGTAACTAAACAAGGAAACAAAATCGACGCTAAAACTTTGGAAGCAAAAATAGGCGTTCCGGTAGTTTCCATTTCCGCGCTTAAAGAAACCAACCTCGATAAACTTATGGAAAGGGCGTACGAAGCGTCTAAACAAAAACGACAAGGAAAGACGGTTTTAGAAGGAACTTCGCTTATACACCTTATAGGCGACTGCAAGATAGCCTTAGAAGGGCAAGGAGTTAAAAATTCCTTATTCCACGCGATAAAGTTGGTTGAACTTGACGAACTCGAAGTAAAAGCCCATCCTACTTCCACCGGTATGGTTGAAGAGTTTAAAAAGACCTTTTCCGACGACGCTTTCGGCAGCGATTTCGAAGCGATAGTCGCCGACGCAAGGTATAAATACATATCTAAAAACTATTCTTCGGTTTTTATCACGACTAAGCCTAAGGATAGCCCCGCGACGAAGATTACAAAATCGGATAAAATAGATAAAGTTTTGACTCATAAAATTTGGGGTATTCCCATCTTTTTGGCAATACTTTTCTTAACCTTCCACTTAACCTTTTCAGAAAACTTCTTGTTTTTAGGTTCTTTCGGCGTGTTCAGCGGCGACGTCGTTGCGGTTGACGGTAACGGCGTTGAAGTAACCGTAGATAATTACGACGAAACCAAAGACTATTACGTAGACGGCGATTCCGCCGCCGTAACGATAGAGGACGGCGAATTATCCGTTGAAGTTAAGCCTTACGTTTTCGATAAAGACGGAACCAAGTATTTATTAGAAGACTTGACCGACGAAATTATCGAAGGAAAGCGCTTCTATTCTCTTGAAAACGCTAAACACTTAGTAAGCGTTGAAAAGAACGACGACGGCGAGTACGAAATCGTTTACGACAGTGCGATAGACGAATTTTTGGAAGGCGTTAACGCGGGTACTTTCTTGGGCTTAGAAGACGGATTGAATTCCCCGGGCGTAGCGCTTCAAAGCGTTCTCACCACGTTTACCGACTTTTTAACCGTATGCGCAAGTCAAGGTTTAGAAAGCGCGGGCGCTAGCGAGTGGCTTCAAGGCTTATTAGTCGACGGCGTTTTGGGCGGATTATTTTCCGTGTTATCCTTCTTACCTCAAATTTTATTATTGTTCTTATTCTTTTCCATTTTGGAAGACAGCGGCTATATGGCGCGCGTTGCCTTCATTTTGGATAGAATTTTTAGAAAATTCGGCTTGTCGGGAAGAGCGTTCATGCCTATGATTATGGGCTTCGGTTGTTCTATTCCCGCAATGATTAACACCAGAACTTTAGCCGACAAAAACGAAAGAACGGCAACCGTAAGAGTTATACCTTTCTTTAGTTGCGGCGCGAAACTGCCTATATTAACCGCGATAGCGGGCGCTATCATCAGTTATTTCGGCGTAGGTAACGCAGACGTTATTACGTATTCGATGTATCTTTTAGGTATCGCTACCGCAATAGTTGCCGTAATACTTATGAGAAACACTACGATGAAAGGGGAAGTGCCCCCGTTCATTATGGAACTTCCCGCATACCGTATGCCCGGCTTTAAAAACTTGATGCTCCACCTTTGGGATAAGACAAAGCACTTCGTAAAGAAAGCGTTTACCATTATTCTTGCTTCCACCATCGTAATTTGGTTTATTTCTCACTTCACTTGGAATTGGCAATTCATCGGCGACGAGCAAATGAACGAAAGTATTTTAGCCGGCGTCGGCAGTTTAGTTCAACCTCTCTTTACGCCGTTAGGATTCGGTAGCCAATTAGGCGCTTGGGGTTGGGTATTCGTAGTCGCCGCGGTAACGGGACTTATCGCGAAGGAAAACGTTATCGCTACTTTCGGGACTTTAGGCGCTTGTATAGTCGGCGCTATGATAGACGTTGAAGCCGACGGCGGTATTGCGGCGGTCGCGCAAATGATAGCGGCAACCAACATTACCGTTCCCGCGCTCATAGCTTTCATCGCGTTTAATATGACGACTATTCCTTGCTTTGCCGCGGTTGCTACCGCTAAAGCCGAACTCGGCGACAAAAAATCCTTTGACGGAACGCTTATTTTCTGGCTCGCAACTTCTTACGTAGTAGCGGCGATGATTTACGTAATCGGCTCTTGGTGGTGGACGGCGTTCATCTTTGCTGCCGTTTGGGCGGTAGTTATTACCATTATCGTTTTAGTCAACAAAGGCAAAATCAACATTAAAAAAAGAGGTTAAGTTATGTTTTGGTGGGAATATTTAATTATCGGTTTAGCGGCGTTATTCGTAATAGCCGTCGTAACCGTAAACTTAGTAAGAAAAAAGCAAGGTAAGTCCTCTTGCTGCAGCGATTGTTCTTCATGTCCATATTGCTGTTCTAAACTTAAAAAAGACGAATAGATAATATCGAAACACCCTGAATTAAAAAATATTATTCTTTCGTTTTGTAAAACCGCGGACGACGAGTTGGTTCTCGTCGTCCGTACTTTTTTACAAAAAAGTCCGCCTATAGGTCGGTTATCGGCGTTTTTTACTTAAATAAAGCAAAAAAACGGCAAAAATAAAAAAAATTATAAAAAGAAAAGAGGCTATTTTAGTTTTGGATTTATTTAACAAAAAATAATTCGTGCGATGAAACCTACGTTTCGTGCGAAAGCGTTGACAAAAAAATATAGTGTGTGTTACAATTAAAAAAGGGGTTTTGTTCGTAAATACAAACGACTTGCGTTTTAGGTATTTTTACGTTTACGAAACACGAAAAGCGTTTTTTTGCGTTGAAAAAGGAGGGCGGATTATGACTTTTGAAATTGCTATCGTTGAAGACGAATGGTCGTCTTATAACACTTTGGTGTCGTATCTCGATACTTGTCAAAAGGAATTCGGCGTAGAATTTTCCGTCAAATGGTTTAAAGACGGCATAACTTTTTTGGAAAAATATCCTCAAAACTGCAAAGTGGTTTTCATGGATATCGATTTACCTTTATTAAACGGTATGGAAACGGTTAGAAAACTCAGAAAAATCGATGCGAACGTCGTCGTGGTTTTCGTAACCAATTTAGCCCAATACGCGGTAAAAGGCTACGAGGTATCGGCTTTCGATTTTATCGTTAAGCCGCTTTCTTACTACGATTTTCATATGAAGTTTAAAAGAGTTATGAAGTCGTTTTCGTTGCAGCCTAAAAAATGCTTGTGGGTAACTACGCGTAGCGGAAAACGGAAAGTGGAAGCCGACGAGATTTGCTACGTAGAGGTTATGAAACACGAGATAACTTACAATATGCGCGACGGCGAAAAAATAACTTTTAGCGGTACGTTAAAACAAATTTGCGACGAACTTACCGATCTTCCTTTCGTAATGTGTAACCGTTGCTATTTGGTGAACTTAGCCTACGTAAAAGAAGTGCGCGGCGAAGATTTATATATCGGCAACGACAGAATACAAATTGCTTTGGCTCGGCGTAAAGAATTTATGAAAAGCCTTAACAAGTATTTGAGCGACGGAGGGAAATAACGTATGTTCGGGCTTTCGCAATACAAAGTTTTGTTTATGACCGAAATTTTAGTCGCCGAACTTTTGTTTTTCTTCCGTTTGGAAAAGAAAAAGAATTTTTGTTTGCGGCTTATATCGGGAATAGTCGTTTGTTATCTTGCTGCTATATTTTATCCGCTCAAAAAAGACGGCGGGTACGACGGGTTTTTGACGTCTTTAATGTTCGCAAGCCTTTTTGCGCTATCCTTTTTGGCGTTTAAGTTCAGTTTTAAGATATCGTGGTCGCGCGCGTTTTTCTGTTGCATAGTGGCGTATACGACGCAGCATTTGGCGTACCAAATTTTTTCATTTATATTTTCGGTATTCGCGCTTCCCGTAAGCAATATTTTGTACGGAAATTCCCCGATGGATTTTTCCAATATGGGAAGAACGGAATTTTTGGTTATTTTAGGTTATTTAGGCGTGTATTCGATGACTTACGGAATAATCTTTAAATTCATCAAAAAGCGTATCACGAATAGCGGAGAATTAAAACTTGAAAACAGTAAAGTCTTGCTTCTTTTGGTATTGATTCTATTGATAGACGTCGTGTTAAACGCTTTGGTGATAGGACTTAGAAACGGACATAACGACCTTCACGAATACGACGTTTACTTGTACGGTTACGATATAGTAATTTACGTTTACAGTATTTTAAGTTGCGTGCTTCTAATTTATATGCAATGCAGCATTATGCACGTAAAGTCTATCGAAAAAGAAGTAGAAAGTATATCGCAAATACTTTACCAAGCGCAAAAGCAGTACGACAGCAACAAAGAAAACGTAAACCTTATAAATATAAAGTGCCACGATTTAAAGCACCAAGTATCTAATTACGAGGGGCGCGGTTTAGATAAAGATACTATAGAAGAAATAAAAGACCTTATTTCGGTGTACGACTCCAAAATCAACACGGGCAACGAGGTTTTAGACGTAATTTTAACCGAAAAAAGTCTTTCTTGCAAGGCGAAAGGCATCAGTTTAACTTGTATGGCGGATTGTAAAAGTTTAAATTACGTAAAAGAAGGCGATTTGTACGCCCTCTTCGGTAACATTTTAGACAACGCCATGGAAGCCGTTTCCGAGATAGAAGAAGTAGACAAACGTTGTATATCGATAAACGCGAGGGAAGTTAAAAACTGCGTTTCCATACTCGTTAAAAATTATTATTGTAAAAAATTGAAGTTTTCAGACGGAGGCGTTCCGTTGACTACCAAAAACAACGCCGATTATCACGGCTTCGGACTTCCGAGCGTAAAAGCGATAGTCGAAAAGTACGACGGAACCGTAACGATAGAAGCCGACGGCGAAGTATTTTCTTTAAGCGTGTTATTCCCCGTAAAAAAATCGGGGCAAAATAATCCTTCATAGTTTTCGTGCGATGGAAATCGCTTTTTATGCGGTTGGCGTTGACTACGCCGACCGCTATCGTTTATAATTTTTCAGGCAAAAGGAAAGCGCGCCTTTTGCGTAAGAAGACAAGGAGATATACGATGAATTTTAAGATTGACAACCTTAAAAAATTCCCGTGGGGCGTTTTTGCCGCCGTCGGTACGATACTCGTTATACTTTTAACGGGCGGAATTATCGGCGGATGGTTTATAGTAAACGCCGTTGCGGGGCAAACCGGTAACACCGCTACGATTTTCAGTAATTGGTGGCAAGTTTTAATATTTATTTTGGATATTATAGCGTTGCCTCTTACGGTAGGGTGTTACTATCTTTTCTTTAAGTTTAAAAAAGAAAAGGCAAAATTAAAGCGGCTAAAAGAAAGGGGAATACCCAAAATATTCGCCCCGTCCGTTTACGGAATTTTAGCAGGGCTTTTCGCGATACTGTTTATAGGGCTTAACGTAGGCGAGTCCATGACGTTAACTAATTCCTCTTTTATAAACGAGTTTTTAGGAATACAGGAATACTATAAAGTCCAAAGCGACACGAGCGAAATTTTTAACGAATACAAGTCGGATTACGTAACCGACGACGGAAAGTTCGACGATAAAAAGATGAGAGAAAATTCTTTGAAAGTCGCAACCCAAGTCGCGGTTGAAAGCACTGTTTTGTTAAAGAACGAAAAAAACGCCCTTCCTTTACGGAAGGACGCTAAAATATCGTTATTCGGTATAAGCACCGTAAAATACAGAACTTCCGGTTCCGGAAGCGGTGAAGTCGCCGTAAATATGTTGACCAATTTAAGCGAGGCTTGCAAGGAAAACGGAATTAACGTTAACCCTAAATTATACAACGCTTATAAGATGTTGTCCACGAAATACGGCAACTACGGCGGTCAAGCGGGCTACACTTTAGACGGTACGAATATAGGTGATAGAAACTACGTCGAATACGGCATTAAGGAAGCCCCTTGGACGGAACTTAATAAAACTTCTTTAGGCGAAGTATCTTCTACGTTTCCGCAATACGGCGACGCCGCGGTTATGATAATTTCCCGTAACGGCGGTGAAGACGGAGATACTAATTATTATACTTCCGAATGTATCGACGGCAATTACTTAGATTTAGCAATCGAAGAAGCCAATATTTTAAACGAACTTATGAAGTTGAAACAAAACGGTACCTTTAAAAAGGTGGTTTTGATTATCAACGCCGCGCAAGCGATGCAAATGAAGCATATCGCCGAATACGATTTAGACGCTATCGTTTGGGCGGGGACTGCCGGCAACGTATCTTACGATCAAATAGCCCTCGTTTTATCCGGTAACGGAAATCCGAGCGGAAGACTTATAGATACTTACGCTTACGATAACTATTCGGCGCCTTCTTCGGTCAACTTCGGTAATTTTAAGTTTGCACACAACGACGGATTACCCAAAAACGAAGATTATTCTCATAACGATAAATACCTTATTTATCAAGAAGGTATTTACGTAGGCTATCGCTATTACGAAACCCGTTACGAAGACGTAGTTTTGCAAAAATCGGGCGTCGGAAGTTACGATTATAAAACTACCGTTGCGTACCCCTTCGGTTACGGTTTAAGTTACACCACTTTTGCTCGGTCTAATTTTAAGGTAAAAGAGGTAGACGACGGCTATAACGTTTCGCTTACCGTAAAAAACACGGGTACGGTCGCTGGTAAAGAAGTAGTTCAAATTTACTTGCAAAAACCTTACACTCAATACGATAAAGATACGGGTATAGAAAAGGCTTCGGTTGAACTCGTCGGATACGCGAAAACCAAAGAGTTGAAAGCCGGGGAATCCGAAGACGTAACCGTTTTCGTAGAAAAGGAAAGTTTTAAAACTTACGATTCGTACGGACACAAGACTTATATAGTGGAAGCAGGAGATTATTATCTTTCCGCGGGCGTCAACGCGCACGACGCTTTAAATAATATTTTGGCGGAAAAAGGCAAGAAAATTGCCGACGGTATGACCGATAACGGTAACCCTAATTTCACTAAAAAGATAACCGTAAAGAGAGACGATTTTACCACTTACGCAAAATCAACCGAAACTCGTTACGAAGTAACCAACCGCTTTGATCAAGCAGATCCCACTTTATACGAAGGCACTAAAGATCAATTTACGACCTTCAAATATTTGTCGAGAAGCGATTGGACGGGTACCTATCCTTCCGCCGCAGCTGTAATGGATTGTCTTACCCAAATTATGATCGACGATTTTCAATATACTAAAGAAGTGGTTGAAAACCCCGACGCCGTTATGCCTACTTTCGGTAAATCGGGCACGATGAAACTTTTGGATTTATGGGGTTTGGATTACGATGATCCCGATTGGGATAAACTTTTAGATCAACTTACTTGGACGGACGCAGTATCTTTGGTAACAGCGGGCGGCGGAACGAGCGGCGCGGTTAGCGTAGGTGCTCCCGGCGGCCCCGCAAGAGACGGTCCCGTAGGCATTAGAATAACCAATGCAAACTTGCCGAATCTTATGTGCTTCCCTTCGGAATGCAATATGGCTGCGACTTATAACGACGAACTTATTAACGAGTTAGGTAACGCTTTCGGTATGGAAATATTACACGTAGGTTATACGGGTATTTACGGTCCCGCGGCGGGTATTCACCGTTCGGCGTATTCCGGTAGAAACTGGGAATATTATTCCGAAGATCCTTATATTTCCGGCAAAATGCTCTCGAGCGAAGTACAAGGCTTACAAAGTCGCGGCGTTATAGTGTTTACCAAGCACTTCCTTTTAAACGACGAGGAAAGAAACCGTTACGGTCTTTCCGTTTGGGCTAACGAACAATCTATCCGTGAAATCTACCTAAAAGCCTTCGAGGCGGGCGTTACGGAAGGCAATATGAACGGTGTAATGTCCTCATTTAACCGTATAGGCGCTACTTGGACGGGTAAACACAAAGGACTTTTAACCGAAGTTTTACGTAACGAATGGGGCTTTTTGGGCGTAGTCCAAACCGACGCTTACGTAGGCACTCATATGCATAAACCTTTGGCGGAATCCGTAGTTGCCGGTAACGACTTTGCTATGGGCGGCGCTAATCCGACGGCACTCGATAGTTATAAAAACGACGCTACCGTCGCAACGGCTTTACGCGATTGCGCGCATAGGATTTTATACACTCAATTACACTCCAACGCCATGAACGGCTTGTCGATGGACTATAAGATAGTTTATCGCGCGGCTTGGTGGAAGTCCGCTTTCAGTATAGGAAAAATAGTTACGGGTATCGTTGCGGGCGTTTCCGCTTTAATGCTCGTATTAAGCATAATAATTATATACGCCGTCAACAAAAAGCATAAGTTAGAGGACGAAAGAGAAATCGGCGCGGAAGTCAAATACTTCTTCGACGTTTTCCCGAAGTCTACCGTCGCTATAGTCGCGGCTATCCTAGTCGTCGTTATAACGGCTTCCGTAGTATTAGTAACGTTAAACGGCGTTGAAAAGCCCGCTCCTCATACTTGCGAAAGCGTATGTAGCGTTTGCGGCGGTTGTAAAGATGCTTCTTGCGTTGACGACGCTTGCACCACTAAATGTACTTGCAAAGTTTTATGCGAACACGCTTGCTCAACTTGCGGACGTTGTCTTGATATGAACTCCACGGACGACTTATGCAAAGAAAAATGCGGCGACGGTTTACAAAATTCTCAAAAATTCGAAGCCGAAGACGATAAAGTATTAGCGTATCCGGGGGCTTTAGGTGATTCTTACGTTTGGGCTGAACCGGAGAAAACCGAAGAAACGTACGTCGGTGGTTTAAACGAGAATAAAGGCGCTAAACTTAAATTTGCAATCGATAGCGATAAGGCAGGCACCGCGTGCTTGATTATTTCGGTAAGTAAGCGTAGTAGCGCAATGACTATTACCGATTGTACGTTGATTACCGTAAACGGCACGATTATCGAATCTAAAGCAAGCTTACCCGCGATTTTAGAAAGCGAAGCGGAATGGTACGTTTTCGCCGACGTAAATCTCGGTTGTATACAATTAAAAGAGGGTAGAAACGTAATAGAATTTACGATTATCGGCAACGCGTTTAACTTTAACGCTATTACGATAAAATCCGACATAAACGTTTCTTGGTACGAAGGATCTCACGTTTGCGACGACGTTTGCGCGACTTGCGGATTGTGTAAAAACGAATATTGCGTCGATTCCGTTTGCTTAAGCAAGTGCCTTTGCGACTTGAACAAGCAAGAATTTAATTTATCCGACGGTAAAGCTACGTTAGGAGGTTTGACTTTATCCGACGGCGTAGCAAACTTCACGGCTGCAGACCAAAAAGTCGTTTATAAAATTAAATCGTCAAAGGTTGCTAACGCGACGTTGCTTTTAAACGTAAAAGCAAATAAGGACGGCTTGACGACTTCGGAACTATTCCTCGTTAAAGTAAACGGGGCGGCAGTTACGGTATCCGCTACCGCTATTAAAAACGGTGATTACGATTTAACTAAGGCATGCGCAATAGAGTTAAGGGTTGGTAACAACGAAATTGAAATTACTTCTTTAACTGCCGAAAGCGTTACCTTAAAAGGTATAACGTTAGGTTGCAACGAAACGCTTGAATACGGTGATAAATCTTATTACGTAGCGAAAATCGAAGCCGAAAACGCTGATTTGACTAAAGTTAACAATAACGGAGAAGAATATCCCTCTCTAAGACAAGGTGAAAGTTCGAGCGGCGAATTCTATTTAGGAAGCATTAACGACGCCGGTTTGTTTACACCCGGACAAGTTAAGATATCCTTTACGGTTACCGCGGCAGAGGCTTGCGATTGTATCGTTTACTTCGGCGCGGGCGTTTACGAAACCGCAAACGCCGGTAGTTACGTCATTTTGGTAAACGGCGCGCCTTATACTTCAACCGAAGTTTGGTCCGGCGGCGGATGGTACGATTGGAAATCGCAATACTTCGGAAGCGTTCAACTTGAAAAAGGCGATAACCTTTTAGAAATAAGAATCGACGCCGGCGCAATGCTTAACTTGGACTACTTCACTTTAGAAAGTTTAAGTTTAATTACGATAAAATCGGATAGTACCGGAACCGATACCCCCGACGGACCCGTCGTAAATCCGGACGATCCTACTTTAAACAAGTATCGTCACGAGGCGGAAACGGTTACTTCCAATAGAAGTGGATTTTTTGACGAGGGCGGCGGTCAAATGGGCGAAAGAGAAAACGCGAACGCAACCGGAGGTATATGCGTAGGCGGCGTTGGTGAAATTTCTCTTAAATATCCCGGTGAAGTTTACTTTAAATGGACGTTAAAAGCCGAAAAGGCTTGCGACGTTAAAGTGCAAATGCGCGTTGGATGTGGTATTCCGATACCTCTTACGTCGGGGTTCAGCGTTAAATTAAACGGTGAAACCGTTACGCTTGACGGAAGTTTCAAAGCCGACGGCTTTAACGTTTTTAACACGGAAACTTTAGTTACGTTAAACCTTCAAGCGGGTGATAACGAGTTCTATATTTACGTTGGCAGCGAAACGCTTTGCAATATAGACTATTTTGAATTTATAACCGCTGAAGTTTTAACTTTCGGTTGATAGTATTTACCTTTCGTGCGTTGAAAATTGAGTTTCGTGCGGTTGGCGTTGACCATTTAACCGCACGGGACTATACTTTCTTCGTAGACTTATCTAACAAAAAATAGCGCTATATTGCGCAAAGATAAAAAATAGGAGAAGATTATGAAAAGAAATTTAGCACTTTTACTACTTACGAGTTTACTCGTATGTTGCACTTTCGGCTTAATCGCTTGCAACAAAACGACGCATACCCATAGCATTGAAAAGGTAGAAGCGAAAGCCGCTACTTGTGAAACCGCCGGTAATATAGAACATTACCGTTGCGACGGTTGCGACAAGTTGTTCTCGGATGAATCGTATACCGAAACCACTTTGGAAGAAACGATAATAGCAGCCCTCGGACACGACGAGGAATCTCACGACGCAAAAGCCGCTACTTGTACCGAAGACGGTTGGGACGCTTACGTAACTTGTAAGCGCGACGGTTGCGATTATACGACCTATCAAAAGAAAGACGCAATCGGTCATAAAAACAA
>CAZMOD010000040.1:0-11638 GCA_964567885.1 uncultured Christensenella sp.
TATCAAGACTAATCATTTTTAATGGTGGAGATAAGGGGATTCGAACCCCTGGCCTATGCGTTGCGAACGCATCGCTCTACCAACTGAGCCATACCCCCACGAGGGAATTTTTAGTTGACGCAAAAGTCAACGCTAATATAATAAAACTTTTTTTTCGTTATGTCAAGATATTTTTTGGACATTACGAAAATTTTTTAAAAATCCCCTGTTTTTTATTCTTCACGATAATAAATTATCGCAAAACTTCGTTTTCATCTTCTATTTTGAGCAAAACTATTTAACGTACGTCGTTTTTATACGATTTTCCGCAATTTTACGGATTTGATAATCACCGTCGAATTGCCCTATCGCAAGCGCGCAACAAGGCGTAAAACCTTCCGAAACTCCAAGTTCATTGGCAAGTTCGGCATTACCCGAAACTGCCGCTACCGCGCCCCAAATATGACAAGCGCCTACGTTAAGTTCGGTGGCGGCGAGCGCCATATTTTGAACGACGATTGCTGCGTTGGAATAATTGACGTTACCGGGTTCGGGATTTTTTAAAGACGAAACTAAAATAACCGTCGGCGCCCCGTAAAAAGGATGTAAATCGGGATTGCCAGTCATTTTTCCCGTAGCCTTTTCCCATTTTGATAATAATTTTTCGTTAGTAACTACGGAAATTAAAAGCGTGTCGTACATAGCGCGCCCGACCGGCGAAGCGTACGCCGCCTTTAAAATCTCTCTTAGTTGCGTTTCGGTAACGCTTTTGCCGTTAAAATTGCGGATAGATTTTCTACTGTAAATAGCCTCTAAAGTATTCATAGTTTTCTCCTTTTATAATACGGTAGGTACGCCGTTTGTAAAACGGAAGTTTCGCATTCCTCTTCCCTTTATTTTATCGGGTGAAATCGCTTCTTCCAAATTATTAATATCTTCCTCGGTAAGTTCAAACTTTAACGCGTCTATAGCGCTTTGCAAATGCGCGGGATTAGTCGTCCCCACGAGGCTTTGCACGTTATCGTATTTAGAAAGCGACCATAAAATAGCAAGTTGAGATAAAGTACAACCTTTACTTTCGGCAATCTTTTGCACTTTTTTTATAAGCGAAATAGTTTCCTCGCGATTATCTTGCGATAACGCTCCTCTTCCTACGTAAGGATTTTGCGATATTTTAGTTAAAACGTCGTCGGCAAACAAGCCGTGCCCGACGGTCCCGAAAGCAAGCACTTTAACGCCGAGTTCTTTCGCGGTAGAAACAAGTTCTTTTTCTATCCCTCTTTCTATAAGGGAATATTCTACTTCTACGGTATCGATATGATGAACTTTACACGCGCGGCGTAAAGTTTCCGCGTCAACCATTGAAAGCCCTATCCTCTTGACGTAACCCGCTTTAACTTCGTCCGCGATTGCGCCTACTACGTCTTCAACGGGGATTTCGGTATCAAGTCTCGCCGGTTGATATAAATCGACGTATTCAAGCCCCAAACGGCGTAAAGAATAAGTGAGGTGTCCCTTTACGTTAAAAGGATTCACGTCTAAGCCGTATATACCGCCCCTTGGAGACGGTAAAACGCCGAATTTAACGGAAAGAAAGTAATCGTCCCGATTAACGCCTTTTAAAGCCTTACCGACTATCATTTCGCTTTCGCCCGCGCTATAAAACTCGCCCGTATTTAAAAGTCTTACGCCGTTATCTAACGCGTATTTTACGGTTTCTAACGAAGTTTCGGGATTGCGATAACAAGACATTCCCATGCATCCGAGTCCCAACCTGGATAAATCTATCATAATATTCTCCTCGTGTTTTTTATTAAAATTTTACCGTTTCGGTTTTAAAATTGGAAAACCATTGTGCTTCGACACCCGTAAACTTTAAAATACAGTAATCGGGATCGGTTACGCCTTTTTTATAAAAACGACTAAAAAACGGTTTCCAAAAAGTTGATTTCGTCGTTTGGTCGGTCAAAACTTGCATCTCGCCTTTTATTTCGGCACCTTGAAAGGTTTGTCCTTTTGAATAAAAATAAACGCACGCTTTCGGATTATTACGGTAATGTTTGACCTTTCTCGACGAAGTATAAGTTGCAAAATATATAACGTTTCCTTCTACAAGCACGGGTTGAATAAGCGCGCGCGTCGCGGGGTACCCGTTTTCGTCTACCGACGATACGATAGAAGTCCTTTGTTTTGATATAAAATCAATTATTTCTTTTTTAGTCATAACGTGCCTTAACAATGAAATTTATCGTCTTCTTTAGGTTTTCTGCCCTTTTCCATAGCTTCTTTCATAAGCGCCTTTCTTTCGTAGATTTCGGCAACTCTTGCGTCGATATCCACGGGCGGATAATAAAGTCCGCTTTTTAAGGCCTGCACCATTTGTTCGGTGCGGTTGCGAATTTTATATTCCTTGCCGTCCTTAATGAAAACGTTGCCCGTTTGACCGAAAATAAGTTGGACGTCGTGCTTTTTACAAGCCTCGTAAACTTTTTCAACCCATTCGTAACGTAGCGGACGAGAACCTAAATAATTTTCACCGCCTGCAAGAACCGTTTCGATTTTTCCCGTCGCAAGAAAAGGTTCGATATCTACTTCGCCGATAAACGGCTTTAAACTTACCCAACGGTGCTTCGCGGGGAGTGCAATAAGATGCGGCATACGCTCCTCTAACCTCTTTTGGTTTTCGCAAGAAACGGAAAACGTTACGTTGTCCCAACCGTCACCCCAGTCGTAAGGCAAACAATCTTTTATGCGGTCGGCGCGTTTAGTTAAAAGCGAAAAAGTAACGTCGTCGCGACGGCGTATAAAATTCCAAGCCTCGTCGCGCCAAGCGTCGGCTTCTTCTAAAAAGAAGTCGCTTGCCATACACACGCGGACGAAAGAACCGCTCGGCAACTTCCAATTACCCGCTTTATCTCTTTTTATAGGCAAATTAAAATCCGATTTGTTTTTGAGTACTTCGTTAGTATCTCTGCCGTAACGCTTATCTAAAAAATAAGCGTAACAATTTTGACAACCCTCGGAATATTTGTGGCAACCGTGCCACGGATTCCAAATTTTATCGTTAATATCCATAAATTATTCTCCTTTATTATTCTTGTTATCTAAAACATCATTAGCAACCGACGAAAGTCTGATAAAATCTTCAAAATCATCTTTTCCCATGCCGTTTTTCAAGCGGTCGAGATGCTTATTCATATCGATTTTAGCGTTTCCAACCAAGTCAATCGCCTTTTCAGTCGGCAAAACGTAGTAAGCGCGCTTATCGTCACGCGACGGGCTTTTTTTGACGTACCCTTTATTTTTAAGCGAAGTAATAAGCGCCGTTATCATAGGCTTAGATACTTTTAAAAATTCGGCTAACTTTGCCGGCGTGTGCGGACCTTTAGTTTCGGTAATAATATTCAAAACCGCCATTTCGCTCGGTCTTATAGGCAAATCCTTTTTAAGTTCCATATAGTTTTTGGAAAACATCGAAAGAACCGCGTTTGCAATAAAATATTCGTTCATAAAGTTCCTTTGAAAAAAGTTAACTTAGGTTAACTATATTATAATTTACGCAACGCTTGCTTGTCAAGCGATTTTTAACGAATAATAAAAATATTTATAATTCTTTTCGGTGATATTTTTCAGTTAAAAAGTCCTATCATGAAGCAAAAAAGTTAAAAAAATCGATTAAAATCTACGAAAAAGACGTTTTGCCTATACTTGACTTTTTTATAAATTTATGATATAATTTTTATGCGTTTTGGCGACGAATATAAGGAAAAATCCCTTGGATTTGCAAGGGTTTTTTATATTGCCCGACTATAAAAAACGCGCGTAAATTTTACGCGGAGGTAGTTTTGTGATTTATACCGAACTTACTAAAAAAGCCTTAAAATTATGCTTTAAGGTGCACAAGAAACAAGTCGATAAAACGGGGGTACCTTACGTTTTCCACCCTTATCATATAGCGGAAGAAATGGATAACGAAACAGCCGTCGTATGCGCCCTTTTGCACGATGCAATAAACGACGAAACGGACTACGAACTTTTAAAAAACCAAGGCTTTACCGAAGGAATTTTAGATACTTTAAAAGTCTTGAACCACGACAAGGACGTTCCGTTTTTCGATTATATAAAAACGATTGCCAAAAAACCTATCGCAAAACAAGTTAAAATTTCCGACTTAAAACACAACTCCGATTTATCGCGTTTAGGAGAAAACGACGAGGCTACTTTAAAACGAGTGTTAAAATACAAAAAAGCAATAAAATTTTTAAAAGAAAATTAGCGTTTTACACGCGTAAAAAAGTAAAAACCGCCTTAAGTTTTATACCTAAGACGGTTTTTCATATTTAATTAACGATGATGCGTTTTTATAATGCCGAGCGCTTTAGTTAATTCCATTACCGCGGTGGGTAAAATCGATAAACCTAAGCCTATCAAATACAAATACCACTTAACGGTTACCATACCGAAAACGGTTACGACGCCGGGAACGAACAGCACGAAAGCAGTCATCGCGGTGCATATAAGAATGGATAAATTCATCGTTTTATTACTGAAAAATCCTACTTTAAACAACGAGTGTGAAGACCTCATATTAAGCGCTTGCACTAATTGACTTAACGCCAAAACCATAAACGCCATCGTGCTACCCGCCGCGTGGTTAAGCGCACCGCTCGTCGCGTCTTTCATAACGAAAGCGCCAAGAACGTACCCTGCGATAGTGGTAAGCGTCAATAAAACGCCGTTTAAAATAATCTTTAAGCCCAATCCGCGCGCAAATAAACTTTCGTTCTTCGGCTTAGGTCTATGCGACATAACGTCGTTTTCAACGGCTTCCATACCGAGCGCTATAGCGGGAAGAGAGTCGGTTACCAAGTTTATCCATAAAAGCTGAATAGGAATAAACGGATTACCGAGCCCCGCGACGTAACCTAAAAATACGGTGGAAATAAATACTACTAAAACTTCGGCAAGGTTAGTGGAAAGTAAAAAGCCCACGACTTTTTTAATATTTTCAAATATACCTCTACCCTCTTTTACCGCGTCGACTATCGTTGCAAAGTTATCGTCGGTAAGCGTCATATCGCTAGCGCCTTTGGCAACGTCGGTACCCGTTATACCCATAGCGCAGCCTATGTCGGCGGCTTTTAACGCTGGCGCGTCGTTAACTCCGTCGCCGGTCATCGAAACGACTTCGCCGCGTTTTTGCCAAGCCTTGACTATTCTTATCTTGTTTTCGGGCGATACGCGGGCGTAAACGGAAATTTTCGCAACTTCTTTATCTAATTCCACGTCGCTCATTTCGTCGAGCGTAGAACCGGTTATAGCCTTGTCTCCGTCGATAAAAATACCCAATTCTTTAGCGATTGCGGTCGCGGTAACTATATGGTCGCCCGTTATCATTACGGGTTTAATACCAGCCATACGGCAAGTTTCAACGGCAACTTTACACTCGGGGCGCGGCGGATCTATCATACCTACCAAACCGACGAACGTTAAACCGTTTTCAAGTTGCTCGAAAGTGGGATTTTCGGGCACCGTTTCGAGTTCTTTATAGCATACCGCCAAAACGCGCAAGGCGTTGGAACTCATAGTATCACAAGCCGTTTTAGCCTTTTCTATATTGCCGTTAACCGTTCTCGTTGCAATTACGTCGAAAGCGCCTTTAACGATCGCGACGGGCTTACCGTTAATCATATTGACGGTAGTCATTAGTTTTCTGTCGGAATCGAAAGGAAGTTCGGCAACCCTCGGGTAAGTTTGATTTAATTTATCTTGTTCCCCGCCCGCCAAGTGCGCAGCGAAAACTATCGCCGTTTCCGTAGGATCGCCAATATGTTTTTCAACGCCTCCGTCGAAAGTCACCTTACCGTCCGAACATAAGCTTCCGTAAGTAAGAAGTTTATAAGTTTCGTCGTCGGCTTTTCCGTTAAAGTCTACGACCTCGCCTCCGTCGACGTAAGTTTTAACTAGCGTCATTTTGTTTTGCGTCAACGTACCCGTCTTATCCGAACATATTATCGAAGCGCTACCAAGCGTTTCCACCGCGGGAAGCCTTCTTATAATTGCGTTACGCTTAACCATGCGTTGTACGCCGATAGACAAAACTATGGTAACGACGGCGGGTAGGCCTTCGGGGATAGCCGATACCGCAAGCGATATAGCCGACATAAACGCTTCTATTACGTTGTTAAGTTTAAAGCCGTCGCGAATAATTTGCACTAAGAACATTATAAAGCATATTCCTAATACTAAAATACCAAGCATTCCGCCGAGTTTGGCAAGTTTTTCTTGTAAAGGCGTTTTGGTTTCTTCTTCGTTTGCAAGTATGCCGGCAATTTTACCCATTTCGGTTTGCATACCCGTAGCAACTACCACGGCAACCGCGGTACCGTACGTTATCGAGCAGCCCGAAAACACCATATTGCTTCTTTCGCCTATCGGTGCTTTTTCTTTAACGACGGCGTCGGCAAATTTTTCGGAAGGAACCGATTCACCCGTCAACGCCGATTCTTCCGACTTTAAGTTTACGCTTTTGATAAGCCTTGCGTCGGCGGGCACGAAATCACCCGCCTCCAATTTGATTATATCACCGGGAACCAATTCCGCCGATGGAATAATTTTTTCAACGCCGCCCCTTATAACCCGTGCGTGCGGCGCGGACATATTTTTCAACGCGTCTAAAGCCTTTTCGGCTTTACTTTCTTGCACGACGCCCATAACCGCGTTGATAACGACGATGGCTAAAATTAAGAAAGGCTCTATCATTTCAACGACGTCGAAACCGTGCTTTACGCCCTCGTAAATAGCAACGCTTAACGACACCGCCGCTGCAATAAGCAAAATAATTATCATTACGTCTTTAAATTGCTCTAAAAACTTAATGAAAACGCTTTTCCTTTTTGCTTCTTTCAACTTGTTAAAACCGAATTTTTCGGTTTTTTCTTTTACCGTTTCTGGGGTAAGACCTAAGGATTCGTCTGTATCGAGTTCGATAAGCAAATCCTTTAAATTTTTACTGCTTGGCGTCATAAAACTCCTTTAAAAATGCTTATTTTTGCTTTTTAATCGTTTTTTAAGTTCGTAGCCGAAAAACAAAAAAGACCACGCCTTTAAAGCATGATCTCGTTATTAAAAACTAAACCGGAACCGCGCAAACGATTCGTGCTAACGATTTAGTTACGGCATTAGCCGCCAACTACTCCTCATTGGTTAGTATTATATTAGTTTGACGATTTTTTGTCAATTAAAATTTTACCGTTTTAAAAAAATGCAACTCGTCTTCTTAAAAAAATCACGAAATTTTCACGGGTTAAAAATACGTAATAGCATAAAAAGCAAAAATCCCGACGAAAAAGCGGGATTTTTACGCATAATAAAACCTTATTTATAAATAAAGGTTATCCATTGATTAAAGTAGTTTAGGCGTATCAACGCGCCGATTGCAAGATAAATCGCTAATCTTATGAAAATTCCGCGATCGACCTTTACGCTTCTTTTGTAAATGAATTCCGATATAAAGTAAACGCCGAGCACGATTAACGCCATTGACGGATTGAAATCGTTTAACACGTAAGAAAACACGAGCGAAAAAATCAAACCGTTAACTACGGGATAAGAATACGGTTTTACCGTTCTTTCTCCAGCGTTTTCGCTTTTAAATATCTTGGTTTCAAAATAACTTAATACGAATAAAGCGGGCGCTATAAGCAAATGGAACGGGAAAAGAATTATGAAAGATTTCAGTCCTAAATTAAAAGTATTCTCCGAAAACGTGCCGATTATTCCGCGTTGACATACGGTAGTGAAAACGTCGGCAAAGGTTATCGGCATTACGCAACAGTCGAAAACACCTAATCCGTCATAATAAATCAAGTAATTGAAATACCCGCTCAAAATGAGAGTAGCGTTCATTATTATCGCGTCAAGAAGATTGTTGGCAAGCGAAGATACCAAAGACGAAAGCCCGAAAATAGATAGCGAAATTACCGTTATACCAAGGTAATAATATAAGTAATAAACGTTTACGGGCAAGCCTTTTACGGCGTTGATGACGAAAACTATCAAAAATAAAACCGTAAAACAAACGAAATACGCCAAATACGCGAATAAGGAATTTAGCAAATATATTTTTTCTTTTTTAATGGGTAAGGAAAGATATAAATCGCATTTTTTGCGGTTTAAAAAGGCGCTTCTTACCGCTATCGGCAAAAGATACGAGGCAAAACACGCGACGATAGTTCCCATGAACAAAAAGATGTCGGTTTGACTAAAAAGAACGGTACCGTCAACGCCTTTGTAAGGTTCGGTTAAAAACGCCGGCAACGGAAAGATTAAAAACGCCAAGGAAAATAAGACTATTACGACTTTATAGTGCTTTTTTATTAAATAAAGGAAATAAGTTTTAGAATAATTCATTGAAATTTTCCTCCGATTTAAAGTAAAAAAGTTCCTCGACGTTCGCCTGCTCTACGTCGATAAGCACGGGGTTGTAGCGATTAAGTAAAGCAATCGCGTCATCTTTTTGCATATCCGTCAAAAGCGTTACGGTCTTTTTAGAAGAACGGAAAATTTTAAAACCTTCTTTTACTAAGTTAGTAAAATCAAAACAATCTTTAAACCCGACCTCTATTCTAAGGCAATCGGTTTCCTGGTCTTTAGTTGAATCGTAAGCGACTTCGCCTTTACTCAATATTACGAATTTATCTATAAAATCGCTTACCTCTTTTATTGAATGTGAAGCGATTATCACGGTTTTAGAACAGTCTTCCTCGACGGCTTTTAAAATTTGATCTATAAAAACGGTTTTACCGACGATATCTAATCCGTCGAAGGCTTCGTCTAAAATCAGAACCTTAGGCGAAACCGCAAGCGCGATTGCAAGATAAACTCTGCGGCGCATACCTTTGGAATACCTCGATAATCGCCTGTCTTGTAGGTTTATAGCGAAAAGTTTTAAATATTTCTCGTAATTTTCCTTAGTTAACCCGTAAAAAGTCGAATAAAAGGAAAATAGCGTGTCAAGCGTTTGTCCTTTTGATAAAGGATCGTCGCTTATATACAAAAAATCTTTTCTCGACAAAGGCTCTGATAAATTAACGTTATCATATTTAATCGAGCCTTCGTCGCCGTCGTAAACGCCCGAAATAACTCTTAATAAAGTGGATTTACCCGAACCGTTCACGCCGAATAGCGCGAAAATACTACCGCTCGGGATAACTATATTTTCAACGTTTAACGCAACTTTATCACCGAAATTTTTTCGTAAATTTTTAATCTCTATCACTCAAAGTTTCCTCCTCGGATAAAATCTTTTCTATAATCCGCCTCGTTTCGACACTTCCGACGGCGTTTAAAGTTTTTACAATCTCCGCCCGCAAGCCTACGTAATCCTTTACGCTAATTATATCGGACGGAGCGACGTAATATCCCTTTTTCAAAAGAGAATATATATATCCCTTTTCTTCTAACGCCGCGTAAACTTTTGCCACCGTGTTAGGGTTGACTTGAAGATCTACCGCAAGTTCTCGTATCGACGGAAGTTTTTCGTCCACGCCGTAAACGCCCGCACGGATATATTCGATTATTTTTTCTTCAATTTGATTTGCTAAAGAATATTTGCTTTTAAATCTTACGTTCATATTCGCCAATCTGCACTATTTAGTCTATCTGCACTATTTGTACTGTTTTGAGTATATCATAAAAGCGCACGAATATCAAGCGTTTATACGCCGAAATTTAATAATCGTACGCCAAAAATAAAAAAAAATGCGTTTTTTAAGGATATTTTAAAAAAGAATCGTCTAATAATCTTTTCTACCGACCAAGTAATCTAAATCTTCGTCGAAATAATTAGCGATTTTGCAAAGGTTTTCTAAGCCGATTTCCCTTTGACACAAAATATAGCGCGAAAGCGTTTGTTGCGGAATACCTATCTTTTTGGCAATCGAATTAACGCTCTCCCCTTGCAAAAGTTCTTTCAATCTTTCGGAAAATTTTTCCATATACATATATATATGACCTCTCGTACGTTTTTATACAAGAAGTTTACACCAAACTGTGTAATTTGACTGACATTACACCATTTGGTGTGATAAAATTTATTCATTAACTAACGGATTTATCTATCTATGAGGAAAAATTTATGCAAATCGCGGAAATTATTAAGTACGAAGGAGACAATTCAACCTTCGTTTGGCAACATCCTTGCGAAGATTTTAACTGTTTAACGCAACTTATCGTTCACGAATCGCAAGAAGCAATCTTTTTTATGAACGGACAGGCGTTAGACTTGTTCGGTGCGGGAAGATACACCTTAGAAACGCAAAACATACCTAAACTCGGAAAAATCTTAAATCGCACTACCGGCGACGAGTCCCCTTTCCATTGTGAAGTTTACTTTATCAATAAAACCGTCCAAATGGCAATTAGATGGGGTACGGACAGTAAAGTGCAGTTCGTCGAACCGACTTACGGTTTTCCGATTTCTATCGGCGCAAGCGGGGAAATGGCTTTAAAAGCCGAAGATTCACGAAAACTTTTACTAAAATTAGTCGGCACCGAATGCCAATTAACACAGTCGACTTTGACGAATTATTTATTACGCGATATCCCCTACTTTGGTAAAATGGTTCGGTAAAACTAAATGGTTTAAAAAGATATGGAAAGGATATCTTGATAAAAAAGTTAAAAAATTACAAAATAAAGGTGTAGAAGATACTCCTTATGACGACAAAGAATGGTAAAGGAGCTCACTAATGAAATTATCTAACAAAATATTGGCATTTATCACTTGGGGGATTGCTATTTTTTACCTTTCACAGTTTATTTATTATTATACACAAGAGTTTTCTAACATCATCATTCTCATAAAACTAATTACCGTTGCTTTACAAGCGATTTTAGGTTTTTCTATTTATAGAGATCGGAATGACAAATTTACTTTTGTCGTCGTAATAATTTTTGCTGTAATAGGTCGAAGCATTCCGACTGCTGTTATCATTGCACTTATGTGTATAAGAAAATTCTCTCATAAGAGTAATTGGGTGCTTAAATGCTGGTTTATCCCTGCAGCTGTTTCGTTATTAATTAGTTTAATTGATCTTATTACAAACGTCTCTTTGTTTGAAACGTGCATTATGTATGATTGGATACTTTACCCCATAATTACAATCTTAGGATACGCCGTTAACCTAATTAACTTTTTAGTTCTTGGTTATTGGTTTGTTAAGTGTTTTAATATAGTTGCAAAAAAAACTATCAATCATCTCGATAAGAAGTTAGCCTTTTATACAAATCTTCACGATCAAGGTGTTCTTTCGGATATAGAATTTGAAACTATAAAAGATGAAATTGAACGTACGGATAAAAAATAATAGTGTAAAACCGATATTGCCAAACTGATAATAAACTAAAAACTTTTTAATGATAAATAGCAAAGTTATTTGCTAAATCAATAATCACACTGCCCCTTAGGCTTGCAAAGTTTTGCAAAACTAAGAGGCAGTTATTTATATCAAGGTATTTAGTTGAATTGATAAAAAAGGGTGCGTTTAAGTAATTTTTCAACCCTCTCACCGCCTTCGGCGGAGCTCTCCCAAGGGCGAGCCTTCGTTTGTTCGGTAGGTCCAAGCAAGGGCGTACCTTCGTGCGTTCGGCAGGTTCA
>CAZMOD010000040.1:11738-13198 GCA_964567885.1 uncultured Christensenella sp.
CGTACCTTCGTGCGTTCGGCAGGTTCAAGCAAGGGCGTACCTTCGTGCGTTCGGCAGGTTCAAGCAAGGGCGAGCCCTCGTTTGTTCGGTAGGTTCAAGCAAGGGCGTACCTTCGTGCGTTCGGCAGGTTCAAGCAAGGGCGTACCTTCGTGCGTTCGGCGAGGTTATTCGCCGTTTGATTATTAAGTCGTTACGGTGCTAATTAGCGTTTTAAAAAAGCTTCTTTGAGGGGGCGTGGCGGTTCTTCTTCTAAAGAGAAGTTAAGTAATTTTAATAGAATATATACGCTTATTATCGTCGAGAGCATTCTTAAAATTACGTTAAACGAAACCATAGCAGTTTCCACTTTTGCCAAAACATTTAGCATTATTACTAAAAACAGCAATAAATACATAGATTTCGGAATATCGCGCTGTTTGCGTTTGTTTTCGGCAAGATAGTAAATAAGATAGGCGTAAACGGCGCCCCAGCCGGAATACAAAAACGGCAACAGTATAAAGTTATAAAACATATCGTCTAAAAGGTTGCGCATACTTGCTTCCAGCATTTCTTCGCTTTCGACGATAACTTTTATATTGTACAACGCGCTTCCTTCAAGTTTTTGCGATATAAAAAGTTCTTCGAACCCTTTGACGAAACTTTGGCAAATTACGTACCCCATAACCAAAAAGGATACTACCATAATATAATCGCGAACCGAATTGCTTTTGAAAAAACTGGTAACCAAAAATATCACCGC
Organism: uncultured Christensenella sp.; assembly: GCA_964567885.1. GTDB lineage: Bacteria > Bacillota > Clostridia > Christensenellales > Borkfalkiaceae > UBA4636. Next base: position 12,478 of record CAZMOD010000040.1, read on the forward strand.
AAACATTACGACGTTTGATATTATCGGCATTATTATAGTGTTTATCATCGCTTCGTTAAGCACCAAATCGATCATCTCCGCGGAAATTTGCGAAATGACTATATAACAAAGCGCGCCGATTACTATAAGCAAGCACAGTTTACCGATAGGAAAGTCGTGTCCCATATCGAACTCGTAATAAAAGCACATAATAAGGCACGGCACCGCAATCGATAAAAAAACGAGCGCGACGGGTATAAAAACTACTTTATCGATAAAGTACCACAACGCGACCATTACAGCCGACAAAAATACCAAACTGACGAGGCAAGTTAACGTTCCCGATAAATTAGGAAGTTCCGCGCCCTTGCTCGGATAAATGAGTTCTTTATCTTGCTTAAAGTTAGCGATGAAAGCGGAAAAAATAGTCGGGCGTTTTTTGGTTTGGACGGGCTTTTGTATTATAGGCTCTATAACGGAAACTACGGTGTTTTCGTCTTTATCGTCGTTTAAAAGAGATAATTTATCAAACTTGTCCATCTTTCGCCACGAATTCTATAAAGAAATTGCTCCCTACGTCTTTTTCGCTTATTACGCCGAATTTGAGTTTATGCCCTTCCAAAATGGTTTTTACTATAGAAAGCCCTAACCCCGTGCCTTTGATAGGTCTTTGGTGGGTTTCGGAAAACCTATAATACTTGTCCCAAATGGTAGAAATCTTTTCCTTTGAAATCCCCTTGCC
>CAZMOD010000041.1:0-11526 GCA_964567885.1 uncultured Christensenella sp.
ATATTTTGGAGGAAACAAAATGAACATTACCTACAGACAAATGCAAAAAGAGGATATTGCAAAAGTTACGCCTCTTTTTATAGAATATTGGAACGGCACGGGCGACGATTGGACGCCGGAGCTCGTGTATAGTAGAGTTTTCGAGGTGCTTGGTTCTCCCGACTCTTATTGTATGATTGCAGAGGACGGCGAAAAAGCCGTTGGGTTTGTAATGGGTAGATTTGAAACCTTTTACGATCTTACGGCGTACAATCTCGTTGAGATCATTGTTGCATCCGAATACCAAAAAAGCGGCATCGGCACGAATATGATGCAAGAACTTGAAAAACGAGTAAAGGAGGCGGGAGCCGCTTTGATTCAACTCGTTTCCGTCAACGATGAAATGCACGAGCACTTTTACGGCAAGCTTGGCTACAAGGACGCTACCAATTTGAAATTAAAATCAAAGTCGTTAAAATAAATTTTCAAATTTGACGACTTGTGAAATTAAAATTTTACGGTAAAAGTGATTGTTTTTAGACTTTTAGGACGCAACGATTTAAGCAAAACTTGATATCGACTTATACGCTTACCGTATTAAAATTCGTTGTAAAAGCCACTATTAAATAAAAAAATTTTAAAAAAGCAAAAGGATGAAAAGTATGAAACCGTTAATTATTGCAATAGCAGGCGGCTCGGCTTCCGGAAAATCTACGGTTGTAGAAGAAATCGTAGCAAGTTTAAAATCGGTTGAAATAACCGTTATTTGCCATGACGATTATTACAAAGATCAATCGCGTATGACTATGGAAGAGAGGATAAAGACCAATTACGACCATCCGTCGTCACTCGACAACGAACTTTTCGTCAGTCATTTAAAAAAGTTGATAAAAGGCGAAAGCATTAAAAAACCGCAATACGATTTCGTTAATCATACCAGAAAGCGTGAAACGGTTGAGGTAGAGCCTACCAAAATAATAATTATCGAAGGCATTTTGGTGTTAGAAGAAAAGCAAATTCGCGATTTGTCCGACGTAAAAATATTCGTTAAATGCGACGAAGACGTAAGGTTTATTCGCCGCCTAAAACGCGATATCGAAGAACGCGGAAGAACTTTGGATACGGTAGTCAACCAATATCTTGCGACGGTTAAACCGATGTTTAACAAGTACGTAAACCCGTCGTCGCGTTACGCCGATTTAATTATTCCTAACGATAAAAAGCACGACGTCGCGGTTGATTTTTTAGTTGCAAAAATTAAGGATATACTTAATAACGATTAGGGTGGTTTTTTGCAAAAACCGCGCTATAAGCCCGTTATCGACGATTTTTTCAGTTTAAGAGGAAAAAATTAAATGATACTGTGGATTGACGGTCCCTACAGCACAGGAAAGTCTACGCTTGCGGAAGAACTTCTAAAACTAAATAAAAACTCTTTTATCTTCAACGCCGAAGAAGTCGGTAACGCCGTAAGGGATAATATGCCGAAAGCGCTTTTTAACGGTTATATCTTTGAAAATTACTAGTTACGGTTTAAAACGATTGAAGAACTTTTAAAAGAGATAGTTGAAAAATTCGACGGTGATATATACGTTCCGATGACTTTGAATAAAAGGGGTTCCTTTGACAAAATCGCTATTCCGCTAAAAAATATCGGCGTAGAAGTTACGCATTTACTTTTAGAAGCCGATTTTGAGAACGTCAAGAACAGAATTTTAGTGCGCGGCGAGGAAGAAAACTGTTGGTATATGCTAAATATTTATTTGTGTCTTGAAAATCAAAAGTCTTTTTTAAACGTAATTAGGCTAAACACGGTAAACCAATCGCCTAAAAGCCTTGCAAAAGTCGTCTAATATAACGTTTTGAAAAAGAAAAATTATAATAAAACCGTAATTTAGCGGTGTTTTCGTTGATTTTTATTTCGCGGTATGCTATAATCAACGTATACGTAAATCACAAGGAGTGTAATTATGAAACACGTTAAGACTATTGAAACTCGTAACCTTTGCGAAAGCGCTAAAAACGGCGGCTGCGGCGAATGCCAAACTTCTTGTCAATCCGCTTGCAAAACCAGTTGCGGTATCGCTAACCAAAAGTGCGAAAGTTCTAAGGAAAGCAAATAATTAAAAAACTAAACGATTATAATGAAATTCGTCGTCGCGCGTCGTGCTATTTCGTCGGTCGCCTAATTTTCGGTGCCGCAAAACCGGGGTGCAACGACTTTTTCATTGTTAGATAAAAACTTGGAATTATAAGATACGATATGATACATCAATATAAGTTAAACGGTTACGATATAGTTTTAGACTGCGCGTCGGGCTCGGTGCACCTTGTAGACGACGTTGCCTACGATATGATAGCGGGCTATGAAAATACCCCTAAAAACGGGCTTATAGATAGACTTTTAGAAAAATACCCCGATGAAACGCGTCAAGATTTAGAAGACTGTTACGCCGAATTAACCTCTTTAAAAAATCAAGGTAAATTGTTTTCGGAAGATTCTTTTAAGCCGCTTGCAGGTAAATTAAAAGAAAAAAGCAGCGGCGTTATAAAAGCGCTTTGTTTGCACGTCGCGCACACTTGCAATTTAAATTGTTCGTACTGCTTTGCAAGTCAAGGAAAATATCACGGCAACCGCGCCGTTATGAGTTACGAGGTCGGTAAGCGAGCCCTCGATTTTCTCGTCGAAAATTCCGGTACGCGCCGCAACTTGGAAGTCGACTTTTTCGGTGGCGAGCCTCTAATGAACTTCGACGTAGTAAAACGTTTGGTTGCGTACGCCCGTTCTATCGAAAAAGAAAAGAACAAAAACTTTAGGTTTACCTTAACCACCAACGGTATGCTTATCGACGACGACGTAATAGAGTTTTCCAATAAAGAGATGAGCAACGTCGTTCTTTCATTAGACGGAAGAAAAGAAGTCAACGACCGTTTTAGGGTGGATAAAGACGGAAAGGGAAGTTACGACAGAATAGTTCCGTTGTTTCAAAAATTCGTTGAAAAGCGCGGCGGAAAAAACTACTATATGCGCGGAACCTTTACTCACTATAACCCCGACTTTTTAGAAGATATTAAGCAAATGCTTGATCTCGGGTTTACGGAACTTAGCATGGAGCCCGTCGTTTGCAAGGAAACCGATCCGTCGGCGCTTACCGACGCGGATAGAGAAATCGTCAAAAAGCAATATGAAGATTTAGCGACGCTTATGATAGAGCGTAGAAAAGCGGGTAAACCTTTTACCTTTTATCATTACATGATAGATTTAAAGGGCGGACCTTGCATTTATAAAAGAGTGTCGGGTTGCGGAAGCGGAACCGAATATATGGCGGTAACCCCTTGGGGTGATTTATACCCTTGCCATCAATTCGTCGGTGAAGAAAAGTTTAAACTCGGCAACGTTTTCGACGGCGTTACCAATAAGACTTGCCAAAACGAATTTGCTTCTTGTAACGTCTATAGTCGCGAAGAATGCGTAAACTGCTGGGCGAAACTTTATTGCGCCGGCGGATGTGCCGCGAACGCTTACCACGCGACGGGCTCGGTAAACGGCGTTTACAAAAATGGTTGCGACTTGTTTAAAAAGCGTATCGAGTGCGCCATTATGCTCGAAATTTCTAAAGAACAGGAATAAGGTATGTCAAAAACCCCCGTTTGCGATTTTATAAAAAAATACCGCGACAACACTTTGCGGTTTCATATGCCGGGGCATAAAGGCGCCGAGGGAATCGAAAAAGACGATATTACCGAAATCGACGGCGCCGACGTTTTGTATGCGCCTCACGGCGTGATACTTGAAAGCGAAAAAATCGCAAGTCGAATTTTCGATTCCAAAGCGACGGTTTATTCGACGGAAGGATCTTCGTTGTCGATAAGGGCTACCGTCTATTTGACGGCGGCTTACGCAAAAAGTTTGGGGAAAGATTGTAAAATCGCGGCAACGAGAAACGTTCACTCTTCCTTCGTGTCGGCGTGCGCGTTAAACGGGGTGGACCCCGTATGGGTTTACGGGGATAAAAAAAGGTTAATATCCTGCACCCCCGATTTGACTTTTTTAAGAGAACTTTTGCACGGTGAGAAGCCGACTGCGTTATACTTAACTTCACCCGATTACTTGGGCTATAGGTCGGATATCGGGCAAATTTCAAAGATTTGCCACGACGAAAACGTTTTACTTATAGTCGATAACGCGCACGGCGCTTATTTAAAATTTACGGATAAAAACAGTCATCCTTTGGACTTGGGCGCCGATATTTCTATTGATTCCGCGCACAAGACTTTGCCGTGTTTGACGGGTACCGCGTATTTGCATTTTGGTAAAACCGTCCCCGACTTTTTTATCGAAAACGCAAACTTCGCGTTAAATTTGTTTGCTTCAACGAGCCCGTCGTATTTACTAATTTCTTCTTTAGACGCTTTTAACGGTAAAGCGGAATTTTTTGAAAAGGAAGTCCAAAAGACGTCGCAAGCGGTCGCGGCGGTTAAATCACGCCTTGAAAATAACGGCTATACTTTGGTCGGAAACGAGCCTTTAAAAGTTACTTTATCTACGAAAAGTTACGGATACCGCGGCTACGAGGTGGCGTCTATTTTGAAAGAAAAGGGTATTTACGCGGAATTTTACGACGACGATTATATCACTTTTATGGTTGCACCCGCAAACGGCGAGGAGGGCTTGGATTTTTTGGCTTTAAGTTTGCTTAGTATTCCTAAAAAAACGCCTATTGCTAAAAAGCCGCCGAAAGCCGTAACGGGCGTTAAAGCGCTATCTATACGCGACGCTGCGTTTTCTAATTTCGAAGAGGTCGACGCAACTAACGCGGAAGGTGAAATTTTAGCGGGACTTACGCTTTCGTGTCCGCCTGCGATTCCGATTTTAGTATGCGGCGAGGTTATAACGAAAGAGGCAATATCCGCTTTCGAGTACTATGGGATTAAAAAAGTAAAAATCGTAAAAGCCCGTCTATAGGTCGATTATCGAGGTAGTAAAATGAAAAAAGAGAAACTTAAAACGGCTATTATCGTATCGGCGGTTTTGTTGTTGGCTACGATTATTGCTTTTATAGTGAAAACGGCGGTTGAACTATTATCGTACGACGGGGCTCAAACGAGTTTTCCCGCGTATACTATATTGCTGTTTAACTTCGTATACTTTTTTATTCCTATCGTGTTTGAATCGATAATTTTTGCGGTATTATTATATCGCAAAAAAGTTTTGTCAAAAAATCAACTTTCGTAGCAAAAAAACTTTATTTTAATAAGAAAGTCCGCCTATAGGTCGATTATCGCGCCTTTAGGCGTTTTTTTTATCAGTTTTATCATAATCGGAGAAATTATTTCATATATTAGGCTTATGAAAAAACGTATAAGCGTTTATATCGCTATATTTTGGCTTTTTGCGGTTTCGTTGGGCGGGTTCTTGCTTTTTAAAAAGGAAAATATTAAAACTCACGTGCAAACTACGATATTACAACTTTGGCAAATCGACGGCGTTGAGGGGGGGAAGGGATCTAGACGACAGTATCTTGAAAAAATCGCACGGATTTACGAAAAGTCAAACGAAAACGTTTTGATAACCGTGATAAACATAACGGTCGAAGGTGTGGAAGAAAACTTCCAAAAAGGCGTTTATCCCGATATGATATCGTTTTCACAAGGGCTAAACGGCATTTTTCCACTGGTGAAAGAATTAAATATTTCCTGCAACTTTGCTTTCGGCGGAAGGGTAGACGGAAGTTTATACGCGTATCCTTGGGCTTACGGCGGCTACGTCTATATAACGCGCGAGGGGCAAAATACCGTTTCGAAAACTTATTTAGCCAAGGGTGATTACAATTTGCCACTTGCCGCGGCTTTTTTAGCGGGGTACGATTTAAAAGACTACGAAGAACTTGCACCGTTAGACGCCTATTACGCGTTTTTAAGCGACCGATCTTCCGCGCTTATCGGAACGCAACGCGATTTATATAGGTTACAAAATAAAAATTTGACTGTTGAAATAAAACCTATCGGGGAATACACCGATATAGTGCAATATATTTCGGTAATAAAGGGGGATACAATGCGGGAGGACGCCTCTCTAAACTTTTTGAAGGTTCTAGCGGAAAATAATGAAAAAACTCCGGACGCTATAGGGATGCTATCAAACGGCGTAGATATAAAAAATACAGACAACCGACCTATAGACCGACTTTTAGGTGTAAAATACCGCTTTGCGCCCTCGTGTTTTTCCTCAATTCAAACGATAAACGAACTAAACGATAAACTTAACGACGAAAATTTAAAAAGTGATAATAAAATGAAATTTTTAAAAAGTACGATAATTTATTTGAAATAAGTCGCCAAGTGTTTTATAATAGGAGGAGAAGTTTTTGAATTACGATAATTTTTTGCAAGAATTTTCTGACGTAGCGGTTAAAAAGGACTTTCCTATATCCACGCGCGTTTCGTTTAAAGTGGGCGGAAATTGTGATATCGCGGTTTTTCCCAAAACGATTGAAAGTTTACGAAAGATTATAGAGTATTCAAAAGGTAGATATCCCTACTGCGTTATCGGCAACGGTTCTAACGTTTTAGTGTCCGACAAAGGCTTTCGCGGGGTTTGTATCTTTACCGAAAATTTAAACAAAATAACTTTAAAGGGTAATATTTTGGAAGCCGAGTGCGGCGCTAAAATAAAAGACTGTCTTGCTTTGGCTGTCCAAAACAATCTTAGCGGATTGGAGTTTACTTCAGGTATTCCCGCAAGCGTCGGCGGAATCGTCGCGATGAACGGCGGATGCTTTAATAAAAGCGTTTCCGACGTCGTTTGTTACGCACGCGCCGAAGACGGGGTTTACAACAATAAGATGTGTAACTTCAATTACCGTCAAAGCCGCTTTTTGGAAGGGGAAATTATTCTTTCCGTAGGCTTTAGGCTAAAAGTTAGTGAAAGCGACGTTATCGAGCAAAAGTTAGAACGCTTTATAAAAGCGCGGCGAAAAAGTCAACCGAGTGGTAGAAGCGTCGGAAGCGTCTTTTTAAACCAAGGTTATTTTGCGGGGAAAGTTATAGACAAAGCGGGGCTTAAAGGCACTAGAATCGGCGGCGCCTACGTTTCCGAAAAGCACGCTAATTTTATCATTTCGGACGGCGGTTGCGCGGACGATATTTACAAACTTATAAAAATTATAAAAGATACGGTACTGAAAACGCAAGGCGTAGCCCTCACGGAAGAGGTTCGGTATATAGGCGAATTTTAATGCTTACTTTCGATTATCACACGCACACTACCTATAGTCACGGCACGGGATCGATTTTGGATAACGCTTTAGCCGCTAAAAAAGCGGGGCTAAAGGGGATTGCAATAACCGATCATGGGTTTTCGCACCTTCTTTTCCCGATGAAAAGAAGGCTCGTCGACCAAATGAAACGTGAATGTAAAGAGGCGGAAGAAATTAGCGGAATAACGGTCAAATTGGGTATAGAGTCCAATATAGTCGGCGAGGAAGGAACTTGCGATTTAAAACCTATCGATTACGAAAAAATCGACGTTTTTTTGGCGGGAATACACCGTGCCGTTTGGTATCCGACGGGGTTGGACTTAGAAAGGGTGCTGATTGAAAATATCGTTACCGATTTTACAAAAATCAAACCCGCAAAACAACTTATAGATTACAATACCAAAGTTTATTGTAACGCGATTAAAAACAACCCGATAGACGTACTGACGCATCCACTGTACGGCGTTTTCGCAGATCCCGTAACCATTGCTAAATGTTGCGCCGATTACGGAACGTATTTTGAAATAAATACTAAAAAAATCCACTTAAATTACGAGCAATGGCAAAGTGTTATCGAAACCAAAGTTAACTTCGTTCTAAATTCCGACGCGCATTCTCCGGATAGAGTGGGGGATATAAAACTATTTTTAGAACAAGATAAAGTCGTGCGTTTTCCCAAAGAAAGAATTTTTAATATCGACGGAAGAACTCCCGATTTTAGATACGATGAGTTTAAAAAAAGACTTTAAACTTAAAAAGATTTTTAAAAAGGTTACTCGCGATGAATTTTACGGCTAAAGTAAAAAACGAAATAATTACCGAAAAATTAAGCCCTTGTTGTAAACTTGCGGCTTTGTCGGCGTATTTACGTACAGCGGGGACGGTGGAAATTCAAGGCGGTTTCGTAGGATTTTCGATAGTAGGCGAAACCGAGGTAAACGCCTATTTTCAAAAAATAATTAACGACCTTTACGGAATAAAACCGACCATTCTTCCTGAAAAACAAGGGGAGCGTACCAAAGCCGTTTACGTTAGCGAAAAAACGGCGAACGTTTTAGTCGATACCGAGATTTTACGTATACAAAGAGGCGGACTCGATATAGTTTTAGGGATTTCCGCTAAACTTATTAAAAAGCCGTGTTGCAAAAGGGCGTATATAAAAGGCGCGTTTTTAGGCTCGGGAAGCGTTACGATACCGAAAATGAAAAGCGATAAAGCGACGGGATACCATATGGAATTCGTCTTTTCCAAGTATCTTTCCGCAAGCGATTTTTGCAATATTCTAAGCGATAACGGGCTTATAGCCAAACTTATCGAACGTAAAGACTCCTTCGTCGCGTATACTAAAAGTTCGGAAGAAATTTGCGATTTGTTAGTTACGGTAGGTGCTAAACGCGCTTGTTTGGAACTCCAAGACGTCATCGTTAAAAAGATGGTCAAAAACAATACTAACCGTATAGTTAACTGCGAAATATCTAATTTGAATAAACAAGTGGACGCTTCGCTAAAATCGAGGACGGATATTCAAGCGATAGAATCCGTTTTAGGGCTTAATAATTTGCCCTCGCCGCTTAAAACCGTTGCGGAGGCAAGATTGAGTTTTCCTGACGATTCTTTAAGTCAACTTGCCGAAAGATTAGAGTTGACTAAAAGTTGTTTATCCCATAGATTAAAGCGTTTATCCGAAATAGCAGAATCTTTGTGAACCTTAGATAATAGGCTTATAGCGGCACTTTTTGATAAAAATCTTACGTAGAAATACTTGCAGAGGTGATTCATATATGACTGCGTTGGAAATCGTTTTGACCGCCGTTAGCGGCGCTTTGCTTGCTTTGGTCGTCACGATAATAGTAGTAAGCAAAATAGTAAATAAATCGTTAGAAAAAAAGGTAGTAGACTATAAAGTTTTAAATAAAGCCGTGCCGAAAGACTGTATAGTCTTTTTAGGGGATTCCTTAACCGATTTTTATCCCGTGCACGAATTTATCCACGACGAAAGAATAGTCAACCGCGGCATTGCCAATGAAACGACTTACGATATTACCGAAAGGTTGAAAGACGTCGTCAGTATCAATCCGAAACTCGTTATTTTGCAAGCGGGCGTGAACGATTTTTTGCGTAGAAATATAAAAGCGCCTTGCGACGTCGCGAGAAACATAATCGTTCTTTTAGAAAAAATCCGTCAAGAAAAAATCGAGGTGAAACTCGTTTCGATGTACCCCGTAAACAAGAAAAAGTTGAAGATAAGTCGGCTTTATTTAAGAAAGGTAAACAATAAAAAAATACTCGTCGTAAACGAGTATTTGAAAAAGTATTGTCTAACGTACGGTATCGATTATATAGACGCGTACCCCGTTTTATGCGACGACGACATGAATTTAAACGCCGATTACACGATAGAAGGCTTGCATTTAAACCTTAACGGCTACGACGCTTTGACGCCTTTATTTAAGAAGGCTATCGAAGAAGTAAAATAAATAATAAAAACTAAAGGGTTTGAAGTTTTGTCAAAAACTCCAAGCCCTTTTTGCAATATTTAACCTAAGTTAACGCCCATAACGCTGCTTACGGGAAGTGAAAATACTATTCCCGCGCCTTCGGTTGAAAGCCCCGCTGCGTCTTTTACGGCGGTCATAATCTTGTCGCGTGAAGATTTAGCGGTTAAAATAAACACTATTTCTTTATTGGGATGCAAAGTAATGCCCATAAATTTAACTAAATCTTGGGCTTCGGCGGTTCCGCGTGCGTTAAAAATAGTACCGCCGCGTGCTCCGGCTTCTCTTGCGGCAGCCATAACCGCTTCGTCGTAACCTTGATTTACTATAACGACTATAAGTTCGTTCATAATTTCACCTCAAATAAGATTTTTCGTGTTACCAAGCATAATTTGCAAGGTAAGATTGCCGCCGACGGCGGATACGGGGATAGTCATCGCTATAACACCGTCGTTGGGTTTTTGGAAGTTCTTTTGCAAAATATCGTATACCGTTTTTAAGTTTTCGTTTTCGCAAAAGGAAAATATCATATCTTTTTCCGGCTCGCCAAGACCGAGTGCCGCGACGATTTCCGACGAGGCGGTTCCTCTGCCGCGGATTAGAGAATTAAAATTTATATACGGGTTAAGCGCCGCAACTATTTTTTCTCCTTTTCCTTGAGGGCACACGATAATTAAAAGTTCTAATAAAGTGTTTTTCATATCCTTCCTCATTTTTTCTAAAAATGGTTGATAATCGGCTTATAGCCGAGTTTTTAGTAAATTATCTTTCCACGTTGAGTTCGATGATGTCTTTATCGAACAAGCGAAGAACGGACTTGGTAATCTTAGGTTTGCGGACGGCTTTAAGTTTAACCGTTAAGCCTAAAAATTGAATGGTTATAAGCGGCGTAAGCGCTATAAACGCGACCATACCGTAAGCGTTAGACAAAACGGCCTCGGTGCTTCCGCCCGATATCATAGTCGCCGCGCCTATTGCAAGCGGCAACATAAACGTAGTAGCCATCGGTCCCGACGCAACTCCGCCGGAGTCGAACGCTATAGCCGTGTAATTTTTCGGCACTATAAACGTAAGTAAAAGCGCGACGCCGTATCCCGGTATCAATATATAATAAACGGGGATATCGCACAAAATCCTAAGCGCGGCAAGACCGACCGAAACCATCATCGAAACCGATAAAGAGATAAGCAAAGTGCTTCCTTTTATAGTTCCGTCCGAAATAGTTTCGACTTGTTTACACAAAACGTGAACGGCAGGTTCCGCCAAAACGATAAACGCGCCGACCAGCATACCGACGGGAATAAGCAACCAATTATTTTTAAGTCCCGCCAAGCGAGAGCCCAAATTGAAGCCCATTTCCATAAATCCGGCGGAAACGCCCGTCAAAAACAGGGACAATCCGATATAAGTGTACAAAAGACCGAAAATTATTCTTATAACCCTTTGTTTGGGCATTCTAATGAAAAATCCGTTTATGATAAAGAAGAACGCGGAGATTGGCAAAAGCGCTATAGCGACTTCCTTTAAAGAATTTAAAAAAGTAGTCCCAAAGCCGTTTAATAACCGTTCAAAACTTTCAATTTCCGTACCGAAAGAGGAAATAGTTATGTCGGGCTTAAATATAATGCACAAAAGCATTACCAAAAGTATAGGACCGATAGAGCATATCGCAACGACGCCGAAACTGTTGTCGTTTCTGTTTTTGCCGCCTAACGACGAAGCGACGCCGACGCCTAACGCCATTATAAACGGAACGGTTATAGCCCCGGTCGTTACCCCGCCGGAGTCGAACG
>CAZMOD010000042.1:0-11399 GCA_964567885.1 uncultured Christensenella sp.
AAGGGCAACAAAGGACGGCGGCTATATCTTTAAAACTTGCCGAACTTGAAATTTACAAGGAAAACTTCGGCGAATACCCCGTTCTTATTTTGGACGACGCGATGAGCGAGTTGGATCTTTCCCGTCAAAAACGGCTTTTAGAGGCAACTTCTTCAGTGCAAACGATAGTTACTTGCACGCATATCGACGAAAGGGTTTTCGGCGGAAAGGAATATAAAATTTTTAAAATCGAGGGCGGTAAAATTGTCTGAAGCAAGATTTAACCGAGAAGATAACTTAATAGGTAAGGAAAATCGGATAACGTTGTCGAAAAAAACCGTCGCCGTTTTCGGGTTGGGGGGCGTTGGCTCTTATTGCGTCGAGGCTTTATCTCGGGCGGGAATAGGCAAAATCGTTATTTGCGACAAGGACGCCGTTGACGTAACCAACGTAAACAGACAACTGTACGCGCTTGACTCTACGGTGGGAAGATTAAAAACCGAGGTGGCGGCGGAAAGAATAAAAGATATCAATCCGCAAGTAGAGGTTGAAGTTCATCCCGTCTTTTTTAACGCGGAGACCGCGGACGAATTCGACTTTTCCGCGTACGATTATATCGTTGATTGCGTGGATACCGTAACCGCTAAAATTTTGATATGCGAAAAGGCAAACTCCGCCTATAAGCCCGTTATCGCGTGTTTAGGAACGGGAAACAAGCTTGATCCGACGCGGTTTAAAGTCGCCGATATATATCAAACTAAGGTTTGCCCGTTAGCAAAAATTATGAGAAGGGAATTAAAAAAACGCGGAATAGACGGGCTTAAAACCGTGTATTCCGAAGAAGAACCGAAAGTTCCCGTTTGCGAAGATAAAAGAACGCCCGCAAGCATATCCTTCGTTCCGCCCGTCGCAGGGCTGATTTTGGCGGGAGAGGTTATAAAAGATTTAATAGACTATCGCGAAAAAGGAGATAGAAAATGAAAGAATTTCAAACCAAAGTAAAAAAAGAAAGAGAGAGAGAAATATTTTTAGCCGATGATAATCCTTTACTTGACGAGGAACTTCCCGTCGCAACGTTGTTTCCGCCTACTAAACTCGTAGCGATAGTAAAGCCCAAAAGGGTAAAAAGCCCGTACTTGGAATTGGTTTTGTTGTTTTTCTGCGCTATAATTTCAATAGGCGCGGACGCGTTTATTTTTAGTTCTTCTCTATTTTCCGAAATCTTCGGCAACGTAAACACTACGTTTACGACGATAGTCGCGGTAACTTGCATAATAGTACATATCGTGCCCGAAGCGTTTTGGGGTTTTTGTATTTACAGAAAAGCGGTGCGATTAGGTAATTATTGCGTCGTTTTAACCAGCGATAAAATAATCGCTTGCGGCAAAAGCGGCTACACCGAGTGCAGAACCGTCAATCTGGAAGACTTAATCGATATTAAAAAACGCCGAAACACCGTAACGGTCGTCGGCGTTAACGATAAGATTACGTTGGAATTAAACGATCCCGACGCTTTCGTCGCGCTAGTTCAATCGACTTACGATTCTCTATAAAATCGAGGCGTATCACGCTCGTTTCAAGCGAGGGATAATTTTTCTAAAACCGTTTAGCACTAAAGAGAAGGCGTATGAAAGTTAAAAGCGTTTTTAAAACCGTACGGAATTTAATCGGTATAGCGATTACCGCGATATTTTTGATCGTCGGCGGCGTAAGCGTTATAGAGGCGATTAGCGGATTTTCAAAATCAAACTTAATAGGCGTAAATTTTTACTTGGTCGTAAGCGATAGTATGTCCCGCGTAAACGAGGTTAACGAAGAAAGACTTCAAGGCATGCGCGCCGGATTTTTGCAAATCAACGACGTTATCGTAACCACTAAGATTTTTAAAAATACCGACGTAAAAGTCGGGGATATCGTTACGTTTGAAGCGGAGAACGGAATTACCGTCGTGCATAGGGTGGTTGAAATTTTTAAGGACGAAAACGAAACTTTTTATAAGACGCAAGGGGACGCGAACGACGCGGTAGATCCTTTTAGATTGACGAAAAACGATTTAAAAGAAAAATTTTTCTTTTCGATTCCCAAAATAGGATTGTTCCTTGCCTTCGTAAAAAGCAAATACGGCGTATTGTTTTTGCTTTTCGTGGTCTTAGTACTTTTTGCGTCTGCGTACTTCGATATTTCTGAAAAAGAAAAAAACGATCCGCTTTTTTACGCGAGGGAAGATGCGATAATTAAACGTCGGGCTTTTACAAAACGCCGTTCGTCGTAACGGTGATTTTTTAAAAAGTCCGCCTATAAGCCCGTTATCGTGTGTTTTTTACGAAAAAATGACTTTTGCAAGTCGGTTTTTAAACTTGCAAAAGTCTTTTCTTTATTTTATAAACTTGCTTTTTATAAACTTAATAAATCGTACAGTTTTTGCTTTTCGTCGCAATTAAGGTTTCTAAGAAGTTTAGATGCGTAACGGTCGTATTCGGTGTGTTCGATCATTCTAAAAGTCGCGGCAAAAACGTCTACGAGCGTGCTTTTTTCATAATTATCAGCGTAAGCCGTCGCCCCGAGCCCTAAAAAACGCAACAACGCGTAAACGCTGCAAACGGCGATAAACTCGTTATACGCGTTTTCCTCTCGGTCTTGAAACGGAAATTGCGCAAAGAAAAGGTGGTTTGCTAAAACGTTTTCGTAAAAAGCCTCGTGGTAGGGATAAGCCTTTTTAAAATTTGCTTCGGCGGTTTCATACTTTGTTAAAGGCGAGTTGCCGTCGCGAAAATACGCGAGCGCTTCTTCTCCGTATTTTTGTAAACTAAGACTTCTTTCGTCGAAGAATTCCGTCATGCGTTCGGCGATTTCAAGCCCGTATTCCAATCTCTTGGAAAAAGGCTTTTCTTCCGTTGTTATCGGCACTTTTAAAAGATGCGGCGGAACGTTTAAAATACTTTCCAGTCCCGCTTTGTCGTCGGCTTTGGCTAAGCGTTCCATTTTTGTCATAATCTCGCCGAGTCTTACGATTCGAAGCGGCAACGGAAAATTACGGTCTTGAATAACCGAGATAAGGTAAAGCCGTATTTTTTGCGCCAAACCAAGCGTTTCAAAAAAGACTTTTCGCTCTTTTACGGCGGGGATTCTTAAAGTGAGTTTTCTATTTATAAAGGTGATCGGCTCGTTTTTAAACAAAAGTTCCAACGTCTTTTCACAACTGTTAGCGCAAGAACATTCGTATTCGCCGTTTTCAACGCGCACGCCGCGCGGATATAAACAACATACGTCGGGCAAAACGTCTTCGCCTAATCTTGCGTGGAGGGCGCACTTTCCGTCCTCGCACCTTAGGGGACAGTTTCCGTCGTAACGGGGCTCGAAACGCGCGTATTCTTCCTCGGTCGGTCGGGTTTTTACCCGTACGCCGCAATCTATTCGCTTCCTTAAATCCTCGTCGCAGTCTACGCCCAACAAAAAGAAGTAGTCGCGCATCGAAACGGTTATCGGCCAACCCACGCAACAAGCCGAGCGGCACTCGCCCGTCTTGCAAGAAAACTCTAAATAATAGTCGGGAATTAAAAATTCACGCGTTTCTTTCATACAAAAGTCCTTCGGCGTTTTTATTCGAGTATAGCGTTTTATTCGAATACGATTTTTTTTATTCGAACACGAGTATAGCGCTTTATTCGAACGAAAGTCTTGAAATATTTTTATTGAAATATTTTAGTTTCCATAAACCGAATAGTCAAGCCCTAAACCGCCATTTTTTCAATTTTTTTAAAAATTTTTTCCGCCCCTTTTTAACGCTAAAGTCGCAAACGACAGTTGATAAAAAGAAAGGTAAAGTAGCAGAAAGAACCCGTGCAAGTTTTTGCACGGGTTTGGGTTTACTTTTTTCTTTTCAGGGGATATAATGTAGACATAAAAACTTCCGAATAAAAACGGAGGCGGGTAACCCGGAAAAAATATTACGATATCAAAACGAAAAAGGCGGTAAGAATATGAAAACTCAAATAAAGACTTTTGAAAACTACGATCAATTCGTTTACGCGTTCAATAAACCTAAAGCGGAAGATTCCGCTTGTCAAACGGAAAAGGAAAAGAAAGAACGCCGCGTTTTAGACGGAAGAGTATCGCGTATGCTGATATTTTCCTTAATAGGCGTCGCGATAATAGCGTTTAGGCTATTGGTTTTTTAAGGGCTTTCTTCCGATTAGCGGCTTTACAATAAGCGGGCGGTTTCGTTTTATATAACGGTAAAAACGAAGAGGCAAGGCGTTTAGGTTTTTGCATTTGTTTTTTCGCGGGCGTAAAAAGCGTTAACGTAAAAATCTTATTCGAAAAGCGGCTCTTACGCTGCGTCGATAAGTCTTACGCAAACGGCGGTCATATCGTCTTCGGCAATTCCGTTCGATAAAAACAGTGCTTTTTGCACCAGCGAATCGGCAAGTTCTTGCGGATTTTTGATCGGCGCGGATTTAAGAAAGTCTATAAGGTCGCCCGAGGACGAGAACGCGTCGGTAACCCCGTCCGACACCATTATAATTACTTCGCCGCTTTGTAATTCAGTGGTCGAGGTGGAAGGGTGTAAATCGTCCAAAATCCCTAGCGGAAGGGAAGAGCCTTCTATAAATCTAATTCCCGTTTCCGACACGATAAAGCCGTACGGCGCCCCGATTTTTATAAACGCCGCCGCGCCGCCTTTAAGGTTTACGAGCGCCACGTCGACTGCCGAAAAGTTATCGTCTATCGACACCGACAAAAGTTTGTTGACTAAATTAAGTATAAATTCCGAGGAAAGCCCCGCTTTATATAAAGATTCTATCAAATTAAGCGCCGTTTCGGAAGTTTTTTCGGCAAACTCTCCGCTGCCCATGCCGTCGGAAAGCGCTACCAAAAAATTGCTTTCGTCGATTTTTATCAAGGAATGGCAATCGCCCGATGCGTTAGAGCCTGACTTTACGACCTTGCTTACCCCGAAAGCCGCGTCGAATTTCGGCGCGATTTTTAGCGTTAAAGAAGTTACCCCGTTTGCAACCGCTTCCGCGCGTGAAACCGTTAAATTTATTTTGAAAGCGTTGGATAGTATTTTTGCAACGTCGCCCGCGGTATGATAGCGCGTTGCAATAATAAGTTGAATTTCTGCGTCCGCGCCTTCGCCGAAGCAAAACGCGCCTTCGCATTTGACGCCTTTCGCTGCAAGAATTTTTAGGATGCGTTTTTCTTCCTTTGGGTTTTCTTTGACGGTTTTTGATAGTGAAAACGCTAAACTTTTCAAAACTTCGCCCACGCCGTTAGACTGCAAACCTAAAATTTCCTTGGCCTTATCTCCGCCTTCCGCCGCTTTTACGTACTCGTAATATTCGCCTATAAGCCTGTTAACCTCAAAAATCGCACTGTTAGGAAAGCCGCAATCGTCGGTGAATTCTTTGGGAAGATCGACTATCGTGATTCGTCCTTTTGCTATTCCGATACGTATGATTTTTTCGATAACCTCTCTTTTCGGCTTCTTTTTATTTTGGCATCTCGCTGTAAATTGGCAGTTGGTGCAAACGTTGAAAAGCACTTCATCGGTCATTTTTTCCACCAAAACGTCGGTGCTTTCGGCGCATTTTTTAAGGTTTTTAAAAGCCGTTTCCATTTGGAAAAACACGTTTGAAACGTCGTAAAGTTTTGCCGAAGTATCCACTCGCGTTTTGTTTATCGTGGATTTTATTAGTGATTTTTGCGGATCGAAGTTGTATTTTTCGGCTATTTCGTTCATCTTTTTTTGTGAAATTAAAGATATTAAGAGTATACAAAAAAGCGCCGCGATTGCTTCCGTGTAATCGTATCCGCCGTAAAACTTGAAAAAGAAGCCGCAAGAAAGTTCGCACAAGCAAATTCCCGCAAATATAACGGGGGAAGGTGCGGATTTTAGCGCGATAAAAGTCGCGAAAAACAGCGTGAAAGCGGCTAAATATTCGTATCTTCCGTCCACTATTACCAAAGGAATAGCAACTGCTATCGCAACTAACGCCGAAAAGGCGTTTTTATAATACTTTGCAAAAAGCAAAAATATCGCTATTGCAAGCGGTCTATACACCGCGACGCCAAAGAGGTTTGTAAACCCGACCGCCGTTATTATAAATAAAGAAGCAACGGAAAACGCGTCTTTAACCGACGAATTCACGTTCAATTTTTTATAAAAAACGGCGAAGTGTGCGGTGGTTGAAATTAAGCAAATTGCCGCGATAACCGACGTATAGACCAACTTTTCAATAGTTGAGGAAGGAAAATCTTTCCATAAATAAGGTATAAGCCCCGCCAAAACGTATACTATGATTTCGCCGCCGACGCGTCTTCGTTTTTTTAAGTACAAAGCAAAAATTACACCTAAAAGCACCGAAAACGCTCCGGCAAAGATGAACCATTGTAGGCTTTTAAACACGCTAAATCCACCGACGAAGGCTAAAGACGTTAACAAAATAGGTTCGCCGACGCATAAAAGCGCTGCGTATAATCCGCAAGAAAGCGGCGCGTTTTTAAAAACGGCGTTAAGCGAACAAAAAACTAAAAAGTATAAGGGTGTCAGAACAAGATTTTTCAATAAATTATCATTTTTACTTTTCATAGTAAATAAATACTATCACGATTTTTCTAAAATAAAAGGGGTAAGATTATACTATTTAGTCGCAAAATGGGGAAACGTTAACTATTATTTATCTTTTTTAACGGGTTATGGAAAAACGATTGCTTAAATTTTTGCGGTAGTGTATAATATCGGTATGAAAAAGCCAAGTTTAAAAATATTTATAGCCGTAATACTGTTTTCGGTTTGTCTTTTTAGTCTTTTTACGCCTAAAAAAGCGTTTTTGGCGGAGGCTTTCGCCGCATATGGGGAAGAAAGCGCGACTAAAAACGACGCGACCGCGAATACCGAAAAAAAAGAATACGCGGTAATATTCGTTAAATTTTCCGACACGGAAGAGTTTTCGGAAGAGTTTTTGCGGACGATAAAAAGAACGTATACGGATTCCAAACAAAGCGTTAAAGAATACTTTTCAAAGGTATCGAGAGGAACGTGCGAGGTTGATTTTAATTTTATTTCTCAAACGGCGGTTAGTCTAAACGAAAAGCAAAAGTATTACGAGCCAAAGTATTATTATTCTTCGTCGAACGATGTGTACGAAGTGGTAAACGAGGACGGTTACGACAATCGATATTTTTTAGACGGCGAGCCTTGCAAGCCTCAAAAAATAGGCGCTAAACGGCATATAGACCGACTTATAAGAGAACAGTCTCTTGTACGGGAGGTTGTTTCTTCGTTAAAGTCGGTTGACGAAAGTTTGTTTCTCGATGGCAATACGGACGGAATAATCGACGGCGTAAATTTTATTTTTCAGACGTCTGACGGGGTGTTGGACGCGGCGGCATGGGACGATATTTTATGGCCGCATAAAAGCTCGCTCCTTATTTATAACGAAAAAACTTTTGAAAAAGAATACTATATTCCCGACGATACGGTTATAGAAGTTAAAGATTTTTTACCGAAAAGCATAAACGGGAAGTCGGTTAAAAATTATCAAATATTTTCCGCTTCCGAACTAAAGGCAAGAGATAAACTTTTAATCGACGACGACGGATTTGAGATATATTCCCCCTCCACCCTTTGCCACGAGATTATGCACGACTTTGGCGTGGGCGATTATTATTCTTATGAAGAAGAAGGCGAATACAAGTCGGTCGGCGACTTAGATATTATGGGAATTAGCGGCGTTTTGCCCTCCGCCCCCTTACTATACACCGCTTGCCGCTTAGGCTTTATAGGGGACGAAGAAGTGATCCCGATAGAAAATAGCGGAAGGTATACGATTTTTCCGTCGGATAGCGATAACGCGGTTAAGGGATATAAACTCGTTTTAAACGATTACGAAAAAACGGGCGAGTATTTTATGATAGAAGCTCGTTCCAATGAAGGCAATTTTATCGACGCGGCGTTGAAAAATTCCGGCGTTATCATATACAGGATTAACGAAAAAAACGGGTATATAAATTCCGACGGGGAAGTAGGAAATAAAAATTACGCCAACGCTTACGGTGACGACGAAGTTTACGTTTTCAGGACAGGCGGCGGAAAAATTTACGACGGAAGAAACGATTATTCTTACGCTATTTTAAACGGCGAAGATAAAAATTATTATCATTACGAAGAAAAATCAAAATTCGACGGTTCGACGATAGGAACGACTGATAAGTTGGTCTATAAGCCCGTTATCGACGAAAACAGTGGTTTATTGATAACGCCTATAACCTACTTAAACGGCGAAAACAGCGGAATAAAACTATTTGATATATCGAAAAACGCCGACGGTTCCTATTCTTTCGATATAGAGTTCGACGACCAAAAAACGAAACTTTCTTACGGCGGCGTATCGACTTATTACGACGGGAGCAAGACGGTAAATTGGAACGGCGGATTAAGAAGCGGCACGGTTAGCGTTTACGCGTACCCGGCGGAGTCCTTGGTAAAATATAAGGACGGCGATTACGTTTTGAAAAAGCAATTTTCGTCGGACGCGGTAGAAAGCGGAAACTTAAACGGCGTGGCTTTTACCTATCAAAGTCAATTCACCGCAAGTTACGCGCGGGCGTTCGTCCCCGAATTTACCGATTTTACCGCGTTATTTATAACGTACGAGGGGGGTAACGAAAAAAACGTCGTTTTTGCAGGCGTATTAAACGCCCCTGCGCTTTCTTTTAAGGAATACTTTTTCGGAACGACTAAGTGGGTAGCGGCGGTTATCGTTTTAGGCGTTGCGTGCGGTGCGCTTATCGTCGGCGCGATAGTGTTTTTTGCCGTAAAAGAATTTAAACGCAAAAAAGAGGAAGCAGACTCCGAAGACGACTCTATCGAAGCCTTGTCCGAGAAATTCGGCGAAAACTATTGGATGACTGAAGAAAATAACGAAAACGCCGAGGCACAAGAAGGTGCCGACCAATCTTTAACGGATAACCATTAAAATCAAAAACCTCAAAAACCGTTAAAGCGCAGATAATTTCAAACGTAAGAAGACAAGAAACAAACAAAAGCCCGTCTATAAGCCGATTATCGGCTTATGGACGGGTTTTTAGTCTTACTTATACACACGCTTCGCGCACAGTTTGAATAACGATTTTGGCGTTTTTACGTTTTTTAAATATATCGATTCAAATCCGCGTTTAATCAACTTTACAAAGCAAGATTTCATCGCGTAGCGATTTCATTCGCGGTAGAGGATTTATCCCGCCGAAGGCGGATTTAGTTAAAAAAAGCACTTCGCAAGAAGTGCTTTTTTTCTGGTACACCCGACAGGAGTCGAACCTGCGCGCCCGCCTCCGGAGGGCGGCGCTCTATCCACTGAGCTACGGGTGCGTATTCTCGTTGACGCGGCAAGCAAAAGGATAATTACTGACGGTTTTTAAAAACGCAAAATCCGCATCGTTGTTTTTACCCGCTACCGTAACATTTTAACACTATTATATAATATTGTCAAACGAAGGCGGCTTAAAAAAGCAATATATTTCCTTTACGTTTTGCCTAAAATTTTATTGACAAACGCCTTTTAAGAATGTAAACTATATACGAAGTATAAAAACGAAGTTTTTGCGACAAAATTTCTAATTCTGCAAAGATTTTGTCGTTAAGCGAAAATACTTTTCACGGTTTTTTACCGACAACTAATTTATAAAACGGAAACTATATTATGAAAAAAGTTTTACTTGGCATGAGCGGCGGCGTCGACAGTTCAGTCGCTGCGTATCTTTTGCAAAAAGAGGGCTACGAGGTAATAGGTCTTCATTTTTCTTTAACGCAAAAACAAGAAAATCTTGCAGACCTCGACGCCGTATGCAAGCGTTTGAATATAAAATATTACGTCGCTGACTTTTCTAAAACGTTTCAAGAAAAGGTTTTTACGCCTTTTTTAGAGGAATATAAAGCAGGTAATACGCCGAATATTTGCGTTCTTTGCAATAAATACATCAAGTTCGGCGCGCTTTACGACAAGGCAAAAGAACTTGGTTGCGACTACCTTTCTACGGGGCATTATTGTTCGCTTGAAGAAAGGAACGGAAGAACTTGCCTCGTTAAGGCGAAGGATTCTAAAAAGGATCAGACCTACTTTTTAAACAGGGTTTCCGAAGAAGTTTTAAAAAAGACGCTATTCCCTTTGTACGGCTACACGAAAGAAGAAGTTCGCAAAATTGCCGCAGATAACGATATCCCTACCGCTTCCAAGAAAGACAGTTCCGACGTTTGCCTTGCCGAAGGAAGAAAGTTCGTTGATTTTTTAGCGGAATACCTTCCCGCGAATCAAGGCGATATCGTTAGCGATAAGGGTGAAATGGTAGGTCGTCACGACGGGCTTTTCCGTTATACCTTAGGACAACGTAAGGGCCTTAACTTGGGCGGCAAAAAGGGCGAGGACGGGCGTTGGTTCGTAATAAAAAAAGACGGGGCTAAAAACGTTTTGTACGTTTCGCACGGCGACGAATCTTCCTTGATGTCTACGACCTTTTCCGTTTGCGATCTTAATTTTATAACTCCGCCCGGAAAAGACGTTTTCGAGTGTACCGTAAAAACCCGTTATCGCGCGACTGAAAAAGCGGCTACGGTAACCGTTTTAAACGATGGAAAAAACGCCCGCGTTTGCTTAAAAGAGGCGGATAGGGCTATTACGATAGGGCAGTACGCCGTTTTTTACTCCGACGGCGTTTGTATGGGTGGCGGAAAGATCGTTTCGGTCGATTGAGGCGAGCAGTCGCCGTTCAGTCCTTAAATCTTTGCCGCGACGGAATTTACGAAAGCCCTCGCGTGCGTGCGCATACGCGCATCATATATATAAATAAAATATACGCAGCCCGTTAACGCCAAAAGTTAAAAGCATCGCTAATTTTTTCGTTTGGCTTTCAAGGGGAGGTTCCTTGAAGCAATGAATTTACGAAAAGAAAATTTAGTAATCTTTTAATCCTATAAGATAATCCGCGCTAACGTCGAAAAATCGAGCGATTGCAAACAAAGTGTGCAAGTCCGGCTCGACTTTTTCTTTTTCCAAATACGAAATTCGGCGTTGCGTGGTGTTTAGCGCTTCAGCAAGCTGCGATTGGGTTAAATTTGCTTCCATTCTTAACTGTTATAATCTTTCGAAAAATATTTTCATATAAAAATTATAGACAAAAACAGTCTAAAATGCTTAACATAGACAATTTTTGTCTATATAATATAAAAAAACAAAGGAGGAAGTAATATGTTTTTGCAAAAATTGGGGGGCAGAGATCGACGAAAAGGCTTTTTGCTGTCCAAAGTGCGGGGTATTGACTAATAACGAAAGTCAATCTTCACACGTCGCCCAAAATAAGTCGGACGCGCCTAACGGCGGCTTTGCCGTCTTAAGTTTCTTTATTCCGCTTATCGGTTTAAT
>CAZMOD010000043.1:0-6304 GCA_964567885.1 uncultured Christensenella sp.
GCTGTTTAAAAACACAGACCGACCTTGCTTCGTGGGAATCATATAAAGCTTTGTCTTTAAGTAGCATCAAAGGAATGGTGGAGATTCCACTTGACGGAATACTGTTCGTTCCCGATTATAAAAGCACGTTTACGGAAGAAGTAATTTCCGTAGAACTTAAAGACGGAAAACTCGTAAGCAGATAAGACTTCAACGCACAAGGTATAGCAAATTCCGCACGGAAAACGGAGAAGTTCTTCACAAAACGGATATTCACGAAAGTGGCGACGTTTGGACGAAGAAGTTAAAATGTCGATGGTACTATAAAATGCGCAAAAAAAAGTGGCGCAAGAATAAAAACGGCGAAGTTATTTTTGGCTATAAATGTTATAACTAACTAAACAACGGCCCAAAGGCACTTCGTGTTGAGGCAGGTATAGCGTGTTAGTAGTATAGTTGGCGACCCCGCTAATAAGACGCTCAATATATCGCTAGCACGATAAAATATACAGCCCAAGCGAACATTAAAAACCCGAGAGGCTAATATTGAGAGCAAAAACGCCTATGATAAACAGAACAAAGTTTTCTTAGTCGTTTGCAATAATTAAACAACAACTTAAAAGCAGTCGTTTTTGCGATAAAAACGACTGCTTTTTTAGTATAAAAAAGTTGTAAGGGTGGGGTTTAAAATTATAAAAAGTCGGGCTATAGGTCGGTTATCGGCGGTTTTTTATATTTTTTAAAGCAAAATGCAAAGATAAAACGCTTATAAGGGAGCGTTTTTTCTTGCGGAAAATCAGTCGGGCTTTTAAAAAAATCGGACGGGTAAGCGTGTAAAGCGGACTTATGCGGCGTTAATAGAAAGTGGTGAAAATACTAAAATAAACGGAGGCGTACCGGAAAGTAAACGAATCGCGTAAAAGCTAATCAAGTGATTAGACTAATTTAAAATTTGGTTTAAAAATAGACCATTTTAAAAAAAGGTATATGCGATTTAATAGCACAACGAAAAGATATACAGTTATAATTAGAATGTGAAAAAGTCGCGTTTAAAAAGTGGTGTTAAGCAAAACCACGCAAGGCGAAATCTAACCCCTTATCTATATATAGATAAAACGCGATAAAAAACGATTCCGAATATGAAAAAATTAACCGTTTTCACGTCGGATTTACGCGCCGGATTTTTATCGAGAACGGCTTTAAAAAGACGGTTGCACCGCCGCTTAAAAATCCCGCCGATATTAAAAAAATTAAAAGAAACGACAAAAGGGTTCGAACCCTTTTGCGTTTGCCCGTCAGGGCAAACGCAAAATAATTCAAACGTGATATAAAACGGTCGCGCTAAATGCGTTTTCGAGGGGGTAAATTTGAAACTAAAAATTTTATCTATAATCACGGCGATAATCGTAATTTTGCTTGCCGCGTCGTGTGACGCCGTAGCGGGTAGTCCGCTAAAAAGCGTAGTTACGATAAACCGTACGAAGCTTAGTTTAAGCGCGGGCGAAACTTTTACGTTAACCGCGACTTCCTCTATAAATAATGAAATAAGTTGGTTTTCAGCGTTAGACGCTGTCGCAACCGTTTCCGAGCGTGGCTTAGTTACTGCAAAAAGTGCGGGTGAAACCACGATAAGCGCAACCGACGGCGTATCCGTTGCCGATTGCCAACTAATCGTTACCGAAGCGGTAGAGGGCTACGTGCTAACTTTCAAGGACGACTTCGACGGCGATAGTTTGGACTTAACGAAATGGGGCTACAACGTCGGCACGCAAGACGTTTACGGCAATAGTTACGGTCCCGCTTATTGGGGAAATAGTGAACTTCAATATTATACCGAAGGCGACAACGTAGAAGTTTCCGACGGCACCCTAAAAATCATCGCGAAAAGAGAAAATATGGGCGATAGACAGTACACGTCTTCGCGGATATTGACGAGGAATAAATTCAGTCAAACTTACGGATACTTCGAAGCCAAAATGAAACTCCCCGCGGGAAGCGGTATGTGGCCGGCGTTTTGGTTGATGCCGGAACCTAGCACGAAAGACAGTAGCGCGAACGAATACGGCACTTGGGCGGCGAACGGCGAAATAGATATAATGGAAATGAAGGGTAGACTACCCGACCTTATAGATACGACTATACACTTCGGCGGTTATTGGCCGAACAATAGAATCAACGGAAAAACCACCAAAATTTCCACCCCCGCGACCGAATGGCACACTTACGCTTTAGAATGGACGGAAGAAAGCCTTGCTTGGATTATCGACGGCAAAAAAGTTTACGAGGTATCTAACGAGGTCTATTATTCTACCGCGTCAGACAATCCGTCGGCACCTTTCGATAAGCCGTTCTATATCATATTTAACCTCGCGGTGGGCGGAAGTTACGATCCGCAAGGCACTGCCGAGTTTTTAGCGAAAAACGATTTTACCGAAGCTTGTATGGAAGTAGATTACGTTCGTGTATACCAAAAAACGGAGTAGGAATTTTTCCCCGTAAAAACTTCCCTCGCGTTTTGCGTTTTTTGCCGTTAATCGGCTTATAGCCCGACTTTTTGGTGAAATCTCCAGAAAATATCGCCAATAAAAGCCACGTAAATCGCGTTAAAAAATTCAGAAAAACATAAAAGATAAAACGGATTTAATCCGTATTTAGGAGGATAAATTGTGAAAAAATTTAGCAAAATCGTACTCGTTACGCTACTTTCGCTTACGCTTTTAGCAGCGTTTGCGTTAACCGCTTGCGGCACTAGTAAAGTAACGATCACACTCTCAAAGACAGAACTCACGCTTAGCGAAGGCGGCGCGAAAGGCAGCATAGTCGCAACCGTAACGGGTAGCGACGCTACGGGCGAGTGGAGCGTCGACAAAAGCGACGTCGTTTCCATTCAAGCGCTTGGCTTAGTCTGCACCGTAACCCCGTTAAAGCAAGGCACCGCGGTTGTTACCGTCAAAATCGGCGACAAACAAGCGACTTGTACCGTAACCGTTACCGAAAAAGAGGAAGTAGAGGTAGTTACCATCACTTTGGACGGCGCCCCCGTAACTTCTTTATCTATGGTAATGGGCGACGTGAAAGACCTTGCCGCTACAACTTCCAAAGGCTCCGCCGTTACTTGGGAAACTGACGATGAAAACGTAGCAACCGTTAATAACGGCAAAGTTACCGCCGTCCGTCCCGGCACCACTATCGTAAGGGCTTCCGTTTCCAACAAAGTTAAAGCCGAAGTTTCCGTAACCGTCGCTAAAACCGAAGGTTCAGACTACTACGACTTAAAGTTCTGTGCGGAAGGCGGCACCGCGGATATGAACGATGGTTCTTCTCTTAGTACAGACGAATTCTTCTACTGGTCCGCACGCTCCGATTGGGGACAACAACAAGTCGAAGTTTCCTACGCTTATTACGAAAACGGCAAAATCAGTTTCGCTTATACTTGCGATACCGATACCGGTTACAACTATGGTTTCCAACTTATGTACAAACATAGCGGACACACGGTTGGCAACTACTACAAACTTTCTTGCAAGATTAATATCGACCAAGATTGTAAGGTTAACTTAAACGGCAACGACGTCGAACTTAAAGAAGGCAACAACGACTTAGTCGTATATTATAAATACACCGACGCTTTAGGCTCCGGCAATACTTACGGCATTTCGTCCTTCGACCTCGTTATGGGTTATGTGGACGGAACCGCGGCAGGCGTATTCGTACAAAACGCGGTAGTTAGCGTTTCCGACGTTAAATGGGAAGAAGATACCGCAAGGGTACAACTTGCCGCTCCTTCCTTCACGATAAGCGACGCAGGCATTATATCCATCACCGATACTAACGCAGCGGGCGTAGGCGGATACTTATTAAACGTTTACGATGGCGAAAATTTAAAAACCACCATCTCCGTTGAAGACGGAAAGAAGATAGATACTTCAAGAGTCGCGAAAGGTACTTATACCGTTAAACTCGTTGCAACCGCGGCTAATACCCACTATATTGATTCGAATCCTTCCACCGGTTCCGCCACCCTCGACGTATCCACCGATCCCCGTTACACTTTGAATGATAGTGGCGCAGCCGGCGCTAAGGCTGCACCCGGTACTTGGACGTATTGGACGGAATCTTGGGTAGAAGTTACGGAAAAACTTTACGACAATAATAAGGTTACCTTAACGTTTGGCAACAACACCGGCAACTGGTACGATACTCAATTATTCTATCAAGCACCCGATAACGCTGCGGGCAAAACTTACAAATTAAAAGTTACCATCAACAGTACGGGCGCCGGTAGGGTTACCATTAGCAAAACCGTAGTTACCTTACAGGAAGGCGAACACGAATACGAAGTTACTTATACCGAAGACAACGACCCTTCCTTCACCCTCGTAATGGGCGTAAATAATGAAAGTAATCAACAAGAAATTCCTAACGGCACGATCGTAGTTTCCAACCTTTCCTTCACCGAAGAAGAGCCTGAACCTATCGAGGGCGACGTTGCTCCCGGCGGAGAAGTCGACTCAGTAAGTAACGTCGGCAAATGGATTTATTGGGCAGGTCGTCCCGATTGGGGTGCAAACGGCACGGTAACCGTTAGCAACGCAGCCTTAGCCGACGGCGTTTTAACGCTTACGTATACCGCAACCGAAGGAACCGCTTGGTACGGAATGCAATTATTCTACAAAAACGCTTCCAACGTTACCGGTAAAAAATATAAACTTACCTTAAAAATCAACGCTTCCGTAGCGGGCGATATAACCGTAAACGGAAAGGTCGTTACCCTTGCTGTAGGCGATAACGATATCGTCGTTGATAGTTATCAAGAAGCCGCAGATAAAGCCTCCGTATCAATTCAATTCGGTAAAGACGGCGGAAGCACCGTTTTAGGCGGAACGTTTGCCGTTTCCGACGTAGCGTTCGCCGAAGTAGAAGGCGGCTCTTCCGAGGGCGGGGATGAAAGCGGTAGCGATACTCCCGTGGAAGATCCGTACGCGGGATTAACTCCTTCAAATCCCTCAACGGTAGCAATAAGCGGCGATTTTGCGAACAACGATGAAAATAATGCCGTTGCAAATGCTGGCAACTGGATATATTGGTACGATCAAGATTGGTGGTGCGGTGCAAAAGTTACTATGAGCACGGCAAAAATTGAAAATAGCGCTATAACGCTCAAATATACCGCTGAAGGTAATTGTTGGTTTGGCGTACAACTTTTCTACAAAAAGTCGGGTTTAACCGCCGGTAATAAGTACCAATTAACGTTAAAAATTAACTCTACCGTAGCAGGCGATATAACCGTAAACGGAAAGGTAATTACTTTAGTCGTCGGCGATAACGAAGTTAAAGTTAATTATACCGAAGCGGCGGGCAATGCTTCCATATCTATTCAATTTGGTAATCAAGCCGCAGAAACGATGTTGCAAAACGGTGAGTTTGCTATTTCCGATGTAGTCGTTTACGATCTTATAACCGAAGGCGGTAGCGATGCTCCCGTTGAAGGCGGCGACGAAGGAGACGACGAAGGTGGTAGCGCACCTATCGAAGGCGCTGCGACAGTCGAATTAACTTTCGTTGAGTTTTATGGTGAACATTATTTCCATTTTAGTGCCGTATCAACTTACGATATGACTAATATCGATTACGTAAAAGTTAACGGAACGCAACGCGCTTGCGAGGTAACCGATAACACAAACGGTAACTATACCTTAAAGATGTACGTAGCCGAGCAAGTAGTTGCGGGTGAATACACCTTTGAATGGGTAAAAGACGGCGTCGTAGTTGCAATCGCAACTTACACGTACGCTCCCGTTGAAGGCGGCGACGAAGGAGACGACGAAGGCGGTAGCGCACCTATCGAAGGCGCTGCGACAGTCGAATTAACTTTCGTTGAGTTTTATGGTGAACATTATTTCCATTTTAGTGCCGTATCAACTTACGATATGACTAATATCGATTACGTAAAAGTTAACGGAACGCAACGCGCTTGCGAGGTAACCGATAACACAAACGGTAACTATACCTTAAAGATGTACGTAGCCGAGCAAGTAGTTGCGGGTGAATACACCTTTGAATGGGTAAAAGACGGCGTCATAGTTGCAATCGCAACTTACACTTACGCCGGCTAATAACGATTTTAGACTAATAACAATTTAGTGTAATGGTAACGACCACTCTCCTTGCACAAAGAAAAAAGCTCTCTCTTGGAAAATTCCCTTACTAAGGGAAATGTCGCAATAGCGACGATAGGATTTTTGTCCTCGGCTTAGCCAAGTTTCCGCGTATTAAAAGAAAGGCTCCCACCTGGGGGAGCTCCCGCGTAGCGGGTGAGAGGGTG
>CAZMOD010000043.1:6404-10662 GCA_964567885.1 uncultured Christensenella sp.
TATTAAAAGAAAGGCTCCCACCTGGGGGAGCTCCCGCGTAGCGGGTGAGAGGGTGTCGACGACAGTCGGCGTAGCAAAAAAGCCTCACTCGATTGCAAAATGGCGTCCCTTGAGCAACGAGGGGTAGCTTGGAAAGAGAAAGGCTTATATCTACCGAAACGTAATATTTACTACATACCAAAACTTTACATTTACTATTTTAACGTGAACTTAAAAAACGATACTTTTCGGGCAAACTACTTAAAAATTAGGTTTTAAAGACCGTTGTGCGCGACTATAATTTAAATACAAATACCCTTACCGACGAAACTATAAAAACCGTTTTTTAGGCTGATTTGACCGAAAACTAAAACCATCGTTTTAAGTAATAAATTTAAAAAAGGGGTAACGTATGAACAAAACGTTAACGAAACGCATTATTCTATCGGCGGCGTGTCTTGTTTTAGCGGCAGTCATCGTCGTTGCAAACGTAGTAATCAACTATTACTCGTTAATTCTTAACAGATTTATCCGCGGTGATAACGTCGACAATTCGACGACGTCCGCAACTACCGAGGAAATCTACCAAAACGCCGACCTTGCCATACGTGAGGCAGCCGAAGAAAGTATGGTTCTTCTCGAAAACAAAGATAATTATTTACCTTTAGCCACTTTGGATAGAGTAAACTTATTCGGTTGGGGCTCCACCGACAACGGATTTTTGTTGACGGGCGGTGGCAGCGGCGGTACTTCGATTACCGACGATAAAGAAGAAAAATTGGATTTAACCGAGGCTTTTGAGGAATGCGGCGTAAGTTATAACGAAACTTTAACCAATGCTTACGAAAAATTCAGTAACTACGACGCCGACTACAGAGGAGGCGGTTCTACGGGCGCTAACGCCGTAGACAGTCTTAAAAACCCGAAAGCCGACTTTTACACCGACGCGCTTATGAATCAAGCGGTTGAATTTTCAGACGTAGCGGTTGCGGTTATTAGTCGTTGGGGCGCGGAAAACGGCGGCGCCGGCGAACTTAAAAAAATCGGCAATTATTCCAACGGTTCGTTTTTAAAACTTACTTCCGAAGAAAAAGCCATGTTCGACAGACTTCAAGAGTATTCCTTCAACGTTATAGTCGTCATCAACGCTTGCAATAACGTAGAACTCGGCTTCGTAAAAGATTATTCTTGCATAAAAGCGTGCATTTTCGCGGGTATTCCCGGTCAATCGGGCACCATCGCTATTCCCGAAATCATCTTAGGTAGAATCAATCCGTCGGGTAGAACCTCAGACGCTATGGCGTACGACTATACGACTAACGCTCCGTCCTATATAAACGCCGTTAAAAACGGTAGCAATATCGTTTATCAAGAAGATATTTATTACGGCTATAAATGGTACGAAACTGCGGACGCCGAAGGCGTTTTCAACGAAATTTCCAACGATTACGGTACCGGTTACGACGCCGTCGTTCAATATCCATTCGGTTACGGTTTAAGTTATACTACTTTTAGTAAAACCGTAGAATTCCCCAAAATCACCAACCTTGAAAAAGATAAAGAATATCAAGTAAAAGTTACCGTCAAAAATACGGGCGATTGGGAAGGTTCCGAAGTCGTTCAACTTTACGCCCACACCGATTATAGCGAAGGCGGCATCGAAAAACCCGAAAGAGTTTTAATAGACTTTGCCAAAACCAAAGTTATCGCTCCTAAGAAAACCGACGAGGTAATTTTAACCTTCTCCGCTTACGATTTAGCCTCTTACGATTGCTACGATAAAAACGGTAACGGTTTTTACGGCTACGAGTTAGAAGCGGGTATCGTAACCCTCGACGTTATGGAAAACAGTCATACAAAGATTTCTAACGGTTCTAAAGCCTTTTCGTCTACCGGTTTAACTTTCGATAAAGATCCCGTTACCGGTACCGAAGTTAAAAACCTTTTCACCGGCGACGACGCTTACGGCGGTTGTGCGGTAGACGGTAGCGACGCTTACGGTTCGTCTTTTAGTTACCTATCGAGAAGCGGTAAGTTTGAAAACTTAAAAGACCTCAAATCAATAAGCTCGCCCTCAAAACCGAACGTTGTAAGCGCGGCGGCTTCTTACCGCTACGACGGCTATAACGATAAATCGGTTGCCGATTTCGAATACGGCGTCGACGCTCAACTTTACTTGGTTAGAACGGAAGAAAAGGACGGCGAAGGCAATGCGATTTACAATAAAGCCACTTTAAAGCAATTAAAAGGTGAAGATGAAGAAGCGGTTTTGGCGTTTAATACCGAATTGTTGGAACAATTATGCGATTACGACTCGGTACTTTGGGACACCTTCTTAAACCAAATGACTGCGGCCGAAGTTAAAGACTTGATAGGTCAAGGCGGCTTCCAAACGATGGCGATTGAAAG
The DNA here is from genome assembly GCA_964567885.1 of uncultured Christensenella sp. GTDB lineage: Bacteria > Bacillota > Clostridia > Christensenellales > Borkfalkiaceae > UBA4636. The sequence goes on from CAZMOD010000043.1 coordinate 8,793, forward strand.
CGTCGGTAAAGTTTTCTGTACCGATAAAGACGGTCCCGCGGGCTTTAACAATAACGTATCTAGTCCCGGCGTTTCCACACCGTATCCTTTGATGCCGAGTGAAAGTTTATTAGGTTGCAGCTGGAATAAGCAAACCACTTACGCTCTTGGCGAAATGCAAGGATTAGTCGGAACCGACAAAGGTATCAACGGCTGGTACGGCCCCGGCGTTAACTTACACCGTTCGGTTTATAACTCTCGTAACTACGAATATTTTTCGGAAGACGCTGTACTTAGCGGCAAACTTGCGGCAAGTATGATCAAAGGCGCCGCCGAAAACGGGGTTTATTCCTATCTTAAACACTTCGCAGTCAGTGAAGAGGGGGAAAACCCGAGAGATTTAAACACTTGGCTTACCGAGCAATCTTTAAGAGAAAACTACTTAAAAGCATTTGAAATCGCATTAAAGGAAAGCAAAGGTTGCGGCGTTATGAGCGCGTTTAACCGCGTCGGCGCAACTTTAGCGGGTTACAACCACGCGTTACTAACCAACGTTTTGCGTGAGGAGTGGGGCTTTAGAGGAAGCGTTATAACCGACTGGTACACCGGTAGCGGTTATATGTCCAGTCACGAATTAGGCGTTTTAGCCGGCAACGATTTATGGCTTTGCGGTAGCTCCTCTCAAGCGGCTAACTTAGATTTTAATAAGCCCGGCTTGGAATACGCCGCAAGACAGTCTGCAAAGAATATTTTATACACTCACGTAAGAACTTACGTTACCGCGACGAGCGTAAAAATTAACGCCGATACGACGTCACCTTTGTTTATCGCGTTATGGGTGGGCGTTAACGTCGTCTTAGTAGCGGGCTTAGCCGTTTGCGCGTTGTTCTTGGTCAAAACGTTCAAAAAGAACCCCGACGAAAAGCCCTTAACCACTAACGACTAACCTCTACGGTAGTCAAAGGGCTATCGTATAACGATACTCAAAAAACCAATTTGAATTAAAAGTCCGCCTATAGGTCGGTTATTCGACCTATTAGGCGGGCTTTTTACCATAATTGTATTTTTCAACCGCAAGGAAAAATATCGCCGACGTATCAATAAAGGGGTAGCGGCGGGGGGGCGCCGCCCGTAACGTCCCTTGATTGCAAGGTGAAAGGCTAAAAAACGGATTTTTCATTAGGAAACGCTTGCAATCCACGTTGATTTCAAACGTTCAAAACTAAGTTACGATAAAATTTTTCGGCAAATAAATTTAAAATTATTGAATTTTTCCAAAGTATATGGTATACTAAGCGTATAAAAAAACTTACGGGGGACGAAACCATGGCAAAGGAAAAAACCACCAAACTACAAGATGCGATAAAGTATTACGCCGAACTCGTCGATAGCGATACCGCTTCCGAAACCGAAAAAAAGTATGCCACGACCGCTTTATACTATCTTCGTCGTTACGCGCGCTATTATTCCAATAAGACCGAGCAAGAATACTTAATGAACGACAACTGCAAATGGACTAAAGAGGAAGAGGACAAACTCAAAGCTGAATTTGAAAAAGGCTATTCGGTGGAAAGGCTTGCCAAAATTCATCATAGAAAATTTAGCGGAATCATTTCTCGCTTGGTTCTATTAGGGCTTTTAAACGAGGAAGGAACGGTTAAAAAGCGTTGGACTAAAGAGGAAGAAGAAAAACTTGAAAAAGAGTTTTTAGCGGGCAAAAAACTTGCCCAAATCGCCGAAGCCCACAACCGTACGATAGGCGGAATCAATTCCCGCCTTGTTTTACTCGGCTTAATCGACGACTAACCCCTACGGTAGTCCAACGACCACCGCGAGGGTAGTCCAACGACCACCGCGAGGGTAGTCCAACGACCACCGCGAGGGTAGTCCA
>CAZMOD010000043.1:10762-11025 GCA_964567885.1 uncultured Christensenella sp.
ACGACCACCGTATAACGATACTTAAAAACCAATTTAACGATAAAAGTCCGTCTATAGGTCGGTTATTCGACCTATAGACGGACTTTTTTGATTATTTTAAAAACCGATGAGTGAAAAACTTGTTGAATTTTTTCTCGACATTACTTCAAAATTCGCACCTTCCGAGCAAGTAATCGACGGAAACGTCGAAGTAATCGGCAATTTTAACTATTGAAAAAGCAGAATCCGAATTGAAGATTCTTCGTTTTGATAAAGCGGATAAG
>CAZMOD010000044.1:0-10971 GCA_964567885.1 uncultured Christensenella sp.
TACTTCGAGGATGAAAACGGAACTATCGAAATCACTTCAAATATCTACACTTGGGAAATTATTCCAGCAGGTCACACTTACGGCGATTTAATCGTTAAGGTAGACGAAAGTTGTACTTCGGAAGGTTTTGCTTCTCACTACGAATGTAGAGAATGCCATAAACTTTTCGATGAGAATAAAGTTGAAAAGTCTTTAGAAGAATTAACTATAGTGTCACACGAACATACTTACGGCGATTTAATCGTTAAGGTAGACGAAAGTTGTACTTCGGAAGGTTTTGCTTCTCACTACGAATGTAGAGAATGCCATAAACTTTTCGATGAGAATAAAGTTGAAAAGTCTTTAGAAGAATTAACTATAGCGCCTCTTGATCATGCTTACGGTGCTTGGATTTCTAACGAAAACGGCACGCACACAAAAACGTGTAGTCGCGATAGCGCGCACACGATTACGGAAAACTGCCACGGCGACGAAGCAACGTGCGAGGAAAAAGCAACTTGTGAAGATTGTAGCGGAAAGTACGGAGAATTGAAATCGCACGAATATAACCGAAAGAACGTCGATAGCAAGTACATAAAAACTTCCGCGACTTGCGAAGCAAAAGCAGTATATTACTATTCTTGCGTATGCGGAGCAAAAGGAAGCGAAACGTTTGAAAGCGGAGACGTTCTCGGACATAATACCGACGGTACGATAGCACATAAAGACGCCGATTGCATTAACGGCGGAGTAGTTGGCGGAACTTACTGCACGCGTTGTAACGACGGTAAGACTGCTGCTGAAACCGTAATTCCCGCCCTCGGACACGATTGGGGCGACTGGGTAGTCGTGAAAGAAGCGACTTCTAAGAAAGAAGGTGTAAAGGAACGCGTATGTGCTTCGTGCGGTCTTAAAGAAACTGAAGTTATTCCCGTCAAAAAACAAGACGATACGTTCATTAACGGTTGTTCCGGTAGCGGCAGCGGTTTAGCACTGATTTTCAACGTTGCTTTATTAGGCGTTATAACGTTATTCTTAAAAAAGCGTTAATTAAATAAAAACGCCTGAAAATAAAAAAATACCGTAAAGAAATCTTTACGGTATTTTTTGTTTAAAAAAGCCGTGCGGATAACCGCACGGCTTAAAAAAGTTAAAAGTTTAATTAAATTTTTTAGATAAGTTTAAAACCGCCGCGATATCCCCTTTAAGCCGTAAGTTGTAAAACTTAAAAAGTGCGGCTATAAGCCCGTTATCAGCGGTTTTTTAAGCGAGAAGTATTGCAGTTTCCGGTTTTTCAACGTTGATTTAAACTTCTTTCAAGGTGGCTTTTTAGAGGTTTTTTACGTTTTTTAGGGGTTAGATATATCCGTATTTTTTGCGTTTGGTTATCCAAAAGATTACGGTGACGATAGTCGATAATATTTCGGCGAAAAGCATAGAAAGCCAAACTCCGTTTATGCCTAAAAATTCGGGCAGTATCAAGACGCAAGCGATTTGGAAAACTAAAGTTCTTAAAAACGAGATAATAGCCGAAATCACACCGTTTCCAAGCGCAGTAAACGTTGACGAGCCGAAAATGCCGAACCCCGTAAACACGAAGGAAAATGAGAAGAGCTTAAACGCTTCCACCGTCATATTGAAAAGTTCTTCGTCCCGTCCGACGAAAACCCAAGATATAGGCTTTGCTAAAACGAACGCGAGAATCGACATCAATGCACCCAAAATTCCCATAATCTTTAAACTTTTCGTAAAAATATTTTTGAGTTCTTTTTGGTTTTTAGCGCCGTAGTTAAAGCCTATTACGGGTGCGGTGCCTATGGCGTAACCGATAAATATAGCGACGTAAATAAAGTTCACGTACATCATAACTCCGTACGCCGCGGGGCCGTTTTCCCCGGCTATCTTCATAAGTTGTTTATTGAAAACTATGGACACGACCGAACCGGAAATATTGCTTACCAACTCGGAAGAGCCGTTTGTACAAGTATCCAATAATACTTTAAAGTTGAAATAGCCTTTTCCAAGTCTTAACAAACTGTCGTTAGACTTACTCGTAAAATAGACGACGGGTATAACGGCGCCGACTATTTGAGAAATCCCCGTAGCAATCGCTGCGCCCGCAACGCCCCATCTAAAAATCCAAACGAAAAGCGCGTCCAAAACCATATTCGTTCCGCCGGCTACCAAAGTGGAATTAAATCCGAGTTTCGGTCTTTCCGCGGTGATAAAAAAGGATTGAAACGCACTTTGTAGCATAAACGCGGGCGTAAACGCTATTACTATGCGTCCGTAAGTCAAGGCGTAGGGCATCATAGCATCGGTAACGTCTAAAAGTTTCGCGATATCCTCCAAAAAAATCATGGTGGCTATCGACGCTATTACGCCTATGACGACTGCGGCGTAAACCAAAAAGGAAAAGTATTCGTTCGCCTTTTTACTATCGCCCTCGCCAAGCGTTTTCGACACGATAGCAGTTCCGCCGGTACCTATCATAAAGCCTAACGCGCCCAAAATCATCGTTACGGGCATTATGACGTTGACGGCGGAAAAAGCCGTTTTGCACGCCTCGACGGTGGGCTCTGAAAAGTTTGAAATAAAGAATCCGTCCACCACGCCGTAGATGGAGGTAAAAACCATCATAAGTATGGGGGATAGGACGAATCTGAATAAATTGCCGTAAGTAAAGTGACTGTCTAAGCCTACGTATCGCTTTTGCATTTAAACCACGCTTTTGCGTACTCGTAAATGCTTGGAACGATTTCTTTAACGGAAACGCCCGTAGTGTTGACGCAAAGGTCGTATTCCCTCATATCGCCCCACGCGCCGCCGGAAACGAATTCGTGCATCTTCTTTCTGCCGTTATCTATAGATTTTATTTTTTTCATCATTTGCTTATCGTCAAGCCCGCTATCGTCGGGATTTTTTTCTCTGCAACGTTTAATTTTCGATTGCATATCCGCGTAAACGAAAATCCTAAGCGGTTTAAGGTCTTGCAGAATTTTATCCGCGCATCTTCCTACGATAATGCAATCTCCCTTTTTGGCAAGTTCTTTAACCACTTTGTGTTGTGCGACTACTACGTCCATCGCCGTTTGGTTGATGGTCGCGCCGAAGGTATGTCCGAAGTGGAAATTAAAACTCGGTACGCCTTTTTCGGATATAGTCGAAACGTAATTTTCGTCTAAGTTGGTTTGCTTTGCGATTTCCGTAATAATCTCGGTATCGTAGTACGCTACGTTTAGCATATCGGCAAGGCGTTTACCTAATTCTCTTCCGCCGCTGCCAAATTCTCGACTGATAGTTATAATTTTCATAAAATCCCTCTCTTTAGGTTAAAATTTAGCGCAAATCTTCCGCTGAATCTTACCTTATATAAAACATTGTACCATATTTAAATCATTTGTCAAAGATATTTTTACGCAACTTGAAAAAAGCCCCTCATATTTTTATTTTCATAGTCTTAAAAGGTCGAAAAACGGTTTTTTAAAGGGAATTTTTTCACCGTTTTTTTCTTAAAAAAAATTTTGAAAAATTAAGTTAATTTTTACTTTAAACCGCTTGCCTTTTCGATTTTTGATTGGTATAATAATACCCCCGAAAGGGAAGGAGAGTTTTGAATTTCTATGAAAGGACAGGAGTTAAAGTATTTTAAACGCCTCAATCGTTTTGCGACGGTTGCGGTCTATTTAACCACGCTATTATTGACGTATTTGCTTTTATCGTCGTTTATTTCGGGCGCGGTAAGCAGCTCGGATACGCAAAAAGTCATGGGGCTTTTAGTAACGTTTTTCGGACAGGACGAAACGCAAGAAGCAACTAATATTTCGGCAAAGATAGAAAAGGGGAAATACGATTATTTTTACGACGGGGACGAGGTTAAAATAACGGTAACTTTCCCGCAAAAAAAGGCTTATACGCTAACTTACGCGTCGTCGGACGAGAGTATCGCGGCGGTGTCTAAAGAGGGTACTGTCAAATTTATTTCTATCGGGAAAGCCGTCGTTACGATAACGGCAACAGACGGAGACGAGGTTTTAAGTTGCACGCTAAACGTATCTTCTAAAGGTAAAAATCCGCTCGGCGGAAATGGAGAGATATCGTTAAACTTAAAAACTCCTAAAGTCGGCGAAAAATCGGGGTTTACGATTAACGGCGGAAAAACTTCCTCCGACGTGGTAAAATACGATTCGTTAGACCAAGAAAAGGTTAAAATAATCGATAACGAGGCTTATTTTATAAAGGACGGCACGGCGACTTTAAGAGGGACTTTCGAGGACGGAAGTTATAAAGATTTTCTAATAACCGTCGCTAAAAATCCTCAAGCCGTATACTTAGAAGATATTTTCTTTAGCGAAACGACAACGTATTTAAGCGGGGAAACGGTTTCTATGGACGATTTTATTACGGAGTATTCGCCGTCTTCCGCACTTAAAAAACTAACGGTTACCTCGTCGGACGAAAATATCGTTAAAGTATCTAACGGGGAACTTTTGATGAAAGACAAGGGAGATGCGATTATCACTTTTACTTCCGTTTACGACGAAGATTTTGAAAGAAAGGTGGTTATAACCGTAAAAAAAATCACGCCGACTTCGGCAAAAATTACGGCGGCGGACACCGTTATGCTTAATAGTACGATAAAACTTACGGTGGAACATTCCCCCGTGTCTTACCCCGACGACGCTAATTGGACGGTGGTAAGCGGTTTCGGTAAAATAGTAGACGGCAATAAGTTGAAAGCCGAATTCTTCGGCAAAATCAAAGTTCGCTACCAAAGTAAACTAAACCCCGAACTATGCGGGGAAAAGGTTATTTCCGTCAAATTATACGATAACTTTTATTCCTTCGTGAGAAAAATTTTAGGGCATTTTTCGTTGTTCGCACTATTGGGACTTGGAATTTGGGGGTCGTGCTTTTTACTTACCAATCCCCCGTACAGTGCGGTTATCGCGCCGGGACTTTGCTTTATATTGTCCGCCGTGTGCGAAATGTTTCAAGCGTTTACACCGGGAAGATATTTTACTATAGGCGACGTTTTCGTTAACTTTTTCGGAACGCTTGCGGGGATTTTTACAGGAATTTTTCTCGTCGTTATCTTTTGCGTTATTTTCAGGCTCGTTTCCAAAGAATCTTTTGAAAAACTTAAAAAGGCGTATTCTTGGATTACCGTAAAAACGGTGTTTTTCAAACACAAAAAGAATAAGCCGATAGATGAAAAAGCAACGGAAGACTCAATAGAACAATCGTAAAAACGTGAATTTATAAGATAACGATAGTTATTTTCGCGGATTTTTAAAACGCACCGATGGTTGCGAAAACTGCTTTCAACGGTGCGTTTTTTATACGTGAATTTACTTTAAAAACCCGCTTATAGGTCGGTTATCGGTAAATTTTTGGGCGATTTTATAACTTATAAACGAGCCGCGTTAAGGTTTTTTGGGTGAGTTATACGGGATACGCGCGGTTGTGTTTTTATACGAAGCAAACGAAACGAAGAAATTCGCTTATAAAAACGATAAACGATAGAAAATAAAAAAAGAAATCCGTTGTCTAACTATATAACGACGACGGATAAAGAAACGATATTTACTTTTTGTATTAGTATTATGCGCCTTTAATTTAAAAAAATCAAGAAAAAAGATATGAACGAAAGACGAAAAAACTAGCAAACGGCTCCGCGCGATTATATTTTTAGTCTAACCTAAAATATTAAATATTAAGTCTTTTTTCCGTTTTTGCATTGACAAAAAGAATTCGGCGTGTTATACTAATAGTGCGGCAAAACTTTTCCGTGGAAAAATAGATATTGATAGGCAGGTTTATTATGAAACTAAACTACAAACGCACTATTTTAGTGGGCTTTGCTTTCTTTTTGATAAGCGCCTTTTGGCAAGCGTACGATACGATAATTCCTTTGATTTTAACCAACAAGTTTGAAATGAAGCAAACTTGGTCGGGCGTTATTATGTCGCTCGATAATATTTTCGCCGTATTTATGCTTCCGTTTTTCGGCAATCTTTCGGATAAGGCGAATACGAAATTCGGAAAGCGCACGCCTTTTATCGTAGTAGGCACTATCTTAGCGGTAATCTTTTTCACGCTTTTAGGATTCGTAAACACACTCACCGTATTTATACTTTTATTGCTCGGTGCGCTTATATCTATGGCGATATTCCGCTCTCCTGCGGTTGCTTTAATGCCTGACGTAACGGTAAAACCGCTTAGATCGAAAGCAAACGCCGTAATAAACCTTATGGGAACTTTCGGCGGGATTTTGATTTTACTTTTAGGCAAAGTTTTGAAAACCAGCGAAGAAGGAAAAACGGATTTCCATTTTTACATAATAGCCGTTTGCGCCGTTATGATAGTTGCGCTCGTAATTTTTCTTCTTACCGTAAAAGAACCTTTGTGGGTTCGTGAAATGCAAGAGGAAACCGAAAGGCTCGGTTGCGATAAGGAAACCGAAGAGCGAGAAGTCTCCGGCGGAAAACTGTCTAAACGGCAATTCGTTTCTTTAATTCTCATACTTGCGTCTGTTGCGCTTTGGTATATAGGCTATAACGCCGTAACTTCCAAATACTCGGTCTACGCAACCAAATTTTTGAAGGTGGATTATAATACGACGCTTTTAATAGCGCAGGCGGCGGCTATAGTTTCTTATATTCCCGTCGGTCTCGTTGCTTCCAGGATAGGAAGAAGAAAAACCATTTTAGCGGGAATTATAATGCTTTTCAGTGCCTTTTTCGGCGCCTGCTTTATAAGAGAGGGGACTTCCGCTCTTTCAATGACTTTGTTGTTTTGTTTGGCGGGTATCGGCTGGGCTACTATTAACGTTAACTCTTTCCCGATGGTCGTCGAACTTGCAAAAGGTTCGGACGTCGGTAAATACACGGGGTACTATTATACCGCTTCTATGGCGGCACAGATAGTTACCCCGATAGCATCGGGTGCGCTTATGGATTGGATAGGTTACGAATCTTTATTCCCATACGCCGCTGCTTTCGTAGCCCTTGCTTTTTTAACGATGTTCTTCGTTAGACACGGCGACGCAAAGCCCGAGGCTAAAGTCGGCATAGAGGCTTTGGATATACAAGACGACTAATCGCGATTTTTTAAAAAACCCGCCTATAGGTCGGTTATCGATATATATTACGGAGGATTTACTATGGATATTAAAGAAATTTTATCAAAATGCGATCATACTTTATTAGGGCAAACCGCCACTTGGAACGATATAAAAGCAATTTGCGACGACGGCGTTAAATATAGCACCGCAAGCGTTTGTATTCCCCCTTGTTACGTAAAAAAAGCCAAGGAATACGTAGGGGATAGTCTTAAAATTTGTACCGTTATAGGTTTTCCTAACGGCTACAACACGACTGCGGTTAAAGTTTACGAAACGGCCGACGCCATATCTAACGGTGCCGACGAAATCGATATGGTTATAAATATCGGTGCGTTAAAAGAAGGTTTATACGATTTCGTTCGCGACGAGATCGCTCAAATCAAAAAAGCGTGCGGAAGCAAAATTTTAAAAGTTATCGTCGAAACTTGCTTACTGACCGAAGAAGAAATTAAAGTAACGTGCCGTTTGGTAACCGAAGCCGGCGCAGATTACATAAAAACTTCCACCGGATTTTCAACCGCGGGCGCAACGCTAAAGGACGTTGAAATTATGGTTAAAAACGTCGGCGAAGGCGTTTTAGTTAAAGCGGCTGGCGGAATTAAAGATTTAAAAGACGCCGAAGATTTTATCAATATCGGCGCGTCGAGGCTTGGGACCAGTAGAGTCGTTAAAGCGGTCAAAGCGCTTAAAAAATAAAAATAACGGGCTTAGTCGGCGATAAAAATCCGTCTATAAGCCCGTTATCTTGTAAAAACGAAAAAAATTTTAGAGGGTTATTATGGCATTCATAGCGGCAAAATGCAGTCAGTGCGGCGCTAATATCCAAGTAGACGACTCGCGCGAAAGCAACGATTTTTAGAAGTACGTAAAAACCTGTCGCTTCCGACGCCACTAACCAAGATTAAAAAATTTCAAAAAAATAATAATATAAAATTACTATAAAATGAAAATATAAGAAAAAGGAGATTTTTAATTATGGCAACACCACATATCACCGCCGAGAAAGGTGATTTTGCAAAAACCGTGCTTATGCCGGGCGATCCTAAACGCGCGGCTTTCATTGCTAAAAACTTTTTAGAAAACGCAGTCCTCGTGAACGACGTTAGAGGGGTTCAAGGCTATACGGGTTATTATAAAGGAAAAAGAGTTTCCGTTATGGCTTCCGGTATGGGACAACCCGCAATCGGTATATATTCTTACGAACTTTTTAAATTTTACGACGTATCCAGCATTATAAGGGTAGGTTCTTGCGGTTCTTTCCATCCCGACCTTCACGCAAGGGATATCGTGCTTGCACAAGGCGCTTGCACCGACGGTAACTTTGCTCACCAATACAGGCTTCCGGGAACTTTCGCCCCGATAGCCGACTTCGGCTTATTAAAAGCCGCGGTTAACGAGTGCGAAAAAGCAGGCGTAAATTATAAAGTCGGCAATATTTTTTCTTCCGACGTATTTTACGACGACGCAAACAGCGGTATGGAATGGGCTAAAATGGGCGTTTTGGGGGTTGAAATGGAATCGGCGGCTTTATATTGCAACGCCGCGCGCCTCGGTAAAAAAGCGCTTTGCATTTGCACCGTAAGCGACTCCTTTATTTATCCCGAAGAAAACACTACCGCGGAAGAAAGACAAAATTCCTTTACCAAAATGATGGAAATCGCTTTAAATATCGCGGAAGAATAATACCGACTAAAAATATTTTTATTTATCATTTTGGTTTGTAAATAATTATGAATAAAAGATTGTTTTTGATAGTTTTAGACAGTTTCGGCATCGGCGAAGAGCCCGACGCCCATCTGTGGCACGACGAAGGCAGTAATACCTTAGGCGCTATACGCGACCACGAAAAATTTAATTGTCCCAATCTTAAAAAATTAGGGCTTTTCAATATCGACGGCGTAGGCGGCGGAGTAGATAAGCCGTTAGCGGCGCACGCAAGGCTTCAAGAATCTTCTATGGGAAAAGACACCACGATAGGGCATTGGGAAATCGCGGGGATAATATCCCCCGAACCGCTTCCGACCTATCCTAACGGATTCCCGAAAGAAGTGGTCGAAGAATTTGAAAAACGCACGGGTAGGAAGACTTTGTGCAACCTTCCTTATTCCGGTACGGAAGTCATTAAAGACTACGGAGAGGAAAGCATAAAAACGGGGGCGCTTATAATTTACACCTCCGCCGACAGCGTTTTTCAAATTGCCGCGCACGAAGACTACGTGCCTATCGAGGAATTATATAGATATTGTGAAATCGCGCGTGATCTTTTGCAAGGCAAGCACGGCGTCGGTAGGGTTATCGCACGTCCTTTCGAAGGCGAATACCCCTTTAAACGTACGGCGCGCCGCCACGATTATTCTCTCGTGCCGCCAAAGACCACTATGCTCGACTTGCTAAAAAATAGCGGCTACGACGTAATATCGGTAGGTAAGATTTACGATATTTTCGCGGGGAAGTCCATTACCGAATCCAACCGCACTTCGTCTAACGCCGACGGAATGCAAAAGACCGACGCGGTTTTTGAAAGAGATTTTAACGGATTGTGCTTTACTAACCTCGTTGACTTCGATATGCTTTACGGGCATAGAAACGATATAGAGGGTTACGCTAACGCGGCGACGGAATTCGATAAGTGGCTCGGCGGTTTTTTACCCAAACTCAAAGAAGACGATTTGTTGATTATAACCGCCGATCACGGTTGCGATCCTAAAACGCCGTCTACCGACCACTCGAGGGAATACGTTCCAATGCTTTTATACGGAAACAAAATTAAACCCGTCAATCTATCCACGCGTCCTACTTTCGCGGATATTTCGGCAACCGTCTTAGAGTACTTCGGCGTTGAAAAAGGCGACACGGCGGGTAATAGTTTTTTGAAAGAAGTGCTTAAATAATCGTAGATAACGGGCTTATAGGCGGACTTTTCAGCTTTCCGCCAAGGAGGAAAAATGACCGATAAAGAATTATTGCAAATTGCGACCGCTGCAAGAGAAAATTCTTACGCGCCGTATTCGCGCTTTAAAGTGGGTGCGGCGTTATTAGGTGAAAGCGGTAAGGTTTATACGGGCGCTAATATAGAAAACGCAGGCTACACGCCTACCGTTTGCGCTGAAAGAGTGGCTTTTTTTACAGCCGTTCATCAAGGTGAAAGAAGGTTTTTAAAAATTGCTATCGTAGGCGCTAAGGACGGCGAGCCCGCCGGATTTTGCGCGCCTTGCGGCGTGTGCCGTCAGGTTATGGCGGAATTTTGCAACGACGATTTTCAAATAATTTTAGGCACGGCGGACAAAACGACCGCGTATACTTTAAAGGAAATTTTACCCGAACGTTTCGGCCCTAACAACTTGGCTTAACACAAAAAGTCGGGCCATAGGTCGATTATCGAGGCAAAAAACGACATAAGGGAGATTTTAGTCATGAGAACTTACGACTTAATAAAGAAAAAACGCGACGGTGGAAAACTTTCCACCGAAGAAATAAATTGGATTATAAACGGTTACGTAAACGGTGAAATACCCGATTATCAAATTTCCGCGCTTTTAATGGCGATATATTTCCAAGGCATGGATTTAGAGGAAACGGCCGCTTTAACAATGGCGGTGCGCGATTCGGGTGAAAAACTCGATTTTGCCGAAGTCAACGGGCTTAGGGTGGATAAACATTCCACGGGCGGTGTAGGTGATAAAACGAGTTTAATCGTCGCACCCATAGTTGCAACTTTGGGTGTAAAAGTCGCAAAAATGAGCGGTAGGGGCTTAGGTCATACCGGCGGCACGATTGATAAACTTGAATCAATTCCCGGATTTAAAACGGAGGCTTAGGGTGGATAAACATTCCACGGGCGGTGTAGGTGATAAAACGAGTTTAAT
>CAZMOD010000045.1:0-10942 GCA_964567885.1 uncultured Christensenella sp.
TAAAAAAGGAGTAAAAAATATGTTAACTTACGATTACGCAAAATACGCTACGGAAAAAACCGTAGAACTTTTAGCGATAGACAGCCCCTCGGGGTTCACTCAAAAAGCCGCCGCTTGGGTAAAGGAAAATTTTGAAAAGTTGGGCTATAAGTCGGTTTTTACACAAAAAGGCGGCGTTATAATCGACCTCGGCGGTAAGGACGACGAGAACGGCGTTTTACTTGAAGCGCACGTAGACACTTTGGGCGCGATGGTTTCCGAAATAAAACCGAGCGGAAGACTGAAAGTTACAAAGCTCGGAGGCATGAACGCCAATAACGGCGAAGCCGAAAACGTCCGCGTTTATCTAAGGTCCGGAAAAGTTTTAGACGGCACTTTACAACTTATAAACCCGTCGATACACGTAAACGGCGATTATAACGACGTAAAACGCTCTTTCGACACCACCGAAGTCGTCTTGGACGAAAAAGTTTCTTCTAAAGACGACGTTAAAAAACTCGGCGTGGAAGTCGGCGATATAGTTTGCTTTGACCCAAGAACGCGCGTTACCCCGTCGGGGTATATTAAAAGTCGCTTTTTAGACGATAAACTTTCCGTCGGCATACTTTTAGGCTTGGCTAAATATCTAAAAGAAGAAAATGTCGTCTTACCTCGAAAGACTTATATTCACGTTACCGTTTACGAGGAAGTCGGACACGGCGGCGCGGCTTCCGTTCCCGACGGCGTTACCGAGGCTATTAGCGTTGACATGGGTTGCGTCGGAGACGGTTTAGAATGCACCGAAACCAAAGTTTCCATTTGTGCGAAAGACTCTAACGGCCCGTATTCTTACGATATCGTCGGTAAACTTATCCTATCCGCCAAAAAAGCGCAAGCCGATTACGCGGTAGACGTTTATCCGCATTACGGCTCGGACGTGGAAACGACTTTATCCGCGGGCGCCGATATTAAGCACGGACTTATAGGCGCGGGCGTTTTCGCAAGCCACGGTTACGAAAGAAGCCACGTGGACGGCGTTTATAACACTCTGAAAGTGTTGTCGGCGTATCTTTGCCTTTGATTTAGTTTTACGAGGATTCGTTTAATCGTAATTATCGAGTGAATTTTTTAGGGAAATATATAAATCCCTTGACTTAGTAGAAACAAAGTGGTATACTGAAATTACTCCGTGGGGGAGTAGCAAGCGGCTTTTGCCGTAACGTGTCAACATACCGTCCGTTAAGGTCTGGCTCGTTTTAATTTGCAAGACTCACGTATATCTATCGTCGGGATTTCGTCCCGCATTAGTTATGCGTTGCGTCGTTAAATGGTTTTTTCGGTCGAACGCGTAAAACTTCTTGCGTTCGACTTTTGTTTTGGTTGCGATAGATAAAGAAAAAACTTTTATTCAGGGTGTTTTATGTGGACTTTCGATTTCTTTTTAAATTCGGTTTTGTTGGGCGTAGGGCTTGCAATGGACGCTTTTTGCGTTTCGCTTGCAAACGGACTAAACGAACCTAATATGCCGCTGAGAAAAACCAACCTTATCGGCGGCACTTTCGCGTTTTTCCAAGCGGCGATGCCAATGCTGGGTTGGCTTTTGGTACATACGCTTTTAACGTATTTTCAAATCTTCGAGCATTTTATCCCATGGATAGCGCTACTGCTTCTCGGCTATATCGGCGGAAAAATGCTTTACGAGGGAATAAAAAATAAGGAAGAGGAAGAAAAACCCGCGACCGGCTTCAAAGGACTTTTACTTCAAGGGGTTGCAACCTCAATAGACGCTTTATCCGTAGGTTTTACGATAGCCGAATACCAAGTGGTTTTCGCCGTCGTAGCAGCGCTTATAATCGCCTTGGTTACCTATGCCATTTCGGTTGTCGGCGTGTTTTTAGGCAAAAAATTCGGCACAAAACTTGCTGGGAAAGCCACTATTTTAGGCGGCGCAATTTTAATTATAATCGGTCTCGAAATCTTTATAAAAGGCGTAATCGAACTGTATTTTTAATCTCAAAACGCACCAAAAATCCCTCGATAATCGACTTATAGACGGACTTTTATCTTTATTTCTTTAACTTCTTAAGAGGTCTTACGTATGATTGCTAAAGCGTTAATTTTGTTTTTACTCGGTTTCATTTTACTAATAAAAGGCGGCGATTGGTTCGTAGACGGGGCAAGCGGCATTGCCAAGCGCTTTAAGATTCCCGAAATCATAATCGGCGCCACAGTAGTTTCAATCGGCACGACGATTCCTGAAGTCATGGTTTCGGCAAGCGCCGCGTTTCAGGGCAGTAGCGCGACCGCTTACGGCAACGCAATAGGCTCTATAATTTGCAATTCCGCCCTTATTTGCGGCATTACGATAACCGCAAAGCCTTCGCTAGTCGAAAAAAAGCCGCTTATCCTTCCCGTAATTTTCTTTTTTAGCGCGGCAATTTTCTATTCGATTATCGCCTACGTAGGCGTAGGTTTTACGAGAATAGTCGGCGGCGTACTTTTACTTTTGTTCGTCGTTTATATGACGCTTTCTCTATTAAGCGTCAAAAAAACGCCTGCGGTTATCGAGGTACCCGAAGAAAAAGAAGAAAACGAAAAAACTTCGAAACACCCGAAAATAGACCAATTTAAAGCAACCGTTTGGTATGAAGTTTTGGCACTCGTTATCGGCGCCGTATGCATAGCCTTCGGCGCAAACTTTTTAGTGAATAACTGCGAAGTTTTAGCACGAGCAATGGGCGTTCCCGAAAGCGTCGTCGCACTTACTTTGGTAGCGCTCGGAACTTCGCTGCCAGAACTCATAACGGCTATTACGTCGCTTTTAAAAGGACACGGTAATTTATCGTTAGGCAACGTCATCGGCGCAAATTTGTTCAACTTGGTTTTGGTAAGCGGACTTGCAATCACCATTTCTCCTTTCAGCGTCCCGACGGAAAAACTATTTATGGACTACAACGCTTCACTTGTAATCGATATTCCCGTGATGCTTACGGTAATGGGCGTTTTAACTATTCCAACTTTAATAAAAGGAAAAACCTCACGCATTCAAGGCGTAGTGCTTTTAATTATTTGCGCAGCGTATTACGTTTTTCAATTCGCAGTTTAATTCGTATACGATTTTAAATAAAAACCCGAGCGCGGTTTAAAACCTTGCTCGGACTTTTTATTTGTGTACGGTGTTGCTTGATTACGTTGGTTTTTCATTCAAAAATCACCGATAATCGGCTTATAGACGGGCTTTTATAAAAAATCTATAACGTATAAACGACGTTTTACGGCAACGCCGTCTTTAACGCAAACCGAAGTTATATAATCTCCCCCGAAAAGATTAAGTTTGAAAGTTTCCGCACTGTAATTTTCCGTTTCGATTTGTGAAGGCGTAAAAGCACCTTTTCCCTCGCTTTTAAAAATAGCCTCTTTTTTCGTCCAAAGTGTCGATAACAGGCTTATAGACGGGTTTTTATGCGTCGTCTTTTCTTTTTCGGTCGCTATTTTATTAAAAGTTACGTCTTCTTTTTGGCAAACTTTATTTTGGAAGCTTTTCAGGTTTTCAACGTCTATCCCGACGGGCGTTTTAGAAACCGCAACGCAAGCAACGCCTTTACCGTGTGAAAGCGAAAAATAAAATTCTTTCGTCCACCACTTTCCGTTTTCGGTTTTATAAAAATCAAAATCGGTTATTTTTTTAGCAAAGCAATCGTTTATCGCGGCTTCTAAAAGTTTCCATACCGAAAACTTTTCAAGTTTTACTTTTTCGCTTTTGCTTTCGTCTATTTCCGCTTGACGTTCCAACGGATAAACGCCGCCCTTTATCTCGTCAAAAATCCTTGAAAAATAAATTTTGCATACGGATGAAGGATTTTCGTCGTTTTTATTAAATTGTATCGGGGTTTTCGTATAATTCATAGCAATCTCGACTAATCATTTAAAACTAATCACATTTTAACACAAAAATCCCCTCTTTGCAATCGTTTTGCCGTTATTTTTCCGTTTAGTAAAAGTAACGTGCCGTTAAAAATCGCCCGACTTCTCGTCTTGCCGCTTTCGCCTCTAAAAAATCGTTTCAAAAACGAAAAATCTACCTTAAATTACTTGTGTTTTTTCTTAAAGTTTGCTATCATTTATCCGTAATTAACTTTGGGGATTCGCCAAGCGGTAAGGCTACGGACTCTGACTCCGTCATCCGGGAGTTCGAATCTCTCATCCCCAGCCAAAAAGCAGTTAGCGACGCTACTGCTTTTGTTTTTTTACACAGTTAAAGAGAGATTCGAACTAAAAGCGTTAAAAAAATAGTTCTGTGAACTGTTTTTAGCGTCTGACCGAAGTATTTTGCAAAGCATTGCTTTTACTTTTCCTTTTTTGCTTTGCAAAATGCAAGAGGAGAATCTCTCATCCCCAGCCAAAAAGCAGTTAGCGACGCTACTGCTTTTGTTTTTTTACACAGTTAAAGAGAGATTCGAACTAAAAGCGTTAAAAAAATAGTTCTGTGAACTATTTTTTTTACTAATCAATGTTCGAGTGTTTTTGCTTTATAAGTCTTCAAGAGTTTTCGTCGCGTCGGTTTTAAACTTATCTAAAAAGTTCAACTTAAGCTTTCATTTTTTTAAAGCCGAGAGGTTAACCGCTCGGCTTTTTTAAACAAAAAATACCGTAAAGACTTTTTTACGGTATTTTTTGTTTTAAGGCGTTTTTATTTAATTAACGCTTTTTTAAGAATAACGTTATAACGCCTAATAAAGCAACGTTGAAAATCGGCGCTAAACCACTGTCGCTACCGAAACAACCTCCGATTACGCCGTCGTGTGCGCAATCCGATTTTACGTTTCTTTATTTTATTTTTTAACTAATAATCGTTACGCTTGAGGGTTCACTTCGAAAATAATGCAATCTAAGTTAGGTACCCAGTATTGGAAGTTTGATTGAATAACGAAGGTATTGTACCCCTCGTTTAGGTCAAGTTCCGTCGTTACGGTCACGGTTTCCCAAGTTGTCCAGCCTGAATTTTCATCAAAGGCAAAATTCGTTTGAAGGGTCTCTCCGTTCCACGTTAATTTTAACATCTCATCGAAGTTTTTATTTGCATCGTCTTTTCCAAAGGCAACTTTCAAAGAAATTTTCACCTTTCCAGACACTTCGCTCTTAACCGTAAAGCCGAGTTTAGGAGCACCACTGAAATTGCCGTTTCCGCTTAAACCGCCCACGGTGGTCACGTTCTCAACGAAGGCACCTTCCCAAGTCGATAAATCCAAGCCCTCTGCTTCAACGGTATAATCTCCGGTTGCCCCGTTCAATAGTTCGAGTTTAACGGCATATTCGAGGTCGGGATCAGGATCGGGCGTGGGTTGGTTGTCGTCCCCTTCATCCCCGTTAGGCGCAACTACTATATTGAAATAGTCTACGTCGGGCGTCCAATACTCATGGGTTTCAAACGTTATAATATTGTTTCCGACGATGAGGTCAAGTTCGCCTGCCACTGTAGCCAATTCCCAAACGCTGCCGTCTTTTGACTTGAATTCGTAATCGGTTTTTACCTTAACGCCGTTCCAATAAATATTAATAATGTCGTCAAGAGCAACGATGGGGTTCGTGGTCGTATAAGACAAAGACATCGAGATTTTAATTTTTGCCTCGACGGCGCTTCTTATGGAAAAGCCGACGTTATGCGAGTGTTCGCTACTGTAATTATCGAGAGTGTCGGGTAAGTCTACGTATTGGTTTCCGCTGGCGGAAGAGGAGTCTTTAACCTCGGCACCTTCCCAAGTCGACAAATCCAAATCCTCTGCTTCAACTTTATGAACGGCGTGTTCACCGTTTGCTATTTCAAGCTTCGTGGCGTATGCGGATTCGGGCTCTAAGTTCTCGTGTCCGTCGGGCGCTACTACGATATAAAAACAGTCTATATTAGGCGCGTACCACTCGACGTTTATCATAATTTCGACTCTGTTTTCGCCCGTCTTCAACTTTACTTCGGAATAAGTAACGTTTTCCCAGTTGTAGAAGGAATTATTTTCGCCCCAGGTTAAGGTGTGATTAGATTTTTTGACGTCGCCGTTCACCTTTACGTCCATAACCGTATCGCAAAAACGGTCTTCGTGAACCGCTGCGGCGCGGATGACCAAATTGACGGTTAATTCGTATTCGCTTTTAACGATAAAGCCGAAACTATTGCCTTCACCGGCAAGCGAGCCTATGGACTTGCCGCCGCTAGCCGTAACCACGTTTTCAGTGCTTACTAAATGATCATCGCTATATGGATTATAACAATACGAATAGTCCAAGTTCTCTGCTTCAACGGTGTAAACGGCGTGTTCGTCGCTTTCTATATGAAGCATTTCTTCCATCGGCATATTAACCGTTATAGGAAGCGTTGCTTGTTTGCCTTTATACATAATAATCGCACTGCGGGTAGTTATTTTAAGTGGATTATCTACTATTGTCTGATAGTCGGTAATCGCTTCTTTCGATTGGTCGCTGTAATACGCGGTTACTACCATTCCCGTAGGGTTGAACGTTTCGTCAACCATATAGGTGGTTTTGGGAAAGGCGGTAATTCCTATTCTGGAAAGCGTCTTTTCCGGCGTCGGCTCGACGTCCTTATTACTGCAACCTACTGCACCGACAAGCATCGCCGAGGCAATTAGTAATACCACCAATAAAGACATTGTCCTTTGAAACTTTTTGTTCATAAATATCTCCTTGATTTTTTGTCTAAACTTTTGAGTGCACGACAATCTCGTACACTATTGTAATTTATCTCGAAAAATTTTTTTCGTTAACAGTTTTTATAAAAAATGAACGTCTTACCAAATACTGTTGTATAACTTTCTATCGAAACCGTCAAATACGTGATTTTTATTCGGCTTTAGGGTCTCGTACTTCCGTTAGTTTATTTTGTAAACGTTTGTCTCTTATCTTTAATATGATAAGCGCCGTAGAAATGCCGATTATACCAACCACGGCAATTGCCGTAATAACTACGATAGGAACGTTGTTTTTGATAAACGCAATAAATACTTCCATTTTTTATACTCCTCGTTATTCATATCTATACTTACGCGTCTTTTTAACGCTTTTCGGACGTTTTATCCTCACGGGTGAGAACTTCCGTTATCACGTCCAGCTGTTTCTCTAACTTGTCTACCTTCCTCATCAAAGAGTCGATTTTTAGTTCCAGCTCGTCTGTTTGCTTGTCTTTACCGATGGGTTGAACGGTGGCGGGAACTTCTTTTGTCGTCGGTTGCGGTTCATCCGCAAAAGGTTCCGAAGCGCCGTATCCCTCGGCGGGTAGAAAATCACCCGTTTTCTCAATTTCGATAACGGTACTTTGTCCCGTGCCGTTCCCAACTCCGTCTACGTCACCCGCAAGCACCTTTTTCCTCTTAAATAAGGCTTCAAGGGTGAAATTCGAAGATTTTTTCAGTACGGAGTAAGCCCATATTCCGCATCCGCCGACAGACGCTACGTCGATTGCTACGAGAATGATTACCCACCAAGCGAACGGCGCGGACTTCGTGCCGATTGCCGTGGATAGATCTAACCCTTGGGAAGTTGCCCCTACGTATCTCGCGTGTGCGTATGCGTATAACGTGTTTTTAGCGGCATTGTAAATCCCTTTAACCGCAGTTGCGCTACTCGTGTCGAGCGATTTAAACGAAGTTTCCGGGTTCAACCGCAAATCGTTTCCCGCGCGAAGGAATTCGTTGGGATCCATCATATTGTCGCCGTCGTCGAAATAGTCGGAAATAACCGCGCCTTCAAAGCCCCATTCTCCACGTAAAACCGCCGTGTTGAGCTGATAACTTCCGCTGCATCTTACACTGCCGATGCGGTTGTAAGCCGTCATAATACCGGTGGTTTCGCCCAATTTTACGGCGTATTCAAAAGGTTTGAGATAAACTTCTCTCAACGCCTGTTCGGTGAGCCAGGTATATTTACCTCTTCTCATCGATTCCGTATCGGCCGCCACGAAGTGCTTGATGAAAGTATAAAGCCCTTTCCCCATTGCGCCCTTTATCGTGTATGCAACCATGTTGCCTGAAAGTACGGGGTCTTCGGAATAGTATTCGAAATTTCTTCCCGAAAGGGGCGAACGGTGAAGCGTACACGCCGGTCCGTACCAACCTTGGATCTCCCCCGCATCAGCCTCCTCGCCAATGGACATTCCGAATTGATAAGCAAGACGCCAATTCCAAGTGGACGCTAAAAGCGTTTCGCAAGGGTAATTGGTTGCGTAACCGGCGTCGCCGCCGGATATACCCATATTAAAGCCCGAAGGTCCGTCCGCTTGCGAGCAAATCGGTTTTTCTATCGTGGGAAGTTCTATCGTCATCCATGCGGCGCCCAAAAACATCTTCGTAAGATCGCCTACGGGAACCTGGCGAACCATTTCCATCCAGCGGGGGTCGTCGTAAGACGCATCGATGAGATCGGGCAACTTCCAATTCGTATCCGACGGTTCGGGCTTTACGTCGTCGGGGTTTTCTCTCGGTTTGTTGATGTTGTAAGACTTGTTTCTAAGATCGTCACTCATTTGGCGAGCATCTCGAGCAACGGGGAACGTTCCTTTAAAGTTTGCCCTCGTCATATAGGTTATGTCGCAACCCGCGTCTGAACCGTCGATAGAATATGCATACGAATCAAGCGAGAGCGAAGATTCTTCGTACTTGCTACTTGCATTAGACTGCGTGTTGGTATAAGTGGTAAAGCGGTTTACGACGTCCGCCCCCGTATCGGGGTCTTTGTCAAACAAAATTCCGTTCTCGCGTTCCACTTTATATTTAAATTCGGCGCTCGAACCGTTTAGCGAAGCAACTTCGTGCGAATTGGTACGGAGACTCAACGTATAAGAGCCCTTTTCCGCCTCGTAGCCCATAAAACCGTTTTTGTTTGCATCGTATACGTCGTAAGACGCCATATCGTACAGTCTGGTTTTTAGTTGTACTTCTCCGTTCTGTCCGGGGGCAAGTAAGCCCGTCTTTTCAAACGCAACGAGTTTAACTTCCGGTTTTTCGATTCCGCCGACGTAGTATTGAGGCGTGGCGTAGAGTTGTACTACATCCATACCGGAGTATTTACCTACGTTTTTAACCTCTACCGTTACGGTGATTTCGGAATCTTCGGTGAGCGCGCTGCCTTCGGGAATGCTCACGCTTTTTACGTTCCATTCAAAATCGGTGTAAGAAAGCCCGTAACCGAAGGGATACTGAACTACGCCGTTATATCCTTTGCCGTATTCGTTATCTACGTCCGCCCAATAACCTTCGGCGTCCGCCGTTTCATACCAATAATAACCCTGATAAATGCCTTCCGCATAATCAACGTAGCCTGCGCTCGATTGGTTGGTGAACCCTTTCGTGCCGTGCTGACCTGCATTTGCGTACGTTGCAGCCGTCGTAAAATCGTACGCCCAAGTATCTACCGTTCTACCGCTCGGGGTTACCGAACCCGTAAGAACCGACCCTACCGCCAAGGAACCAGCGTGCCCGGGTGCGTATATGGTGAGTGCCGCGTCTATTTTAGAGTTCTGCAAGAATCCGCACTCCATTACGTTGGTGGAGTTGAGAAGTACGATTACGTTTTCAAAGGTGTCGCACACCTTTGAAATCATATACTCCTCTTCCTCGCACAGTTGGAGATAATTTCGATTGTAATAGGTATCACTGCTACCGTTATCGCCGTGGATTACGGTCTGCGATTCCGGCGCATCGTAAGCTTCGCCCAAAACGCGGGAAATGACGATAAGCGCGTTATTCGAAAAGTCGCGCGCGCTTGCCATAAGTTCGGTACTGTAAAACGATTTGGAAGCTTCGTAAATATTGGTATCGTTGCCCGTCTGTTTGTAACTACGAGTAGACCTCATAGCGTTATACTTTGCAGCAAGCTCCTCGTTTATGGAAATTCCGTTGCCGCGAAGAGCGTTGTATAGCGAAATTCTAGTGCTTTCCACGCGAGAACCGCCACCTGAGCCGTAGCCTTGATACACGAAGTTCTTATCACTGCTGCTCGCACCGAATACGTTGAGCGTAATTTCACCGCTTACATCCGAAATGAGAGGCAAAGCGTCGTTATCGTTTTTGAGAAGGGTAATGCCCTCCTCCGCAATTTGCTGGGAAAGCTCGGCACCCTGTTTGGTCGTGCCTTCCATTGCCGAAGAGTTTAAATTTGACGTGCCGCATAATGCCGCCGTTATGGTTCCTGAAAAGGAATTCGCTACGTAGTTAAGTGAAAACAATAGGGTAAGTATTAGCACGATCAAAGAATAGTGCAGTCCGGCTTCGTATTTTTTCATGTTAATTTTTCCTTAATTAATAGTCGTTACGCTTGAGGGTTTACCTCGAAAATAATGCAATCTAAGTTAGGTACCCAGTATTCTCCGATCGATTGAATAACGAAGGTGTTGTGCCCCTCGTTTAGGTCAAGTTCCGTCGTTACGGTCACGGTTTCCCAATTTGACCAGTCTGAATTTTCATCAAAGGCAAAATTCGTTTGAAGGGGCTCTCCGTTCCACGTTAATTGTAACATCTTGTCAAAGTTTTTATTACTAAAGTCTTTTCCAATGGCAACCTTCAAAGAAATTTGTACCTTTCCAGCCGCTTCACTCTTAACCGTAAAGCTGAGTTTGTTGGACCAACTCCAATTACCTTCTCCGCTGAGACCGCCCACGGTGGTTCCTTCATTTTCAACTTTGGCACCTGCCCAAGTCGATAAATCCAAGTCCTCTGCTTCAACGGTATAAACGTCGTTTTTGTCGCTTTCTATATAGAGTCTTTCGCCCTTTGCCTTAATAATGACGTCGGCGATTACGGTGGTGCAAGCTTCATCGCTAAAGTTTACGCCGCAATCGGAACAATGCCAATGCGCAACGTTACCTTCGGTATCAAAAGTAGCGTCCTTTTCGGCAACGTATTGTTTGTTTACGTGTCCGAGTGCGTTAATCGTGGCTTCCGCTGCCGCCTTGCCGTCG
>CAZMOD010000046.1:0-10052 GCA_964567885.1 uncultured Christensenella sp.
TGCTCCCGTAGCCGTTGCTGCTGCTCCCGCTGCCGCTGCTGCCGCTCCCGTTGAAGAAAAGACCGAATTCAACGTAGTATTAAAAGACTTTGGCGCTAACAAGATCGGCGTTATCAAAGTTGTACGTGAACTCACCGGTCTCGGCTTAGTTGAAGCTAAGAACTTAGTTGAAAAACTCGGTACCATCAAAGAAGCAGTTGCTAAAGACGAAGCTGAAAAGATGGTTGCTAAATTCAAAGAAGCCGGCGCTACCGTCGTTATGGAATAATTCTTTGAATCAAAAAAATCCGTTGCTATTTTTAGCAACGGTTTTTTTGTATCTCAAATATCATTTTCAAATTATTTTTATCAAAAAAGCCGCTTACAAAAGCGGTTTTTTACTTTTTCTAACGTGTGCGATTTTAAAAATCTTGAAAATTTTTATATTTTTTATTCTCGGCGCATCGTTATTTTATAAAATTCAATATTTTATCCTTGATTTTAAGATAAATAGTTTTAATATTATTTTTAAGAAAAAAATCAAGGAGTTTATAAAATGAAATACAACGATTGGTTAAAAGATTGGCTTTCCTTATACGTAAAGCCTACGACGAAGCAAAGAACTTACGAAAAGTATAAACGACAAATCGAAATACATATTGCGCCTTACTTAGGGGGATTCGAATTATCTGAATTAACGCCCCTTGTTTTGCAACGCTTTATCGTCGATTTCGGTAAAAACGGTTTATCGTTTAACACCGTGAGCGGAATAGTGTCTTTATTGAAGGCGTCGCTTAAACGCGCGGTGCAAGCAGGCGTTACCGATAAAGAATTTTCGAGTGCCGTCGTTCGCCCGAAAGGAAAAGAAAGACAAGTCGAATGTTTTTCAAAAGAAGAACAAAAAAAGATAGAGCGGTTCATATCGGATAAAAACAATCGCAAATATTTCGGCATAATTTTGACGCTTTACACCGGGCTTAGAATAGGCGAGCTTTTAGCTCTCACATGGAAGGACGTCGATTTAAAAAAAGGGTTGATTACCATTTCTAAATCTTGCCGCGACGATTGGAAAAACGGCAAATATGTAAAAATCATCGACACGCCTAAAACGGAAAGTTCCGTGCGCGTTATTCCTATCCCCTATAGATTATTGGTGCACTTAGAAGCCTTAAAAAAGACTTCGAAAAGTGCTTACGTTGTTGAGGGCAAAGGAAAATACGGAGCGGAAATACGGTCTTATCAAAACACTTTCGGTTTGCTTTTGAAGCGGCTTGATATATCGCATAAAGGTTTTCACTCGCTTCGGCATACTTTTGCGACGCGTGCTTTGGAATGCGGAATGGATATTAAAACGTTATCCGAAATTTTAGGACATAAAAATCCGTCGATAACGCTAAAGCGTTACGCACATTCCTTGTTGGAGCATAAAACGGAAATGATGAATAAATTAGGTAAATTACTTCTTTGAAACGTAAAAAGCGGCGGAAAATTCCGCCGCAAAAAACTACGCAGATTAAACTAATCTATGTAATTATACTATCATCATTTAATAGAAAAATCAACTAATTTAACGCGTGCTGTGAGATTTTATCGAAAAAAAACGAGGTGTTTTTTATAATTATAAGGTTTGAAAAAATCCATATACATAGATTAGTTTAATCTATGAAAAAACCAAAGGAGAAGCTGATCATGAAATTATTAAATTTGATCAAAGAAAGAATCGATGTAAGGCAACTTACAAAACGCGAAGCGGAACTTTACGAGCAACTTGCTAAGGAGGGGATGTAATTATGGATGAATTTGCTCAAAAATTAGAAAAATATGCTTCTTTGTTACGCGATAAAAAAGAAGCTGAAAATGCTATAATGGAAGAAGCAACTTATATGGCAACCTATTATCCTCGACCTAAACTAAAAAAAATTGTCACGCTCAATTCTTTAGATGAACTCAAAAAGAAATTATATATTTTATGGGGTGCACTTATATTAGCTGTACTATTTATAATTTTTGATGTCGGGGGAATATTGGGAGACTTTGGCATCTTGTTTGGTGCTTTTGGCTTGATTGCTGCATTTTTTCTACCGACGTTTGCAATACGGGCAACTCGTGAATTTAAGGAGGCTAGTTCTAGGAGAGAAAAATCGCGTAAACAAAACGAAGAAAACGAATTATGGAACAAAACGGAGTATCTTAAATTAGAAAAACAATACGAGGAAGGTTATAGCGATAAAAAAATCGAATATGAAAAAATTCAGGCTGAAACAAAAAATAAACTCGAACAAATCAATTCCGAATTAAAAAATTACGAAGGTTTTGTCCCTGAAAATTATATCGAAAACGTCTACGATCTTTTTGAAATCGTAAAAAACGGTAGAGCTGATAATTTGACGGATGCTATAAATATCTTTGAAAACGATTGCTATCAAGAAGCAATTCTGAGAGAACAATGTGCTGTTAAACAAGCGCAGTTATGCGCAAGTTGTAGCCGCGCTGATAGATGTCTGATAATTGGGGAACCTAATTGTAGGTTATTTACTCCACGTAAATTTTTATAAGGAGAGAATATATGATTACTTTTGATTTAGATGCGGTTTCAACTAGAAGCAAAAAGAAAGTTTTGACGGTCGAAGAATATTTAAGACGTAGAAAGTCTATCGATACGTATTTGGACGTTACGTCAAACGTTAATCCTTCGGATACGGGTTTTCAAAAGTCATTCAGTAAATTTTACGGTTTAAACGCAGCGCGCGGAATGAATAAGAATAATTTTTACAACGTATTTAGTGACTATTATAACCATAATAAATACGTTTGTTATAGAAATATTCTGAAAGACTTAAAAAATCCGATAATCGGCACGGGGCGTACGGAAGCGTCGTTCGGAAGTAAAATATTACACACGATAGACGGTGACCAACCGATAATAGATAAATTAGTGCTCGGTAATTTGCAAAACGATCCGAACACTTCTAAATTCTTCGTAGGATTGATAAAGTCGACGTCGTATACGATTGACGAAGCCGTTGATTTACATAATGCGTTAAATGCTTGTTACTTAAACTATTTGATTCCGTATGCGAAAAGCGTCGGGTATTTTGCCGATTTTGACGACAGATTTCAGCGTGCCGCACATATTTCCGAGGTTAAAAAGATAGATTTCTATCTATGGGCGATGTAACTAAAAATAAATAGAGCCTTAATAGGCTAAAAAGGGTGTTTTAAGTTTTGCGACTTAAAACAACTCTTTTTTTCAAGGCGTATCGCGGCGCCGATGGATTGTTGCAAAAAAGCCGCTTACAAAAGCGGCTTTTTAGAATGTCCCGTGGTGTGATTTTTGAAAGCGTATTTTGCGTCTATCGGATGAGTAGCGCAATTTAGTAACGCGAGTTTTTGCTGTTTAGTTAGCGTTATGAAATTAAAAAGTTGTTTTTTACCTCCGTCGGTTAAAAGGGGGTAGGGATTGTATAATTCAAATCTACATTGGCTAAGCTTTACCCGTCTTAGGACGTATTCTCTTTCACCGTCGGATAGGTTGGAATAGTCTTCGCCCTTGCAATTATTGCAAGTTTTACCGAAAGGGCAGTACCCTAAATCCATAACTTTTAAAGCGCCGGCAGAATAGTAATAGCCGTTTAAAGTTTTTGCGGCGGATAAAGTAAGTTCTTTTGAAAGCACTAAATCTTTACAATTTTTTATTGCTTCTGAATAAGATAACGAGTTGTAAACGTTGGTTCCGCTTCCCAAAATACACGGTTTGTTATAGATTTTTGCAAGTTCTATTCCGTAATATCCGTCTACGTAAATGCCGTCGAATTTTTGCAAAAGTGGCTCTATAAGCCTGTTATCGGCAGTATTTAATATTGGGGGAAGGTATAAATACTTCTTGCACGGATTATTTTTTAACGTTATAAAGAATTTATCGAAAGTCTTTTGGTCGTTGTAATCGGTGGGGGCTAAAACCGAGATATTAAAGCAATAATCTTTTATATCTTCAAAATCGCAATCTATAATCAACAGTTCGTCGTTTTGTAAAGAGGTCGGAGGATAAGGCATATTAACCGCAAATTTTCTTCGTGGCTTTATCGAAAACCATTTTGCAATTATAGCGTCGTAAACTTTTCGTCTAAGCGCGTTTAGTTGGCTTTTTGCAACGAATACCCCGTCGGTTTCAACGGTAACGTTAGGAGAAAAAGGAAAGTCGCCGCATTTAGATAGGTTATCTTCTATTTCTTCTTTTTTTAGCGGATGAGTTAACGCTTTTTCGAGCAAAAAGTCCGATTCTACTTTCAAAGTTTCATCGCCGTTTAAGACTGTTATTATTGCTTTTTCACCACTAAAAAAGCGTGATAACAGGCTTATAGCCTTACTTTTTTTGTTTTTAAGATAATCTTTTTCAAGTTTTACGTCGCAAGTTATCGTGACGGTATCGTTTACTTTTACCGCGCCTTGGTATTTAACGCGATAATTACTATCGATTACGTAGTTTCCGACTTCCTCGCCGCATCTTAAAATTTTTCCGCTGTCTCCGACCGAAAAAGTATGAGCGGATTTTATTTTTAAAAAGTTCTTGTCGACGGAAGGTACCGTGCCGATAACCTCTCCCACGTGGCTTTGCACTTTATCCGAAATAAAGTTTTTATCTTGTCCGAAGGAAAGCCCCGTAGTATAGTTTCCGCGATTAAAAGAACGCGTTAACGGGCTTATAGACGGACTTTTGCCTTGTAAAAGTTGATTATAAAAGCTCGTTGCATAATAAACGTAAGAAGGTTTACGCATTCTTCCTTCGATTTTTAAAGAGGTAACGCCCGCGTTTAGTAGGTCGAAAACCTTGGCGTTTACCGACAAGTCGGATAGCGAAATATCGTATCCCTTTTTTTCTATTTTATCGTTTTTAAGCGTGTATAGTTTTCTACACGGTTGTTTGCAAAGTCCGCGGTTGCCGCTGTTGTTACCTGCAAAACTCGATAAATAGCATTGTCCCGAAAAGGCGGTGCATAAAGCCCCTTGAATAAAAACTTCGGTTTCTATTATTTTAGTTATTTTTTCAATTTCGGCTATCGGCGTTTCTCTTGCCAAAACCACGCGGCAAAAACCGTAATCTTTCGCTAATCTTGCGCCGTAAACGTTGTTTACCCCCGCTTGGGTGGATAAATGAAGTTCTATATCGGGGAATCTTTCGTGAAGGTACTTGCCTAAAAACAAGTCTTGTACGATAAGTGCGTCCACGCCGCAATCGTTACAAAATTCCGCGTACGACAAAAATTCGTCGAGTTCCTTGTCCCCAACGAGAGTGTTTAACGCCACGTAAACCTTTACCCCTAAAATATGGGCGTAAGTTATATAGAAAGGAAGGTTTTCCTTGGTAAAATTTTCCGCGCTTTTTCTTGCCGAAAACAAATCCAAGCCAAGATATACCGCGTTTGCCCCGCCGTTTAACGCGGCGTAAAAACTTTCCGCGTTTCCCGCGGGGGCTAAAAGTTCGTACATAAAATAAACCTCACGGAGGAGTTAGCCTTTGTAAAAAGTTTCTTATTGAAAAAACGCTTTTTGCGTTGCAAGCGGTTAAAGTTTTCTAAAAACTTTTTATCGTATAATATTTTAGCACAAAAACGTTTCTTTATCAACGATAATTTTAATAAAGCGCAAAATTAAATAAATAAGGTGATATTTTTACTCAAATACTTTGCTATTTTCGTTTGGTTGTGGTAAAATATCAAATGGTTGAAATTTTGACGACTTATAAAAAAGATTTTTCTCTTTAGGAGTTATTTATGAATACGAATAAAAATTACGACGTAATAATCATCGGTGCGGGGCCTTCCGGCATTTTTTGCGCTTACGAACTCAAAGAAAAACGCCCCGATTTGAAAGTTTTGATTATCGAAAAGGGAAGAAGCATCGAAAAGCGTAATTGCCCTAAAAGATACACGGGCGTTTGCGCGGGGTGCAAGCCTTGTTCGATAACCACGGGTTTTGCCGGCGCGGGCGCGTTTTCGGACGGCAAACTTTCCTTGTCCCCCGACGTAGGCGGCAATTTACAGCATATTTTGGGTTACGATAAGGCGGTTGAACTTATAAAAAGATCGGACGATATTTATCTAAAATTCGGTGCCGACGATTTCGTTTACGGCTTGGATAAAGAAAGCGAAATCCGTGAAATCAGAAGAAAGGCGATAGGCGCAAACCTTAAACTTATCGAATGCCCCATCCGCCACTTGGGTACCGAAGAAGGTTACAAGATTTACACGAGGCTTCAACACCATTTAGAAGAAATCGGTGTTGAAATGCTTTTCAACACCATGGTTACCGATATTATTATCGAGGACGGCGCGTCGAAAGGCGTTATTACCGACAAAGGCTCTACGTATTATTCGGATAAAATCGTTACCGGCATCGGGCGTGAAGGTTCCGAGTGGTTTTTGGGTATTTGCAGAAAGCACGATATCGCGACCAAAGTCGGCACTGTGGATATCGGCGTAAGGGTTGAGTGCCGCGACGAGGTTATGGACGAATTAAACCGCAATCTTTACGAAGCAAAACTCGTTTATTATTCGCAGACCTTCGACGATAAGGTAAGAACTTTCTGTACAAACCCCTCCGGAGAGGTCGCGACCGAATATTACGAAAACGGACTTGCCGTCGTCAACGGGCACGCGTATAAGAGTAAGGAATTCAAAACCAAAAACACCAACTTTGCCGTTTTGGTTTCCAAAAACTTTACCGAACCTTTCAAGACGCCCATCGAATACGCAAAACATATCGCGCAACTATCCAATATGCTTTGCGACGGCAAAATACTCGTTCAACGCTTCGGCGATTTAAGAAGAGGTAGAAGAACCACCGAAGAAAGACTTACGAGGAACAACCTTATCCCCACGCTTAAAGACGCGGTTCCGGGCGATTTATCCCTCGTTTTGCCGCACAGAATAATGACGGATATTATAGAAATGATTTACGCCCTCGACAAAGTTTCGCCGGGGCTTGCCAGCGACGAAACGTTGCTTTACGGTATCGAGGTTAAATTCTATTCCAATTCCGTAGTCGTCGACAAGAACTTTGAAACGAGCGTTAAAGGCTTGTACTCCATGGGCGACGGCGCGGGGCTTACGAGGGGGCTTCAACAAGCCTCCGCAAACGGCTTGTCGGTAGCGGATTCCTTACTTGAAAACGTTTAACTAACGACGCAAAAACCCGCCTATAAGCCTGTTATCGGGCTTTTTAGAGGTGCAAAATGGCAACCACGAGACAGTTTTTGAATTACGTTATAGACCAACTATCCCCGACGGGAAACGTCGCGTTTAAACCGATGATGGGCGAGTATTTATTTTACTACGAAGGGGTACACGTCGGCGGTTTATACGACGACAGGGTTTTAATAAAACAACTTGCCGCAAACGACGGTTTCGGGCTTAAAAGCGAGCATCCTTATCAAGGCGCAAAGCGTTTTATGCGGAGAATCGAAGATTTAAACGACGTGGAGTTTTTACGAAAAGTTTTAACCGCCACGGCGGAACAATTAAAATCCGAGCAATTAAAGCCCGAACGATTAAAAAAGAGGTGAAAAACAATGAAAGATCCAAGACTTAACAAACTTGCAAAAGTATTGGTAAACTATTCTATTCGCGCTAAAAAAGGCGAAAAGGTTATGATAGAAGGCTTCGGAGAGGTAACACCCCTCGTTAAAGAAGTTATTAACGAAGTTTACGCGGCGGGGGCTTATCCCTTCCCGGTACTTCGCGATCACTCTGTTATGCGCGCGCAAATTTCCGGCGCAAACGACGAGGCTTTAAGTTTATGGGCTAAATACGACGGCTATATAATGGACGATATGGATTGCTATATCGGCATAAGAGGCGGCGCTAACGCCTTCGAACTATCGGACGTACCAAAGGACAGAAACGCGGCGTATTCGACGATTTACAGCTATCCCGTACACCACGAAAAACGCGTTAACAATACGCGATGGGTAATTTTAAGATATCCTTCGCCGTCAATGGCTCAACAATCGGCGTCGTCGACGGAGGCTTTCGAGGACTTCTTCTTCGACGTATGCACTTTGGATTACGCCAAAATGAATAAAGCGATGGATAGTTTGAAAGCGCTTATGGATAGGACGGATAAGGTAAGACTTATCGCGAAAGACACCGACTTAAGTTTTTCCATTAAAAATATCGGCGCGGTTAAATGCTCGGGCGAGTGCAATATCCCCGACGGAGAGGTTTATTCCGCGCCCGTAAAAGATAGCGTAAACGGCGTTATTTCATACAACGCGCCTTCCGTTCAAGGCGGCGTAAGATACGAAAATATCCGCCTCGAATTTAAAAACGGCAAAATCGTAAAAGCGACGGCTAACGGCGGCAGCGAAATCGAAAAAGTTTTCGACGTCGACGAGGGTGCAAGATACGTCGGTGAGTTTGCTATCGGCGTAAATCCTTACGTAAATAAACCTATGGGGGATATACTTTTCGACGAAAAAATCGCGGGCTCTATACACTTTACGCCGGGGTGCTCGTACGAGGACTGCTCTAACGGCAACGTTTCGGCGCTTCATTGGGACTTAGTGTTGATTATGACTAAGGAATACGGCGGCGGCGAAATTTGGTTCGACGACGTTTTGGTAAGAAAAGACGGGATTTTCGTTTTGGACGAACTAAAGTGCTTGAATCCCGAAAATTTGAAGTAGATTGAGCAAAAAAATTAGTGTTTTTAGCGAAAAAATCGTTAAAAACGGTAAATTTTCAACTAAAAAACGCAAAAGGCGTTTAAATATTTGACGAAAATATAATTATTTATTATAATTACATTGTAAAAATGCGTAAGGGGGTTTCCTCACGCAAAAATAGAAAAACAAAATCAATGAAGGAGATTTTATAAAATTATGGCTAACGTAAAAGTTGCAATTAACGGTTTTGGCAGAATCGGTCGTCTTGCTTTCAGACAGATGTTCGGCGCTAAGGGTTATACCATCGTTGCTATCAACGACTTAACCAGCCCCAAGATGCTCGCTCATCTTTTAAAGTACGACTCCACTCAAGGTAACTACGCGAGAGATCACGAAGTTTCTTATAAGGACGCTGTTTTAGCGGAAGACGGAAAGACCGTCGTTACCCCCGGCTCCATCATCGTTGACGGCAAAGAAATCACTATTTATGCTTGCCCCAAGGCTCAAGACCTTCCTTGGAAGAAATTAAAAGTCGACGTAGTTTTAGAATGCACCGGTTTCTACACCAGCAAAGCAAAAGCGCAAGCACACATCGACGCGGGCGCTAAGAACGTCGTTATTTCCGCACCTGCCGGAAACGACCTTCCCACTATCGTTTACAACGTAAACCACACCACCTTAACTAAGGAAGATCATATCATTTCCGCAGCAAGCTGCACCACTAACTGCTTGGCTCCTATGACCAAGGCGTTAAACGATTACGCTCCTATTAAGAGCGGTATCATGACCACCGTACACGCTTACACGGGCGACCAAATGCCTTTGGACGGTCCTCAAAGAAAGGGCGATTTAAGAAGAAGCCGCGCTTGCGCTATGAATATCGTTCCTAACTCTACCGGCGCTGCTAAGGCTATCGGTTTAGTTATCCCCGAACTCAACGGCAAGCTTATCGGTTCCGCTCAACGCGTTCCTACCGCTACCGGTTCCACCACCATCTTGGTTGCGGTTGTTAAGGGTCACGATATTACCGTTGACGGCATCAACGCCGCTATGAAGGCTCAAGCAAACGAATCCTTCGGTTATAACGAAGACCAAATCGTTTCTTCCGACGTTATCGGTATGAGATACGGTTCTTTGTTCGACGCTACTCAAACCATGGTTCAAAAGATCGACGACGATACTTATCAAGTACAAGTCGTTTCTTGGTACGACAACGAAAACTCTTATACCTCTCAAATGGTTAGAACCATTAAGTACTTCTCTGAAATCGAAAAGGCTTAATAGTTTGTAAGGGCTTTTGTTAAGAAAAACTTAATAGTTTTTTACGGCTTTTAATTAAGGAACTTGACGGTTTTTTAAGAGTTTTTAATTGAAAAACTAAGAGTTTTTAATTGAAAAGTTTTTAACGAAA
>CAZMOD010000047.1:0-9363 GCA_964567885.1 uncultured Christensenella sp.
ATATATAGGAGTAATTTATGAGCACGCTTACAGTAGTAAATCATCCTCTTATTAAACACAAAATAAGTTTGATGAGAAAAACCGACACGAGCACTAAAGACTTTCGCGAATTAGCCGAAGAGATTTCTCTTTTAATGGCATACGAAATTACTCGCGATTTACCCGTTCAAGAGGTGCAAATCGAAACGCCGATTTGCAAAGCGACAGGTTACGAAATTTCAGGCAGGGCTATCGGCATCGTTCCTATTTTAAGAGCGGGCCTCGGTATGGTTAACGGAATCACGAGGCTGGTTCCCAACGCAAAAGTAGGGCACATCGGTTTATATCGCGATCCTAAGACGCACAAACCCGTGGAATATTACTGTAAGCTTCCTCAAGACGCCACCGAAAGACGCATTATAGTAGTCGATCCTATGCTTGCGACGGGCGGAAGCGCTATCGCAGCCGTTCAATTTATAAAGGACAGAGGTTGCAAGGATATTAAGCTCGTTTGCTTAATCGCGGCGCCCGAAGGCGTAAAAGCCATGCAAGAGGCTCATCCCGACGTAGATATTTATCTTGCCGCGTTAGACGAAAAGCTTAACGAGAACGCTTACATAATTCCCGGTCTCGGCGACGCGGGCGATAGACTTTTCGGGACGAAGTAATTTCTTTCGAAAAATTTATTCAATTCGTTTTTTTGTTCGTCATAAAATAACTTAGGATTAAAAAGTTCTTAAAGGTGAGTTATGGAAAAAGTAAAAGTTGCCGTTATACCCGTCGCGGGGTACGGAACCCGTTTTTTGCCTTATACTAAAGCGGTGCCGAAGCCTATGCTTCCAATTTTGTCACGACCCGCTATCGAGGTTATCGCCGAAGAAGCCGCATCCAGCGGTATCGAGGAAATAATCTTTGTCGTCGGGCATAAAAAAGATATAATAGAGGAGCATTTCAATCCTTCACCCGATTTAGAGAAGGTTTTATCGAGCGGTAACAAACTCGAATACCTAAAAGCGATAAAATATCCGGAAGCTTTGGCGAAAGTAAGATTCGTCGAGCAAAAGTCTCAGCGTGGAACCGCCGACGCCGTAATGGCTGCCGAGAAGTATATTTCCGGTAAACCTTTTGCCGTTCTTTTCGGCGACGACGTTATTTATAACCAAAATAAGCCGGTTTTGCGCCAACTTATCGACGTTTACGAAAAATACGGTAAGACGGTAATCGGCGTAAAAACCGTGCCGCACGAAGACGTGGTAAAGTACGCTTCCGTCGAGTACGATTATAAGGACGGTAGGGAATACCGCGTGACTAAAATTACCGAAAAACCGCCTTTAGACCTCGTTAAAAGCGATTTAGCGCCGTTAGGTCGCTACGTTTGCGCGCCGAGCGTCGTTGACGCGATGCGTAATTTAAAACCCGGTGCAAATAACGAGTATCAACTTACCGACGCTTTAGCCGCCGACGCGATAAACTTCGGCGCGTACGCTTATGAATTCGAAGGGATTCGTTACGATATGGGAAGCCGCCTCGGATTTTTAAAAGCCAACGTCGAGTACGGGCTAAGAGATAGCGAACTTAAAGATGATTTTAAAGAATATTTAACCGAACTTTTAAAGAACGGTTAGACCTTAATCCGCCGTTTTTCGGCGGATTTTTCTTTAAATGCGGCTATAATTTAAGATAAAGTAAAAAATATTTGTTAAAATAAGAAAAAAGTATCGAAATGGCTATTGACTTTTTGCATTTTAATGTTATAATAAAAGTGGTAAAAGAATTAAAGTTGTAGGTGTACTCTATGATTTGTCCCGTTTGTCACAAGAATGAAGCCACCGAAGAGGTCGTTAGATACTTCGGCGCGTTTAAATCGGAAGGCGCTGTTTGCTCTTCTTGCGTCGGGACGGCGTATACCTTGGATGCAAACGAGTTTTATAGAACCTTTTATTTAGATTTACAACGCACTTGCGTTAGATGCGGAAGAAGTTTAGGCGATATACTAAACACGATGATAGTCGGTTGCCCGCATTGCTACTTAGAATTCGCTAAGGAATTAAAACCGCTTATCGACGCGGTTCAAAGAAGATCGTGATAAACACCGACGTAGTGGTCTCGACGAGGATTCGTCTTGCACGCAACTTGCAAGATTATCCGTTTCCTTCCGTTATACGCGGTACGCAAAACGAAAATTGCGTCGTAAAAATTTGCACTTCGGTTTTAGACCGTCTAAACGGATTTAAAACTTACCGTATGCGCGATTTAACCGAAAGGGAAAAACTTTCTTTTACCGAGAGATATTTGATTTCAAAAAATCTTTGCAATTCGCCTAACGGCGCGGTTGCACTTTCTATGGACGAACTTTTATCGGTTATGATTAACGAGGAAGACCATATAAGAGAACAGTGTATGGTTAAGGGTTTGGACTTTGAGGGTGCTTTTACTCGTATTTGCAATCTGGACAAAGTTTTAGGCGCTAATTGTCGTTTTGCAGTCAAAAACGGGTTCTATTACACGGCTTGCCCGACTAATTTGGGGACCGGGATGCGTGCTTCTTTGATGCTGTTTTTACCCGCGCTTACGAAAAATAATCGAATCGTCGAGTTTACGCGTATTGCGGAAAATGAAGCGATGACTATACGCGGCGCTTTCGGAGAGGGTAGTTACGCCGAAGGTTATTATTACCAAATCAGTAATTCGGTAACTATCGGCGATCCTAAAAAAATAGCGGAAAAGGTTAGAAACTTCGCACTAACCGTTTGTGACGAGGAAAACGAGTTAAGAAACGCCGAATACGAAAGAAATCCTATTAAGACCAAGGACTACTGTCTAAGGGCGCTCGGGACTTTAACGCATAGCGCGTTACTTTCGTACGACGAATTTTGCGAACTTATTTCCCGCGTTAAACTCGGCGTTTCGCTTGGCGTAATTGCTTGCGATAATCCCGTAGTTATTGACGATTTAGCCGTTACCGCGCGCCCGAATACGCTATATTTGACTGCAAAATCACTTGGTGATACCGAAGACGAAACACGTGCGATTTTCGTTAAAAACGCCTTAAAAGCCCTTAAAACGAGGGAAAACTAAATTGAGTGGATATTATTTATGAATAATTCAAACGCGCCCGACAAGGGGGTAACAACTCAATATAAACAGGTTTTGATTTCGGCAAAGGAAATAGCCTCTAAATATCGCGTGCCTTACGTCGCGACGGAATTTATCGTTGCGGCAATGCTTAACGGTTTCGGCAAAGTATCCGAAACGTTGGCGGCTTTCGGGGTTACGCCTACCACGTACTATCCTAAACTTATCGAAAATATCGATTACGATTATAAAAGAGAAGGTTTTACGGTTAGGACTAAAGCGGCGCTCGAAGCGTCCGAAATGTTAGCAAGTTCTTCCGGCTGCTCTTTCGTCGCGCCCGAGCATCTTTTGCTTGCGATATTATCTTTTCCCGATTGTCAAGGTTCTTTTTTGGTTTTTTCTATCGTCCAAGACGGAAGCGGGCTGTTATCCGCCGCTAAAAACCTCGTTGACGAATTGGCACAAAAGGAAAGAGAAAGGTTTTCCAAATCCAACTTTTCTCAACCCAAAACGACTTGGCACGACGCGGAAACCGTTAGTAATTGGCGAAACCCGACTTCTAACGCGGCGAAACCCGAAGGGCTTAAAGAACTCGAATCCTTTGGCGTAAACCTTACCGAAAGGGCTTCACAAAATAAATTAGATCCCGTAATAGGGCGGGACAAAGAAATAAATAGAGTTATAGAAACACTTTCTCGCAGAATAAAATCCAATCCGTTACTTATCGGTGAGCCCGGCGTAGGCAAAACCGCCGTTATCGAAGGCCTGGCGCTAAGAATATCGAGGGGCGACGTACCGTTACCGCTTAAAAACAAAATCGTTTTTTCTCTTGATTTAACGGGAATAGTAGCGGGCGCTAAGTTTAAAGGCGAGTTTGAAGAAAGATTTAAAAACGCGCTTAATTACGCACAAGAAAACGGAGTTATACTTTTTATCGACGAGATTCATACCATTATATCGGGTTTTAGCGGATATTCCGTCGGCGATATTTTAAAGCCCAATTTAGCGCGCGGCGATATTCAGGTTATAGGCGCCACGACGATTGGAGAATATAATAAATATATAGAAAAAGACCCGGCGCTCGTAAGAAGATTTTTACTTATTAAAGTGGAACCTCCTAAAATCGACGATTGCGTGGAAATTTTACAAGGTTTACGCGATAAGTTCGAAGCACACCACGGTATAGAAATAACCGATTCCGCGATAAAAGCGGCGGTTACTATGTCAGAAAGATATATAACCGATAGGTTTTTACCCGATAAGGCTATCGACCTTATCGACGAAGCGGCGGCTAAAGAAAGGCTTTTAGTCGATACCCCGCCCGAAACCTTAACGAATAAAGAAAGACAACTTTACCGTTTAAGTATAGATAAAGAATATATGCTGTCAAGCGGCGAAGACTGTCGCGATATAAACGAAAAAATCGAGGCGTTATCTTCAGAAATCGAGGAAATTAAACTTTCCGAAAGACGTAGGAAAAATCGAACTAACCCGTTCATCGACGAAGATAATATCGCAAAAGTCGTAAGTGAGATGACGGGAATTCCCGTGTCAAAACTTACCGAAACCGAAGCAAAACGCCTTTTAAACTTTGAAAATATCTTGCATGAACGCGTCGTCGGACAAAACGCCGCCGTAGAAGCGGTTGCGAGCGCGATACGTCGTTCTATGACTTGTATTAAAGACCCGAATAAGCCTATCGGTTCGTTTATATTCGTAGGTCCTACGGGCGTAGGCAAAACCGAACTGTCTAAGGCGCTTGCAGAAGCCATTTTCGGCGACGAAAATATGCTTATACGCGTCGATATGAGCGAATACATGGAAAAAGCAAGCGTCGCTAAACTAATAGGCGCGCCACCCGGATACGTCGGTTACGACGAGGAAGGGCAACTTACCGGCAAGGTAAAAATGAAACCTTATTCGGTCATACTCTTCGACGAAATCGAAAAAGCCCATCCCGACGTCTTTAATCTTATGCTTCAAATTCTTGACGACGGCAGGCTTACCGATAGTAAAGGCAGAACGGTAGATTTTAAAAATACCGTAATTATAATGACCTCGAACGAAGGTGCTTCCGAAGTAAAAGCGGTCGCGAAAATCGGCTTCGGCGACGAAACCGAAGAAATCGAAGAGGCAAAGGATAAGATACAAGCGGCGCTTAGAAAGAGATTTCGTCCGGAATTTCTTAACAGAATCGACGATATAGTCGTTTTCCGCAAATTAACCATGGAGGAATGCGGGAAAATTTGTGACTTAAATTGCGATTTTTTGAGAAAACGGATGACTTCGATGAACGTGCGTTTATCGTTTAGAGAGGACGCAAAGCGCTTAATACTAAATAAGGGTTACGACAAGGAATACGGGGCTCGTCCTTTAAAACGGGCAATATCCAATCTTGTCGAAAAGCCGTTATCCGAAATGATAATCAAAGGTGATCTTCATTCCGGTAACGCGGTTACCGTTATCGACGACGGCGGTGAAATAGATTTTATCGTCACGTAAGAAGCGGTGCGAAAAATACTTAAAGGAGATTTATTATGAAAATTGAAATCGTAGCAAAAAACTATCAGGTTAAAGACCAACTTAGCGAAGTAATAAGCAAAAAAGTTGCCCGTTTAGACAAATATTTCGACGAAGATTCCGTTTGTAAGGTTTACCTTAAAGCCGAAAAACGCGAGTCTAAGATGGAAGTTTCGTTTAACTACAAGGGTTCGTTTATTCGCGCCGAGGCCAAAGCCGATAATTTTTACGACGCTATTGACGTCGTTCTTCCCAAAATCGAACGCCAAATTTACAAGTATCGTTCTAAATTAGAATCTAAACTTCGTAGCGGCGCTTACCTTAAAGACAGAATTTTTGAAGACAGGGAAGACAACGACTTTAAATTGGTTAAGACTAAAAAGTTCGAACTTAACCCCATGTCGTTGGACGAGGCTATAGAAGAGTTTGAATTAACAGGTCATAGCTTTTTCGTATTTTACGATAAAGACAATCAAAAAACCAAAGTTTTGTATCTTCGTGACGACGGAAACATCGGGCTTATCGACCCTATTATTAAATAAAATCTTTTACGGTAAAGCCGTATAAAACTTGTTTTGCGGGCTGCTTTTTTAGCAGCCCGCAATAACGGTAAGTCTAACGTAATAATTTCCAAAATCAACGATTATAAAAAGGATTTTTAACAAAATTATGAAGGTCGGAATTTCCACCGCGTCTTTGTTTTTAAGAGAATATAACGAGGACGCCTTGCCGATAATAGAAAGTTTAGGCGCCGACTGCGCCGAAGTTTTTTTAGAGTCTTTTTGCGAATACACCGACGATTTTGCAAGACTTTTAAAATCTAAAATCACCAATTTAAAAATTCATTCCGTTCATACTATAAATACCAATTACGAACCGGAACTGTTTTCAAAGCACGACCGTTCTTACGGCGAAGCCGAAAGGATTTTTAGGAACGTTTTATCTTGCGCTAAAATATTAGGCGCCGAAAACAATACCTTTCACGGAAGGATTCGTATAAAGCGCGCTAATTACTTAAACTACGCGGAAACCGGCGAAAGATTCAATAAACTTATCGATATTGCAAAAGAGTATTCGGTAAACGTGTGTTTGGAAAACGTTCAATGGACGATGTATAGCGAGGCTGGATATTTTACTAATTTAAAAGAGTACGCGAAAGATTTGCGTTGCTGCTTAGATATAAAACAAGCAAGACTTTCGGGTTATGATTACAACCTCTACCTCGACGAAATGAAAGATAGACTGAATACCGTTCATATATCCGATTACGATGAAAACGGAAAAATAGTCTTGCCGGGCAAGGGATTATTTAACTTTGAAAATTTTATAGGGGATTTACACGCCGCGGGTTACGACGGACCTTTGATTATCGAAGTGTATAAAGACAGTTATAGCGACGTCGCAGAAATGGCGGATTCCCTAGATTATATAAAAAATTTAGTAAAGAGAGGATAGATATTATGGCAACTAAAAGAAAAACCAATCAAGATTTACGTCTTAGATTTGATTTTAACAACATGATGCAAGAGTTCATCGGTGAAAAAGAAGGTTTGAGCACAAAAGAACTTAAAGATTCTCAATCGCTTTGTAAATCGGCTTTCGAAACCGTTCAAAAAAACCGCGGCACCGGCATGATGGGTTGGAGCGAACTTCCTTACAATCAAGAAGAGATAGTAGAGGATATAGTCGCGACCGCAAAATCGGTTAGAAAGAACTTCAAATACTTCGTCGTTTTAGGCATCGGCGGCAGCGCTTTAGGTCCTATCGCTGCTTTCCAAGCGTTAAAGCATCTTCATTATAACGATTTACCGGAAAGAAAACGCGGCGGTCCTAAGTTTTACGTTGAAGATAACGTTGACCCCGAAAGAATGGCGGCGTTACTTGACGTTATCGATCTTGATAAGACTATGTTCAACGTTATCACTAAAAGCGGTTCCACAAGCGAAACCATGTCCCAATACTTAATTATTTGGAACCTTTTGAAGCAAAAATTCGGCGATAACGCTAAAGATCATATGATCGCTACGACTTCCTTCAACAGCGGTAACCTTATTAAGATTGCTAAAGCCGAAGGATTAAAGACTTTCTATATTCCTGACGGCGTCGGCGGAAGATTTTCCGAACTTTGCCCCGTCGGTTTATTGCCCGCGGCGGTACTCGGTATTAACGTTAAGGCCATTTTGAAAGGCGCGGCGTATATGGATAAAGTATGCTCTAAACCCGACTACAAGAAAAACCCCGCTATGGCTTTTGCAATTATGCAATATTTAGCAATAGGTAAAGGCAAAAACATTTCCGTAATGATGCCTTACGCCGATGGTTTAAGATACATGGCGGACTGGTATTGCCAACTTTGGGCGGAAAGTTTAGGCAAAGCCGTTAAAAAGGACGGTAGCCCCGCTTTCACGGGTCAAACCCCCGTTAAGTCTTTGGGTGTAACCGACCAACACAGCCAAGTTCAACTTTACACCGAAGGTCCTTTCGACAAAGTCGTAACCTTCCTTGCCGTTGACGAATATCGCAAAACCGTCGAAATTCCTCACGGTTGCGAAGAATTCCCCAACGTAAACTTCCTTTGCGGCCA
The DNA here is from genome assembly GCA_964567885.1 of uncultured Christensenella sp. Taxonomy (GTDB): domain Bacteria; phylum Bacillota; class Clostridia; order Christensenellales; family Borkfalkiaceae; genus UBA4636. Next base: position 8,159 of record CAZMOD010000047.1, read on the forward strand.
TACTTTAAATCAACTTATTTCTACTGAAATGAAGGCAACCGAGTACGCGCTTTGCCGTAAAAACAGACTTAACAACACCATCTTCTTGCCCGAACTTAACGAGTTTACTTTGGGCGAACTTATGTTTATGTTAGAACTTGCAACCGCTTATATCGGCGAGATGTTCGGTATCGATACCTACAATCAACCGGGCGTTGAAGAAGGCAAGAACGCTACTTACGCTATGTTTGGAAGACAAGGTTACGAAGCAAAGCGTGAAGAACTTGAAAACGCGCCTAAGAAAAAGGACGAATTCGTTTGCTAATTACAAATTAGCGTTTTAACAAAATAAAACTTATTTGACTGCCGCTTTTTTAGTGGCAGTCGATTAATATTTTTAGATATGATTACTTTACTTTCCAAAATTTTTATTAAAAACCATAAAAATTATGAAGATCCCGCAACTCGTCGTGCTTACGGCGTATTATGCAGCGTAACGGGTGTAGTGTTAAACGTTGTTTTGTTCGTATTAAAACTCGTAGTTGGTATTATCACGGGCTCGATTTCAATTTTAGCCGATTCTTACAACAACTTATCTGACGCGGGTTCTTCGGTATTATCGCTTTTCGGGTTTAAATTTTCGGGTATGCGCGCTTCCGACGATCGTCCTTTCGGTAACGGTCGAATCGAATACGTTTCTAGCCTTATAATTGGTATAATTATAGTCGTAGTCGGTGTTTCCACTTTAAAAGACGCGATTACAAACCTAATCGGCGGCGTAACGCCGGACGTTGACGGATATAAAAACGCTACGGCGCTTATTATAATCGGCGGAACCATACTCGTTAAAATTTATATGATAATTTATAATACCTATTACGGTAAAAAGATAAATTCTCAAGCGATGAAGGCGGTAGGGCTTGACAGTTTGACCGACGTCGTTTCTACAAGCTTGGTTTTAGGGTGTGCGTTTTTATATAAATTTACGGGAGTAAACCTCGACGGTTATTGCGGTGCGCTTGTTGCGCTCTTCATTACGTATTCCGGCGTGAAAACGGTAAAAGACACTATAGGCGATTTGCTCGGTAAACGCCCCGACGACGAATTGGTAAATAAAATATATTCAATCGTTTTAAAGCATAAAGAAATCGTCGGGGTACACGATTTAGTCGTACACGACTACGGTCCGGGACGCTTTATGATTTCCCTTCACGCCGAAGTATCGG
>CAZMOD010000048.1:0-8947 GCA_964567885.1 uncultured Christensenella sp.
TTTCTGTAGTCGTTCAGTCTTGCCGCGATGACGTTTGCAGACATTTAAACACTATTTTATAGTTTATATAAAAAATTTTTTTATAAACATAAACGAGGCTCGAAAAACATTCGAGCCTCGTTTATGTTTTTATTGAAGTAACCTGTCTAACGATTATCCTATTGACGGCCTTGAATATAGACGCTACTATACCGAAGCCCGCCCTCGTCGTTTTTTACAAAAACGACGAGGGCGGGCTTCGGTTATAAACTAAATTGCTATTTCCAATTTTAAAAAAACATTGTTAATAACTCTTTTTTTTGTTTGGGTTACATATAGAATAACAAAACTCTCAAACATTCCTGTTGTTTTGCCGTTCAACGTTAATGTAGATATAAAGACATTCATGTATTTTCACGCGCGCGAATATGTTTTTTACTTATAAAGTATAGCACCCGAAAATTTGATTGTCAAATAATTTTTCAAAAAAGGTGTACGCGTTTTACGACACCTTGTTTATGAAAAGTATTTTAGTCATCCAGCGCAAACAAGCAAGCGAAGACGTTTGCTAAAATTTGTCACAAAAAGTAAAACTTAGAACGTGAAAATATAAGATTTTTTCTTTTATTATGATAAAATTAAAAATAACGATTGACAAAAAGCGACTAATCTTGTATAATACAAAGTAACGATAACTTCACAGACTATTGGAGGAGATAACAAATGACTGAAGAAATCAACAGTTTGCAACAGGCAGAGGTTATAGTAAAACCTTTGTCAAGTAATGCCTTCCTCGCCTTTTTCCAAAGAATTTGGCGTTGGTGGTTAGGCGTATGGTACGGATTCGAGGAAAAGCACCCTAAATTAGCAAAAATACTTTATCAAGTATTTTTCTTTATCGTATTTTCCGAAGGCGTAACTATTTTCCAAATTTTAGTTCTCATCTTCTTACCTCAGTTGTTGGGATTAGAATTAGCGGCAACCGAATTCATGTTTCCTAAAGTTCCCATTACTATTGGCGAGTTTAGCTATAATTGGAGTTTTTTGGGTAATGAAATAGCTTATAATACAGCTGGTGAAGTGATTATCGGTGGCGGTTTAGGATATTTTATCGCTTTCAAGATTGCTACGTTCTTAGCTCAATGCATCAACTTCCCCTTACAAAGAAACATTACTTATAAGTCCAAGGGAAATCCTTACTATCAAGCAATGTGGTACTTCATCGGTTGGTTACTTATCAACTTTGCTTGCGATGCAATAAACAACTTATGGTTGCCTTTAGCAAATCATTATTTAAATCCCGCCATCAGCGCAATTCTAGCTATGATAGCACAGGGCGGTGTCGCTATGGTAATCTTCTATTTCATTTTCATGATTATCTTCCCCGATTTGGAAAAGGAAGCATCTAATCTTGCAAAGAAAGTGGAAGCATTAAAGGCAAAGGGCGCTTCTCCGGAACAAATTGCTATTGCTGAAGAAAAAGCTGGAAAGAAAGCCGTTGCTGCAAAATTGGACGCTGCAAGAAAGAATGAAATTTCAGCTAAGTCTTTAGCGGACGCTAAGGCGGTTGCTTGGAGTGCTTTAAACGCTAAACTTGCTGATATGCAAGGTAAGGCAAGCGAAGAAGAAATCGCGGTTATCGCAAAAGGCGTTGATGAAAAGTATCAAGAAGCTTTAGAAGCCGCTCGTAAACGCGACGAAGCGATTGCTTACAACAAAGCGCTTATCGCGGAACTTGCTTAATTCAAAGTTATTAACTCGCAATTAAATAAAACCGCTTAGCGGTTACGATTTAATAGCATATTTTAATTAAATAGCGTAAATTTAAGGGCTGTTGCAGTTTTTCAACTTGCAACAGCCCATTTTTATATATCCGTTAATAGTAATACTTTTAACTTAAAAATTTAAGCCTTAAAGATTTTTTCGAAAGAAGCGGAAACTTGATTGAATTTTTCGTTAGCAAGTTCCAATGTTTTTGCGGAAACGGAATAGTATATTTTAAGTTTCGGCTCGGTACCGCTCGGTCTTAAGCAAACGAAACCACCGTTTGATAGTTCGTAATACAAACAATTTAGGTCGGAATATTCTAATTTTTCGACTTTGTCGTCTACTTTTCTTTCACCGCTTAAATAATCGCGGACGGCTAAGACTATTTCGTCGCCGATATGTTCGACGGTCTTTTCACGCATTTTATCCACTGCGGCGCTCATTTCGTCCATAGCGTTAAGTCCGGTAAAACCTATGCTTATCGTTTTATCTACGCAGTAACCGAATCTTTGGTAAATACCTTCCAAAACGTCGAAAACCGAAACTTTTTTATACGCGTAATAGCAAACGAGTTCGGCAAACAACATACTTGCGACGACGGCGTCTTTATCTCTTGCGTGCGTTCCGCGTAAGTATCCACAACTTTCCTCGAAACCGAAAACGTAATCGCCTACTCCGCTTTCTTCGGCTTGTTTTATCTTTTCACCAATAAACTTAAAACCGACGGGGGTTTCTTTAATTTCCACGCCGAAGCCGTCGGCAACAGATTTTGCCAAACCCGTCGACACGAAACTTTTAACTGCAAAACTGTCGCTTCTTAATTTGCCTTCTTCCTTTAGACGGCTAAGAACGTAGTTGAGCATTAAAACGCCTACTTGGTTACCTGATAACGCAACGAATTCACCTTTCGGGTTTCGAAGCGCGACGCCCAATCTGTCGCAATCGGGATCGGTGCCGAACACGACGTCCGCTTTTATTTTATCCGCAAGCGCTATACCCATCGACAAAGTTTCTTTATATTCGGGGTTAGGAACTTCTACGGTAGAAAATTCGGTATCTGGCTTGGTTTGCTCTTCAACGACCGTCGCGTTAATCCCCATCGCTTTTAAGACAGTGGTTACGGGTTCGTAACCGGTTCCGTGAACGGGCGTGTACACTAATTTAATATTTTCGCCTTCGGCTTTAACGGCTTCCGGCGACAAACCGAGTTTTAAAAGTTCTTGATAATAACTTTCCTCGAAGTCGTGTTTAAGTAGCGTTACTCCGTATTTTTCAAAATCCGACTTTTCGGCGGTAACGGCAAAGTCTATACCGTCAACCGAAAGGTAATCCTCTATCTTATTGATAAACGAAACTACTACCGAAGTTGCCTCGGGCGACATTTGAGCGCCGTCCTCGCCGTAAACTTTATAGCCGTTGTATTCCTTCGGGTTATGGCTTGCGGTAATCATAATACCCGCTACGCAATTAAGTTTTCTAACCGCGTAACTAAGCATAGGCACGGGACGCGCGTTGGCGTAAACGTAAGTTTTTATTCCGTTTTTAACCAAAACGCCTGCTGCTGCGTACGCAAACTCTTTAGATTTCCTTCTCGTGTCGTAAGAAATCACGACGCCGCGATTTATCGCGGCTTTTCCCAACCCGATAACGTAATCGGAAAGCCCTTTCGTCGCCCTTTTTACAGTGTAAACGTTCATCATATTGGTACCAGCGCCGATAAATCCCCTCATGCCCGCGGTACCGAATTTCAAGCTTGCGCCGAAACGATATAAAATATCCTCCTCTTTGTCTTTTATAGATAAAAGTTCTTCTTTAAGCTCGTCAACAAGCCTATCGTCGCGTAACCAAGCGTTATAAATCGATAAATAATCCATACTTCACCCCGTGAATTTTTTCTTACTTATATTGTACACTTTAAACGGATATTTTTCAAGCGTAAGTAAGCCCGTAACGAAAATTAACTCAATGTTTTTTTAAAAAACGCGATAAATTATCGTAAAGAACTCCGCTTATAGCATTTTCCGAGTACCCGAGTTTTGCTAAAGCCTCGTATAAAGGCGCTTCAAAAGTATAATCGAAAAAGCCATCGGGAAAATCGTTACAACCGTAAAAGTCGGTGCCGATAGCCAAATTTTTATAACCGAATTTTTGCACGAAGTAATCGATATGATTAACGACGTCTGTTAAATCGGCGTAAGGTTTATCGGTTAAAAAAGGACGGTACAAAGTAAGCCCTATAAGACCGTTTTTTAAAACTATCTCTTTAATTTGTCGTAATTTTAAATTTCTCGGATGAGGGTTTAAATCAAAAAAACAGGTGTGAGAACATACTATATCGTCGGTATAATTTAACGCGTCGTAAAAACTTTCCTCAGATAAATGCGCGACGTCGAGAGGTATTTTTCGCTTTTTTAATCGTTCGATAATCTGAACGCCCCTTCTCTTTAGTTTTCCGTGACTACCGACGCCGTACGCTAAACAGTTTTCGCCGTTCCAAGTAAGACCGACGTATGCGGGATTAAAATTCAAAAGCCCGTGGCTTAGGTTAAGCAAATCTTCCTCGTAAGAAAAATCTTCAAAGGCAAAATAAAGATTTTCGGTTTTGTTTTTTAAAAAATCGTTTAGCAACTTTTTTGCGTAAACGTAATCTTTGTTGCCTTTAAAAATAGCGCCTACGATTATATTTTTACCGTTAGAGTAATCTTTTAAAACGTTAAGATTATTTTTGCTAGTTAAATAGTCGTTATGAAAATCTGCAATCATATTTTATTATATGACGTCGTTTTATTATTTTCCAACAATACTTCGTAAAAGTTTTAAAAATCCTTTATTTTAAGCGCGATTTTAAAAGTTTTTACGAAGTTCGTAATTTAATATATAAAAAGAAAAAGGACTTGGTTAAAAGTCCTTTTAGATAAAAACTAAAATATTTCGAGAAGTTCTTTTAAGCTGTTTACGACGTAGTCGGGACGGAATTCTTCGCCTACGATATCTTGATAAGGCGCGACGACGCCTTGACGAATAAGTACCGTTTTTAAGCCTAACTCTTTGGCGGGTTTTATATCGTTATCCAATCTATCGCCTATCATCACGCAGTCGCAATTTTTTGCGTTAGACTTTTTTATAGCGCGCAAAAATATTTCCTTATCGGGCTTAGCGACGCCTTCTTCAAACGAAGCGAGAACGAAATCGAAATACGATAACATATTCCATTTTTTAAGGCGAGATTCAGTTCCTTCCGCCTGATTTGCCACTACCGCTAATCTATAACCTTTTTCTTTCAGTTTGGTTAAAACCTCTATCGCGTCCGCGTAAGGGTACTCGACGTCGTTACGCCAAGGCTTTAAGGTAAGCCCGAAATAATCGGCGGCGTCTTTATCACCGCAAGTCATATTATCGTGTGCAAGTTTCTTACGCATCTCGTCGAATTGCCCGAACGAAATATTAGAACCTTCTATACACTCGGCAACCCTAAGTCTATACGCCTCGCTTTCGTCGATTAAAGTCGAGCCCAAATCAAAAAATAGATACGTTGCCTTCATCTTAATATTTTTCCGGTTCCGGATACTCTACGCCGAAAGTTTCTACGGTAACTTTTTCCATCACTTGCGGAACTACGGGTTTATCGGAATAATCTGTTTCGACCGTTGCAATTTTATCAACGACGTCTATCCCCTCTATAACTTTACCGAAAGCGGCGTACTGACCGTCAAGATGCGGCGCGTTTTGGTGCATAATAAAAAATTGAGAACCAGCCGAATTAGGCATCATAGTCCTTGCCATCGAAATTACGCCGCGTGCGTGTCTTAAATTATTCTTTTTAAATCCGTTTTTGGCAAATTCGCCCTTGATACTATAACCGGGACCGCCCGAGCCTACGCCTTTAGGATCACCGCCTTGTATCATAAAACCTTCTATAACGCGGTGAAAGATAATTCCGTCGTAGTACCCTTTTTTAACCAAAGAAATAAAATTATTTACGGTATTGGGGGCGATTTCGGGATAGAGTTCCAGCTTTATAACGTCACCGCCTTTCATTGTGATAGTAACGATAGGATTCATTTTTTAAACCTCCGGTTGATATTTAATAACTTCAACGCCGGCTTCTTTGAAAATTTCCATAGAAAAATCGTCAGGATAGCCTTCGTTGTATATAACTTTTTTAATGCCGGCGTTAATGATGAGTTTGCAGCAAATAACGCAAGGTTGGTGTGTGCAGTAAAGGGTTGCGCCCTCTAAGGATATACCGAGTTTTGCCGCTTGACAAATAGCGTTTTGTTCGGCGTGAACGGCGTAACATAGTTCGTGACGGGTACCGCTTTCTACGTTGAGTTCGCGACGCAAGCATTTAGCCTTTTCCTTGCAACTTTTAATGCCGGAAGGAGCGCCGTTGTAGCCCGTCGTTAAAATACGTTTTTCCCTTACGATAACCGCACCGACTTGCCTGTTTTCTTGAAAACAACTCGACCAACCGCCGACGACTTTAGCCATTTCAATAAATCTTTTATCCCATTTATCCATAAAATACCTACGAATAGTTTTTATTTAATTACTATAACACATTTTATTTCATTTTGCAACGATTGAACGAAATATTTTTTGCAAACGAAGAATAAAATACTTCGTCAAAGCAAATTTTTTCTAAAAAAACAGTTTTTTTGCGACTTCGACAAAATTTTTAACTATATTTTCATCAACCCGTCATAAAACCGTTGACAAATTTTGTAAACCGACTATAATTAAATTAGCAGTCTACAAAAAAGAGTGCCAAAAATCAATTTTTATTGGGAGGATTACTCAAAATGAAGATCAAACCATTATTCGATAAGGTCGTAGTCAAGGCTACGAGTAAAGAAGAAACCACGAAAAGCGGATTTATCCTACCTTCTTCGTCGCAAGAAAAACAACAAACGGCTACCGTAGTTGCGGTAGGTCCCGGCGGAGTTATCGACGGCAAGGAAGTAACGATGCAAGTTAAAGTCGGCGATACCGTTTTATACGCTAAGTATTCGGGCAGCGACTTTAAAGTTGACGGTGAAGAATTTACTATAATCCGTCAAAGCGATATTTTAGCGATAGTTGAATAAGGAGGCGTTAAATTATTATGGCTAAACAAATTAAAACGGGCGAAGAAGCAAGAAAAGCACTCGAAAACGGCGTAAACACTTTAGCAAACACCGTAAAAATCACCTTAGGCCCTAAAGGCAGAAACGTAGTTTTGGATAAAAAATACGGTTCTCCGTTAATTACCAACGACGGCGTTACCATAGCAAAAGAAATAGAACTCGAAGATCCTTTTGAAAACATGGGTGCTCAACTTGTAAAGGAAGTTTCCACCAAAACCAACGACGTTGCCGGCGACGGCACCACTACCGCCGTAGTTTTGGCACAAGCGATGATTTCGGAAGGTTTAAAGAACTTAGCGGCGGGCGCAAACCCCGTAATTTTAAAGAAAGGCATTATGAAAGCCGTTGACGTTGCGGTTGATTCCTTAAAAGCCTCTTCTAAAGTGGTAGACGGCAAAAAGGCTATCGAACAAGTCGCGTCTATCTCCGCCGGCGACGAAGACGTAGGTAAACTTATCGCCGACGCTATGGAAAAGGTCGGTAAAGACGGCGTTATAACCGTTCAAGAAAGCAAAACCATGAAAACCGAACTTACTACCGTAGAAGGTATGCAATTCGACCGCGGCTACGCTTCCGCATATATGGTAACCAATACCGACAAAATGGAAGCCGTACTCGACTCCCCCGTTATTTTAATTACCGACAAAAAGATTTCTTCTATTCAAGAAATTTTACCCGTTATAGAACCTATCGCTCAACAAGGAATGCGTTTATTAATCATCGCCGACGACGTTGAAGGCGACGCTTTGGCGGCGCTCGTCGTTAATAAACTTAAAGGCGTATTCAACTGCGTTGCGGTAAAAGCACCCGGATTTGGCGACAGAAGAAAAGCAATGCTCGAAGATATCGCGATTTTGACCGGCGGGCAAGTACTTTCTTCCGACTTAGGTCTTGAATTTAAAGATTTTACCATGGATATGCTCGGTAAAGCCGTTCAAGTTAAGGTCGATAAAGACAACACTACCATTATCGACGGTGCGGGTTCTCCCGAACAAATCAAAGCAAGAATCGACGCTATCAAAGCGCAAATTTTGGAAACTACTTCCGATTACGATAAAGAAAAACTTCAAGAAAGACTTGCCAAACTTGCCGGCGGCGTAGCCGTTATCAACGTAGGCGCGGCAACCGAAGTTGAAATGAAGGAAAAGAAACTTCGTATCGAAGACGCTTTAGCCGCTACGCGTGCAGCCGTTGAAGAAGGTATCGTCCCCGGTGGCGGAATTGCTCTTTTAAGCGCCGTACCCGCAATTAAACGCCTCGCTCAATCTTTAAAGGGCGACGAAAGAACGGGTGCCGAAATAGTCGCCAAAGCCGTGGAAGCCCCCTTACGCCAAATCGCCGCGAACGCGGGACTAGACGGTTCGGTTATTTTGAATAAGGTAGTAACCGCCAAAAAGGCTAATTACGGTTTCAACTTCTTAACCAACGAATACACCGATATGGTCGCTTCCGGCATTATCGACCCGACTAAGGTTTCCCGTTCGGCATTACAAAACTCGGCGTCGATAGCGTCTACCTTACTCACAACCGAAAGTTTGGTAACCGATATCCCCACCCCCGAAGCGCCTCAATCCCCCGCTAACATGGGCGGAATGTACTAATCGAATATTTTTAGCAAAATCTTTACCGCTTAGGTATTGGTTATAGTCAAAAAACTCGGACAAATTGTCCGAGTTTTTCTTTGTTGTTAAATTGTTTGCCAATATGCAAAAAAACAGTTAGCCTTTAATAATTTTTGCACGATAAACGCCACTACCACTCGACAATTTTACCCGCACTATCGTAGTGCCAATAACTGCCTACGGTTGTAGGCGCTTCGGCACTGTAATAATAGACGGTTGCAGAAGTTAGCGGGCTGTTATCACCTCCAATTTGGACGTTTTTCCACTCTTCCGCAGTACCGGTGAAGTAAACCTTTTTAAGCGAAGTACACATATAGAACGCAGAAGAACCAATCGAAGTTACGCTATTGCCGATTGTTATACTAGTTAATCCGCTACAACCATAGAACGCATAACCCCCAATCGAAGTTACGCTATCGGGGATTGTTATACTTGTTAGTTTGCTACAACCAC
>CAZMOD010000049.1:0-8640 GCA_964567885.1 uncultured Christensenella sp.
TAATATGTCCCTTGCCCGCCTCAACGTAGGTAAACACTACGCGCGGCTTATCACGCTTTATAGGGGAAACGTTTGCAAGTTCGTTTTTTCGGGCTTCTTCCAACTTAACCTCTAATAAAGCAAGGAATATTCCGTAGAAAATTTGGAAGTTCGGATACCAAAAGAAGTTGTCTAAAAGCGACGCGCCGACGATAAAAATCGGAATTAAGCCGAGAAGAAGTTTTTCAAGAGAAAATCTTCTTAACACGCCTTCACCTAAACATCTTAAGTGGAGCAAAAACGTAACGCCGCCTATAACGCCGGTAGCCCCGATTATTTCCACCAAGATATTGTGATACATATTGCTGTAAAAGTTTTCGTTTAAAGCGGGTTCGTAGCCGCCGTCCAAAAAGCCGACGCCGAAAATAGGCGCGCTTACGAAGTCTTTAAGGCCGTTTTTCCAAAGATCGAACCTTCCGTTATCACCCGCGCTGAAACGGAACATAGACTTGAAACTTTCCGCAAAACTATCAAATCCGCCCATAATTACGGAAAGAAGAACTATAAAACCGACGACGGCGGCCATAAACGAAGCAAAGTAAACGCGGCAACCTTTTTTGGCTTTACCTTTAAACGAGCAAAACGCCGCCGCGATAAGCACTAAGACGCCGCCGACTAAAATCGAAGCCCTTCCGTTTGCAAAAACGACGCCCAAATACAGTATCGACGCCGCAGCCATATACCAAGCGCCTTTTTTTGATACGTAAGCAGAATACATCGTCGCAAGCGCCGAAATAGACAGTAGGGCGCCGACTATATTGAACTCTCCCCAACTAAACGAGGTGTACTTACGGAAAAAACTAACGATATTACCGGCATCGTCACGCACGAAAAGTTGATCGGCAAGAGCAAGCCTCGTGGACAAAATAGCGACTTCCGCCAAAATCGTGAAGCCGAGTATTGTTAGCAAATTGCAAACGTAGTTTATCAAATTATCGGTCGAGTCGGAAACGCCGAGAGTTAATAGATAAAAAACGAGCACAACGCCGCCTTCCATTAACCCCACGGATATACAAGACGGTTGCCATTTGGAAGAAAAAATACCGTTCAGTGCGAAAACGCAAAGAAACGCTATTAAACTTATCGTAAACAACCCGCGTTTTTGCACGGCTTTTTTTAGCGCGCCGCTTTTTATTAAGCGGTAAACGAGCGCGGCAACCATAAAAACGCCGCATATAACGAGGTTTATAAGCCCCCACGTCTTAAACGAACCGAATACGTCGCCGCGGATAGTGGAATCGTCGAAAAGCGAAGCATCTCTTCCGATAGAATAGTAAATGAATACGATAGGAACCAAAATCGGTTTTATATCGTCGCAAAAAAGCGCGGAAAACACCACGCAAAAAGTCAAAAGCCAAATTACGGGAACGTAAACCTCCGCACCGAAAGCGTTCGACAAAACGCAAAGAGCAGCGAACAGTATCGGGTAATAATAAGTCTTTTGGAATTCGGAAAACGCCGAAATTATTTTCGATTGTGCTTTTAATTTTTTAAACATTACGATTCTTCTTAATGGGTTTTCTAACGGTTATTATATGTTTTCTAACGATTATTGTATATTCTTCACGCGTGTTTAAAATATATTATAACCATTTTATACTGTTATGTCAACAAGAATTTCAATTCTTTCGATTTTTTACGCGCTTCTGGCGTTAAAAACGACTTTTTGTAATCAAAAATTCGCAGTTCCCGACGAAAACCGTATTTTTCTTTAATAAACATTCGTTGTCTACGCCGCTTTAAACCGATTACGACTTAGTTATCTATTACTACCGCGCGCCGTCGTTCGTAACCGTTTTTTACTCGACTTTAAATATAAAAAAGTGGCGGTATAGGTCGGTTATCGACGGTTTTTAACAAAAAATACTTTTTCAAAAATATCAGTTTTGCTAAAAAACGTCGAACGCCTATATCGCCGCTTCAAATAAGTTTTTAATACTAAACGGGCGTTTTTACGCTTGACGCCCGTAATAAACGCGCACTCCGCAATAAAAGCATAATCCCGTTTAACGGTTTGTAACGATTAGTCGTTATTATTTAACGCTTGGTCGCACAAAGAAAGAATTTCGTCTTGGTACTTTTTCTTTCTCGACTTAACCGCCGCTTTATAAATAACGTAGTTAAGATAGCAAAGTCCCATACCTAAAACGCCGACGCCGATACCGATTGCGGGGTGCAACGCGGCAAAAATAACCTTCATCGCCATACACATACCGGTGCCGAAAACTAAAGAACTTAAACTCCCGAAAATATAAGCGAAAATTTTCGCGGGCTTAGTAACTTTTTTATCTAACGCTTTTAATTCCTCTAACTTGGTAACTTCGTGTGCTTGATACTTGTTTTGGATTTTTTCGATTTGTTTTTGTTGTTGTAAATTCATGATATAATCTCCTAAATATTTTTTAATTTTGGAAAGCGAAGGGCTTTTTCGTTGCGCCGCTTCCCTTTCGTTTTTACGCCTATATTATAAATCCCCGATATTTAATTTTCGTTAATCGAAAGTTTACGTTAAGTAAATTATTTATTAAAATTTTGTAAAAGTCGTTATTTTTTATCGGCAAAAAAACGCAGCAATTTTTAAATGTTTTTTATTGACATAAACCTTCTATAGTGGTAAAATGAACCCGTAAAAAATTTGATTTCGTAAAAGCATACTTAATATTACGAGTCTTCTAATTTAACCGTTATAACGAGGAAATAAAAAGAAAAAGAAACTAACGATAATACTACCGATAGTCGCGACGTTTGCGGTTTTTTTCTTAGGATTGTGGATAGCAATGGGGTTATTCGCCAACTTAGGCCGCGCACACGAAGCCACGAACTTAGAATACGTACTTAGTTACGACGGTTCTTATTATACCGTTTCGGGGCTCGGGGCGGAAAAACGCACTAAATTCAAAATTCCCGAGCTTCACGACGAAAAACCCGTAAAAGCAATCGACGAAGGCGCATTAAAGATTGTAAAGAACTGTTAAGCGTAACGATTCCCGACGGTATAACTTCAATCGGATTTCTTGCATTTTACGGCTGCGACAAGCTTAATAGCGTTACGCTCGGCAACGGCGTTACCGCTATCGGCAGAGACGCTTTTCGTAATTGTTTGGAAATAACGGATATTATAATCCCCGACGGCGTTATTTCCGTCGATGAAGGAGCCTTCCGCGATTGTGAAAAATTGACGAACGTAACCTTAGGAAAAGGCTTGACTTCCGTCGCTCCTTATACTTTCTATAGTTGCGGAAAACTATCAAGCGTTACTATCCCCGACAACGTGATTTCAATCGGAGATTTCTCTTTTATTTATTGCGGAGAACTAAAAAGCGTCGTAATCGGTAGCGGTACGACTACGATCGGTAACGGTGCGTTCGACGAGTGCGAAAAACTTACGAGCGTAAAAATCGGCTATAGCGTAACTTCTATCGGGGAAAGCGCGTTTTACGGATGCCAAAGTCTTACGAGAATCGATTTTAGCGGTACGAAAACGCAATGGGCTGCTATAAGTAAAGGCGACCTATGGAAAGATAATGCGGGCGAATTTACCGTTTACTGTACGGACGGAACGATTGAATATATAAACGCTTAAACCAATACAACGCGTGTTTTTAATATAAAAAATAAGCCGATAAACGGCTTATAGGCTAACTTTTGTAAAAAAGTCTTTCGAGTATTTTTGGAAGGCTTTTTCTATTTTTTATCGTTAGAGGGAGGAAAAAAACAAAAAAATATTTTTCATCTTAAGTCTTTTTAATCTTCGTCCCCGTTTAAAAGTTCGTCGGAAAGGCGTAAGATTTCTTCGCCGTATTTACGTTTGTTTTTTTCAAGCAAAATATTATAAGCGGCGTTCGCAAAAGCCGCGGGTACGCAACCTATAATCATAACTATCACGCCGAAAAGAAGCATTTTCCACTCTAAAACCATCGCTAAGCCCAAGCCGAAAATTAAAGTTCCGCCTATACCTAAACTTAAACTTATAGCCGTAGGAAGATTTTTAACCTTTTTATCCAAATTACGCAATTTCGTAAGTTTGTCCTCTTCGGTTTTTCCACCGCCGTAACGGCGACGTATATCTTCTATTTCGCGACGCTCGTCCTTGGTCGGAGCCGAATAGTCGTAAGTAAATTTATCGCTCATAGTAGCCTCCTATAAATCGTTTATCAATCGTTTTATATTTTTATTTGCTCTTATAATCATTACGCTTGCGACGAAAATAACGGCGGCGAGACAAAAAAATCCGCTCAACGCTTTTAAATAAACGTTGCTCTCCGTTTCACCGAATGTTTCACACAACAAAACGGTAAGTGAAAATATCGAAACGCAGGCGTCGGCAAAGTTTACGTTGCGTATGGCTTGTATTGCGGGAAGTTGAAACTTCCTCGCCTTAAAAACGTTGTATATTGCCGTACCCATTTTGTAAAACGCGTAAGCGGCGGTTGCAATCGCCATAATTTGCCCGCTAGGGACGGGGCGTTTTAACGACAGCATGGTAACGACTACCGCAGTCATAGATAGTTCTAAAAACACCAAAAAAGCGCCGACGAAAAGGTAAATCTTCCAATAACTAACGACTCTGATTTTTGCGTCCGTCGTCTTGCTCTTTTTTACCCTATCGTTAAAGAACAATATTACGCCTCTAAATAATAACAATACGAAGTAATACGTTGCGAGGGTAGCGTACCAAAAGGACGAATACCTTATAGCGCTTACGGCGTTCATCGCGACGACGGTTAGCGTTATCACGGTTGAACATAAGGAAAACAAAGTGGTTTTGTAGCCGTAATTCTCCATCACTCTTTTAGTGATTTTATTGCTTTCTAACAGTTTTTTTATCGTGTCTTTAAGGCGCGGCGCGTAAATTGCCACGCTGTAAACGGAATAAAAAAGCGTAACCGCAGCAAACGCGTAAATTATATACGATAAAATTTCAACCGTTTCGTTTCCGCCCTTTAGCGCTAAAAATATAGAAAGCGCGCAAAATATCGCAGTCAAAAAGTAAACGACAACCAAAAACACGCCGCGCGGACGTTTTAAAAATTCCCAAGATTTATTCATCTATCACACCTTTTAGCGTTACGGTAAAAGTCGAACCTTTTCCGAGCCTACTTTCAAGCGAAATTTTTCCGCCTAAAACGCTTATCGTCTTTTTAACGAGGGCAAGCCCGAGCCCGTTACCTTCGGTTTTACGCGACGTATCGCCTTGGTAAAATTTATCGAAAATTCTTTTACCCGTTTCTTCGTCCATACCGATACCGTCGTCTTTAAACTTAATAACGGCTCTATCCCCGCAGCGCTTTAAACTAATTTCTATATTTCCGCCCTTCGGGGTAAATTTTACGGCGTTAGATAGAAGGTTGTTGAAAATAATTTCAAGATGCGTCGCCGACGAACAAATAAAAACTTCGTCCAAATCGCACGTAAGGTTAATGGATTTTTCTTCTATTAAATCTTCGAAGCCGAAAACGGTTTCGGCAAGCATACCTTCTAAGCAAACCTTTTCAAACTTAGGCTCTAACCGCTGGTTTTCAAGTTTATTGAGTTTTAAAACGTTCATAACCAAGTCGTTGAGGCGCTTGGTCGCTTGCGTTAGGGTTTTAAGGTAATCGGCACGCTTTTCCTCGGAAAGATTCTTATCGGTAAGCGCCGTCGCGTAATTTTGTATTATCGCGATAGGCGTTTTTATTTCGTGGGAAACGCTGGATATAAAATCGTTTTTTAAAACCTCGTTTTTGCTAAGTTCTTCCGCCATTTCGTTGACGTTTGCCATAATCAAATCGAGGTCGTCGTAATTTTGATAAGAATGCCTCGGCGTTAGCCTTACGTCAAAATTGCCTTGCATTATCATTTCGGTGGCTTCTAAAATCCTTTCGACCGACCTATCTACCGTGTATCTTCTTCGTATAGAGTCTATAGAAGTACAAATCAACGTAAGCCCGAAACAAACCACCAGCATTATAAGCGATATGGCTTTTCTGTCGCCGCCGTAAGTTTCGTTAACCAAACTATAAATAATAACCGCCGCCGTAACGGTTATAGCGACTATCAAAAAAAATCCTAAATAGCCTAATAACGCCCGTCTTAGTCCTTTGCGTTTTTTCATTTTAAAACCGCCTTGTATCCTAACCCGTGAACGGTTACTATCTCGAACCCGTCGCAAGCGGAAGTTTTTTCTCTTAACTTCGCCATATAGACGTCTACCGTACGAGAGGTTGCCGAGCTATCGTAATCCCAAAACTCGTCCATAAGTTGCGCCCGCGAAAACGCGCGCTTAGGAAATGATAAAAACTTGTATAAAAGGTCGAATTCACGTACGGTTAACGGCAATTCTTCTTCGTTAAGGTACGCGGTATGCTCGTCTTTATTCATGCGTAAATTACCGACGACTATTTCACGAGATTTTTCAACGTTAGCACGGCGCAAAAGAGCGGCAACACGCAGCATTAAAATTTCCGTGTCGAAAGGCTTTACGACGTAATCGTCTATGCCGAGTTTGTAACCGTACTGCTTGGAAGGCTTGTCGTCGAGCGCGGTCATGAAAAGTATAGGAATTTTTTTATCGGTGATTCTTACCTGACGCGCTAACTCGAACCCGTCGACGTTTGGCATCATAATATCGGTAATTATCATATCGAATTTCTCGTTTTCAAGCGCCGACAAAGCCTCCGCGCCGTCCTTACACGAAACCGCTTCGTACCCGCTGTCGGACAGGTAAGAGCAAACCAGCCCGTTTAACGCCCTATCGTCCTCGGCAACTAAAATTTTAACCATTACACTCGACCTCGCATTTTTCTTTTTACCGTTTTATTATACGCCGCTTAAATTTTTAATTCGTTAACGAATTGTTAAAAAATTGTAAAACCGTATTTTTACTCGAACAAATCTTAAAAGCGTGTTTTTACTAAGTAAAACGCCAAAGAATCGTCAAAACGTATTCTTACTAAGTAAATATTAACATTATTTCCCTTTTTAAGTCAACCTTTTTATCTTATCGTACGAATTTTTACGATATAAAAGTTTAAAATCACAAAAGTCTTTACCCACTTTTTTCATTAAAAAACCCGCCTATAGGTCGATTATCGAACCTTTTAGACGGGGTTTGGAGTTTCTTGCGTCGATTTATCGTTTTTACATATAAAATCATAGATTTTTTGGATATTTTGACAAATTCGTTTTGTATTTATCTAAATTCGAGATAGATTTTACAAATTCCTCTACGTTACGCTTTAGCAAACTTAACGTCATCATTCTTCTACAATAAATCCGCTGCTTTTATTTTTTCGTTAGCCGTTTTTTAGTTCTTCACTTCTACGACGCAATATCACGATTGCGGCGTAGAAGATTTTCGTATCGTTATCGCTTACGGCTTTCTCGTTTACCACTCGACGATTTCGCCGTTTACGTAATGCCAATAATTACCGGCTATATTCGGTTTAACTGTGCTGTAATAATATATCGTTGCATTTGTCAAAGGCGTATTAAGCGATGCAATACTTATTTGCTTCCACTCGGTTGCAGTGCCGTTATAATAAACTTTTTCAAGTCCGCTACAACCATAGAACGCATAATCCCCAATCGAAGTTACGCTATCGGAGATTGTTATACTTGTTAATCCGCTACAACCATAGAACGCATAAGAACCAATCGAAGTTACGCTATCGTCATTAGGTATTACACTGTTTTTACAACCTAATATTAAAGTTTTTGTTGCGGTTTCGATAAGACAATTATTTATACTTTTATATTTCTTATTCCCTTCCTCTACAACTATGCTTTCAAGTCCACTACAACCACTGAACGCCCAACTACCAATCGAAGTTACGCTATCGGGAATTGTTATACTTGTTAGACTGCTACAACCATAGAACGCACGTGCACCAATCGAAGTTACGCTATCGGGGATTGTTATACTTGTTAGACTGCTACAACCATAGAACGCACGTGCACCAATCGTATTACCGCTTGTTATCGTTACGGTTTTTAAATTTTCGTTTTTAATATATGAACAAGCAAGTGCTGGTATCTTTGCCGTTTCTATTGGACAACCGTAGAACGCCCAAGCACCAATCGAAGTTACGCTATCGGGGATTGTTATACTTGTTAATCCGCTACAACCATAGAACGCCCTATAACCAATCGAAGTTACGCTATCGGGAATTGTTATACTCGTTAGACTGCTACAATCTTCGAACGCAGAATAACCAATCGAATTACCGCTTGTTATCGTTACGGTTTTTAAATTTTCGTTTTTAATATATGAACAAGCAAGTGCTGGTATCTTTGCCGTTTCTATTGGACAACCGTAGAACGCCCAAGCACCAATCGAAGTTACGCTATCGGGGATTGTTATACTTGTTAATCCGCTACAACCATAGAACGCATAATCCCCAATCGAAGTTACGCTATCGTCATTAGGTATTACACTGTTTTTACAACCTAATATTAAAGTTTTTGTTGCGGTTTCGATAAGACAATTATTTATACTTTTATATTTCTTATTCCCTTCCTCTACAACTATGCTTTCAAGCCCACTACAACCATAGAACGCATCTTCACCAATCGAAGTTACGCTATCGGGGATCGTTATACTCCGGAGACTTTCGCAACCGC
>CAZMOD010000050.1:0-5454 GCA_964567885.1 uncultured Christensenella sp.
AAAGTGAGAGCCTTTCTTTTTTAACACGCAAAATTCTTTTAAATATCTTTACTTCATTAACGCTTAAATTAGTTGGGATATACCGCCTTCTTTTAAGCGCACGATAGTTAGACTTTTTTTAAACGAAAATTAGTTAGAATAAACTTCCTTCTTTAACACGCCGATTAAAGGAAGGTTTCTATAAAATTGAGCGTAATCCAAGCCGTAGCCTACCACGAACTCGTTACCGACCTCGAAGCAAACGTAGTCGGGTTCGACCTCGACCAAGCGGCGTGATTCTTTATTTAATAAAGAGCAAACTTTTATGGAAGCGGGCTTTCTGGTTTTCAGCGCCGCTTTAAGATAACTTAGCGTATAACCAGTGTCTACGATATCCTCGACTATTATTATGTGGCGCCCTTCGATAGAACGGTCCAAGTCTTTAACCATTTTGACTTCGCCCGACGTTTTCGTATCGTCGCCGTAACTTGATATCGCCATAAAATCCATTTCGGCTTTTATATTCATTGCGCGAAGAAGGTCGGTGTAAAACATTACGCTGCCTTTCAAAATAGCCACCATGATGGGGCGTTTGTCGTAATAATCTTCGTCGATTTGAGCGGCGACCTCTTTAATGCGCTTTGCTATTTCTTCTTCCGAAAACAAAACCTTTTCGAGGTCGTTAAGCATTTGATTTTCCATTGTTTTTTGCTCCTTTAAACGTTTTTTATAGTGATTTTAACCGCGTTAACGGTTTTATTATCGATTTTACAAAGGGAAGAAATTTCCACGCCAGCGATGACGTAAACTATATCGTCTTTTGCAATAAGATAGAGTTCGTCTTTTTTATCCGCGGGGATTTTTTTATCGGTTAAAAATTTCTTCAAACTGACTTTCCCGCCGCCGAATTTATAAAACGTATCGCCTATTTTTCGTTTTCTCACGACCGCGCCGTCGGGGATTTTATCCAAGTCGACGTAAAGTCCGTCGTCTTTTTTGTAGCCGTCTGCCTTTTCAATATAAATCGTTCCCTCTAAAGTCTGGATATTTTCGCCCGTAAACTTTCGACAAAACTCGACTTTTTCCGCCTTCTTTTTTACGACTATAAAGTCGCCTTCCCTAACGCCGTAAAGTCCTTTCAAAAGGTCGACTTTTTTACCGCTTTGGTTGCCACAAAGTTCAAAAAGTGCGGCTATATGCCCGTTATCGAAGTCTTTGTGTACGCCAAGCATTTTTAACGCAAGTATCGCCGCACGCGAAAACACGGGGTATTCTATCCCCACGGGGATATAGGCTTTTCCGTCTTTTACCTCTACAGCCTTTTTCGCCAAAGAATACAAAAAAGCGTCGTCGGACTTTGCAGATAAAGACAATCTTAAAACCGCCTCTTTTACGGACGGGAATCTCGACAGAATAAGAGGCATAACCTCTTTACGGATAAAATTACGGGTGTATTTGACGTCGTCGTTCGTTTCGTCTTTTCTAAACTCTCCCCCGACGGTTTCCAAATACTTTCTTATATCGGCTTTTTTAACGCGTAAAAGCGGCCTTATTATCACGCCGTCGTAAGAGGTTTCTTCCATCCCTCTAAGTCCCGACACGGTTGCGCCCCTAAACAGGTTGAAAAGCACCGTTTCGACGTTGTCGTCCAAGTGATGCGCACACGCCACTTTGTCGCAAAAACCATCGTCTACCGCCCTTAAAAAGCAGTCGTAACGCAGTTTGCGCGCGGCCTCTTCCATACTGAGTTTTTCTACGGAAGAAAGCGTCGGCGCGTCCACCGAAAAGGTTTTAATGGGAACCGATAATTTACGACATAAGTCCTTGCAAAAGGCGGTGTCGCGTAAGGAAGCCTCGCCACGTATACCGTGCTCGACGTTTATCGCGACGACTTTTATCCCTTTTTCTTTTTCAAGGTTTTTGAGTAAAAATAAAAGGCAAACCGAATCCTCGCCGCCCGAAAGAGCGACTGCTACGGTTTCCCCTTTTTTAAACAATTTATCGTTAAAACCTTCCATAAACGTATTTTAGCAAAAGTTTAAAAATAAATCAACATATCTAACCGCGATTTTCAACCTTTTTGCCTTTTTAATAATTTTTTGTGCCTCGTGCACCCCTTTTTTGTAAAATTAACGACGAAAAATTTTTTTGAAAATTTTTTCCACGCAATTTTTTTAATTAAAGCCCTACTTTTTTAGTCGTTTTTACGCTTTACGCTTTTTGCACGAATATAGCAAGCGGCAACGCGTTTTTTTTAAAGCGGTCGCAAATTACAAAAAATATATGAATGCGAAAAAATTTTATTTTACCTCTCGTTACTAAATTTCGGAAAAGTTTAACCGTAACCACGGGCTTTTTCGGCTTTTTTAAAAGTTTTTTGAAAATTGTTCCAAAACGGGTAAAAAACAGTTGACAAATTTACCGATATCATATACAATAATCAAGCAATTTGACGACGCGGAGTAGAGCAGTCTGGCAGCTCGTCGGGCTCATAACCCGGAGGTCGTGTGGTTCGAATCCCACCTCCGCAACCATTTTTTTTCGTATGGCGGCGTAGCTTAGTTGGTTATAGCGGCCGGTTCATACCCGGCAGGTCGTTGGTTCGAATCCGACCGCCGCTACCATTTTAATTTAATAACGGCTCCTTGGTCAAGCGGTTAAGACATCGCCCTTTCACGGCGGTAACACGAGTTCGAGTCTCGTAGGAGTCACCATTTAAACCTAAAACGGATCGTTACCGTTTTAGGTTTTTTCTTTGCAAAAACGGTTAATTGAAAATTTTTAGCAAGTTTACCCGATTTTTTCAATAGTAAAAATAAAAACGGTTAAAGAAAAAACTGCAAGAAAAACAAAAGAAGAAGAATACCCCGCGTAAACGTCAAAGAAAAAATACGGCTAACGGCTTTAATCTTAATATTCTTAGCGTTTACGGCAACCGTCGCGCTTTACGATAAAAACGCCGTAAACAAAGAGGTTTCTTTAAGTTTCGGCAAGATAATTTCATTAATCGTATAAACTTAACCGAGCCAACAGAAGCTTTCGTAACCTTAGAAAACGACGGTGAGGTTCACCAAACCGCCCCTAATTACCCGAACAACCCGCCCCACAAAACGATAAAACGGCTAAAAGTCCGCCTATAAGTCCGTTATCGCGTGTTTTTACAGCCACACGATAAAAAACCCGTCTATTGGTCGATAACCGACCTATAGACGGGTTTTTGAGTTTTTGCGATATACGTTTCGCAGTTTTTGTCAGGCGTCTTTGAATAAACGTGATAGTATAACACGGAGGCTTTGAAATCCCAAGCCTCCGTGTTTTTATGTTTTTTATACTATTCGTAGAAAAAACATTTTTCAACTATTTCTTACGCGAAAGTGAAATAATCAACGTTCATTTCGCTTGAGAAAGTCATTTCGATTGCGTTAACGCCCGCCGCAAGGGTTATCTTGCCCAACGACGCGTCGCTATAATCCTTAGTATACCAACCACCGTTGTCGTGCGATACGCCCGTAATAACGATTTCGGATAAATCAACCACAACGCCGTTAACTTTTAGCGTAAAGCGATCACTTCCCTTCGTTGAATAATTACCGTCGGTACGAATTTGTGAGTTCACGAAGAATTCAAGTTCTCTAACGCTATCGCTGTAAACCGCGAATTTTACGGTAGAAGACTTACTTAAACTTCCGAGATTGGTTCTGTCGTTTTTAGTTTGAACCGCTGCGTTGCCGTAAACGGTGCTTTCCGCTTGGACGGTAAGTCCTTCTTCGCCGTAAGTGAAAACGGGATAATTGAAATAGAAGCAATCTATATTCATTTCCGCTGACGACGTAACTTTAATTACGTTTGCGCCTTTTGATAAGGTAATCTTACCTAAAGAATTCAGGTTGTATTTTTGATCCCACCAATTGACGCCGCCACCGTGCGCTACACCGGTAATCTCTATCTTAGATAAATCCATCGAAGCACCGTTTACGGTAAGCGTAAAGCGGTCGCTCGCGACTTTAGAATAGTTGCCACTGGTACAAATAAGCGCGCCGATAAATAATTCAACTTCTCTTTCCTCGTTTGAATGAACTACGAATTTCATTTCCGGATTGCTATCATTGCCGAGAATCTTACCACTGCCTCCGCTTCTTACGATTAGGTTATGAAGCGTATCTTCAGCTTCGATTTTCATTCCGTCCGCGTATTCGAAAGGAGGATAATCAAAGAAGAAATAGTCAACGTTTACTTCTTTAAGGCTTGATACCGAGAATTCTACGAAGTTAGGACCTTTGCTAAGCGTGATTTTTCCTAAAGAGGTCGAGCGATAAGGCTCGTTGTACCAGCCACTGCCTTTCCCGGTAAGCGTTACGTTAGATAAATCGATAGCGTTTCCGCCGATTTTTAAAGTAAAACGATCGCTTGCTTTCGATGAATGCGAAGAGTCGACTCTGATAACCGAATTAATAAATAATTCCACTTCCTTTTCAACGTCGGAATATACTACGAATTTTAATTCCCGCGAGCTAGCCGAATCGTTTATGCCGAGAATCTTACCGCTTCCGTCGTTTCTAACCACTAAACCGCTGAAAAGCGTATCTTCCGCTTCGATTTTCAACCATTCGGTGTAATTGAACTCGGGATAAGTGAAATAGAAATAGTCGATATTCATTTCGTTGGAAGTCGTTATTTCGATAATATTTTCACCCGAAGAAAGGGTTATTTTGCCTAAAGAAGCACCGCTATAAGGCTGCGCCCACCAACCGTTGCTACCGTAAGTTACGCCTTTAATAGTTTTAGAGGACAAATCTACGGCAACGCCGTTCAGCATTAAAGTAAAGCGATCGCTTGCTTTACCGGAATAGGTGCTATCAACCCTTATAACCGAGTTAACGAACAATTCTACTTCCCGTGCGACGTCGGATTGTATGCCGAATTTGATTATCGTCGAAGCAGATAAACTGCCGAGAATTTTACCGCTTGCGGCGTCTTGAGTTCTTGCACCGCTATAAAGAGTAGATTCGGCTTGAACCCTCATACCGTCAACGTAGTCGAATAAGTATTGTTCACCCATTGCTTTAATAGTGACGTCGGAGATTGCGGTGGTGCACGCTTCATCGCTAAAGTTTACGCCGCAATCGGAACAATGCCAATGCGCAACGTTGCCGGCGGTTGCAAAAGTAGCGTCCTTTGCGTCAACGTATTGTTTGTTTACGTGTCCAAGCGCGTCTTTCTTTTGGTAGGTAGTATAATTGCAACCTTCGCGTTTGCAAGTTTTATACGCTTCGTAACCGTCTTCGGTACAAGTTGCAGCCTTCGCTTCGTGGTTTTTAATATCGTGCGCGTTAGGATCGATTGCTACGTCTTCGGTGTAAGTGTGCCCGCAACCCGTGCGCTTACAAGTGTAAGTTCTTACGCCTTTTTCGATGCAAGTGGGTTGAGTGGTTACTTCACTGTCGTAATCGTGGTCTAAAGCGGGGATATCGTTGC
>CAZMOD010000051.1:0-5098 GCA_964567885.1 uncultured Christensenella sp.
TATTATTATACTAAATTTCTTATTAAATCTATTAAAGCGGTAACGACGGGCGTTGCGGTTAGTAGAACGATAATTTTCCCCGCTAAGGATACCTTGTCCGCCAACGACTTTAGTCCGAAATCTTCTATTATTTGCACCGAAAATTCTATCAAATAGCATATTAACGTTATTTTAATTATTAGTTTTAATAAGTCGCCGTTAATCCCGCCCAACTCGGCAAGATTTTCATAAGTTAAAAATACTTGATATAAAGATTGAAGTATCGATATTAAAAGAATAACGCCACCTACAATCGTTGCAAGCAACGCAATTTCCTTGTTAACCGACTGCAAATAAACGATAATTACGGCAAACAGTAAGCCGATAACTATAATCTTTGCTAATTCCATACGCGTTAGTAAAGGGTAAAAATGTCTTTTACAACTTGAAAAAGTTCGGCAATCATGGATATCACCATAGATAAAACTATCACGAGTCCCGCTATTCCAACAAGCGTCGCAATATCGTCGCGATCGGATTTTTTTAATATTTGACATATTACGGTAATTAAAATACCGATTGCCGCTATTCTAAAAATTACGTCGACGCTCATTTGTTAAATTAGTATCACCGCTATTAAAGCGCCCGATAAAGCGCCTATTTTCAAATAGAACGCCGCCGTTTTTTTATAATAACTTTCACACTCCGATTGCTTTTCAATAAATTTAGTTTTATAATAATTTATCACGTTGACCGAACCTTCCCTTTCGTATAGTCCAAGCAAGTTAAAAAAATCCTCGATATCTTTTCTTTCGCTAATTAAAAATCTTTCGTCGCTAACGGTTAAGGCGTAACCTTCCTTAAAATCATTATCTTTTAAATTGGTTACCTCTTTTAAACTATCGGGCATTTTCGAAACGAACTCGTCCACCGTTTTGGAAGTAAAATATATATCGTTTACAACTAAATTGCAAAATTTAACAAGTTCGTTATAAACGGTTTTTCTAAAACGATATTTTTCCGACTTCTTTATCGCTAAAAGCGTAGTCAAAGCGGTTATTATTAAACCCAAAACTATTTTGTAAATCATAATTTAACGACTTCCTTAATTTCCCCTAACCTTTTTTCCGACGATAAAACTACCGCGTAATCGAATATTTTTTTATCAAATAGCGAGCGGTAAACATTTTTTCGCGACAACTCCTCGACGTTTTTACCGTGCGCGGAAGTAAATACCGACACGCCGGATAAAACTGCGTTTTCACTTGAAATAATATCGGATTCCGAGAAAAGCTCGTCCGTAATTATTACGTCGGGACGCATATTCAAAACACCGACTTTAAAGCCGTAACTTTTACTTCCCGAGCGTATAACGTCGGTAGTTTTGCCTAAATCAAACCGACCGTTTCCGCTAAGTTCGTTTTTTTCGTCAACGACTAAAACGTTTACTTTCTGTTCGGAAGAAATAGCCCGTGCGCTATCACGCAAAAAGGTAGTTTTTCCTCCACCCGGCGGAGAAATAACCAAAACGCTTTTTAAACCTTCGCTTAAAAGCCGCTTTATAGTTTCAAACGCACACCCTTTTACTTCACGCGGAATTCTTATACAAAACGACGTAATATCTTTAACCGTTAAAAGTTTGTTCCCGTCGTAAACGCACTTTCCCGCTAAACCTATTCTTTCTCCGTTTTCGCCGCAAATATAACCGTTTTTTACGTCTTCGTTATAAGCGTAAAACGATCGTTTCGTAAGCCTTAAAATCAAGTTTTCAGCGTCTTTTTGAGTAAAAACTGCGATATTATTCGGTATTTCACGATATTTTCCGTCAATTTGGATAACTATCGGGGCGTTTACGCGAAGCCGTATTTCACTTATCGAATCGAGATTGTACGATAAAACTAAACTTTTTAGATTTTCCGAAAGGTAATCGAACATCTTGCTTCTATTATATTTTAAAAAACTCTAAATATGACAAAAAAAAGACTACCGCAGGTGTGCGATAGCCTTTTTACTTATACGATTATTTTATTTCGATTCTTTTAGTTTTGGGCGCTTCTTCAACTCTTTTTAAAATATTGATTAACAACACGCCGTTTTCCATCGCTGCGGTAACGTCGTCCTCGGTGACCGCTTCGCCGACGTAAAAGGAACGTTTTAAAGATTCGTAACTTCTTTCTCTTCTTATATACTTTTTCTCTTCGGTTTCTTCTTCACGCGTGGCGGTAACGTTCAAATAGCCGTTATTCAAATCGAGCGCAATATTTTCCTTTTTAAATCCCGGTAGTTCAATCGATAATTTATAGGAATTTTCGTCCTCGCTTATATCGGTTTTCATAAGAGAAAACGCCCTTTTGTTTTGTTTAGACGTAGGGAAATCAAAAAACGCGTCGAAAAACGGATCAAAATATAATCTGCCGCTGCGTAAACTTAATTCATTGTTATTTTTCATTATAAATACCTCGTAAATTTATTTTTCAGTAGGATTGTTCCCATTGAACGTCTATATTATACTACTAATAATTAGCACTGTCAAGCGTTGAGTGCTAATTTTACAATAATTTTAATAATTTTTTCGACAAATTATAAAAGTTGTTCCATTTAGTTGAAAAATAATAAACAAAAAATCAACGCAATATAAAAAGGAATTCATAAATTTATGAATTCCTTCTCCCCGGTATTATCGTTACAAAGCCTGAAAATTATTAGTCTGTAAACTCAATATTGATATTACCCGTCGTGGTTTTTGCCACAATTGATTTGTCGGAGCCTACGACCGTTTGATTTTTAAGATTGCTTTTCCCGGTAGTCGTCGAAGTTTCAACGTTAAAATCTTTCTCTAACCCTGTAATTTTTCCTCGTACGGTGCCGGTCGTTGCCTTCAAATAAATTTTAGTAGCGCTGCTAAGGCTAAAAGACAAATTACCGGTCGTCGCTTCAGCCGAAAAACTTTGACAATCGATTTTTCCTTCCTTCAAATGCCCCGTCGTTATTTTTATCTCAACGTCTTTTGCCGATAGATTTCTTATTTCAACGTTTCCCGTCGTGGCTTTAATATTAGCGCTTGTGGCTACGTCGATATTTTCGGCAATAATCGAACCCGTCGTCGCTTCTAAAGAGCAAAATCCCAAGGAAGTTGCGTTTTTAATCGTTAAGTTACCCGTCGTTACTTCTACTTCGATTTCTTTGCACGTCACCTTATTCAGATCAGCTAAAATGCCCCCCGTTTCGCTTTCAATCTCGAGTTTTCCGCCGAATTCTTGCGGAACGCCGATTTTTAAAACGTATTTATTACCGATAAACCAATTGAAAAAATGCGGTGCTTCGGTTTCAAAAGATATTTCACCTTCCTCGTTTTCTATCGTACGTTTAACTGTGTCGCTTTCGTAATAATCAAAAATTATTTGATTACCTTCAACGACTTCTACTTCGATTTTATCAAAATCCGCTTCGATTGAAAGGTCTTCACCGTTATAATCTAACTTAAAGGTTTTCTTTTCGGCGTCTTGCATAACACCGCCGTCAGCCGCGTAAATTACCGATCCCATAATACCCGCTACGGCGCCTACGATTAGTAAAACTATAATTATAATTAACGCTTTTTTCATTTATTAATCTCCTTTGAATATTTTATTTTTGCAATGATTTTCTTTGATAAGGTAACGACTCCGATTATGATAAGCAAGCCTAAAGCGCACAAAAACAATCCCGTACCGAACGTTGATAACCCAAAGGCAAAATCGGTGAATATCGTTATTAATCCGTATACTGCGGCGGCAAGCCCTCCGACCGTAAAGCCAATCGTGACACCTAAAACAGCGCCTAAAATCCCAAAGACTATTCCTATCGCCCCGACCAGTAGCCCTATCAAAATCGGTGAACCCGCAATCAACACAATCCAAAACCAAGTCGGAATTTTTTTACCTGAATCAATCCATTCTGTTTTCCGTTGTTTTCTATAATTACTGGCAATTACTTCCGGCGGTTCAAATTCGGACACCGCAGACTCTTCGCTTTTGCCGTTTTCAATCAAGTCGTCGATGATTTCAGAATAATAATCGACGATTGATCGCCTCTCGTCTTTACTGAAAAAATATAGTTTACGATATAATTTTTTAAGGAATTTGCTTTTGTTCATTGCTTATACTCCTTTAGTATAAAGTCGTAAATTTTGACGACGTCCTTCCAATCACGTAAGAAATCGTCTAATTTTGCCTTGCCTAACGCAGTAATCGAATAATACTTTCTCAATCTACCGTTATGCTCCGCCGAGCGAACTACCACGTATCCGTTGGCGCAAAGACGCCGAAGTATAGGATATAAAGTAGATTCGGAAATCTCTATCATGGGTGAAACCGTTTTAATAAGTTCATAACCGTAAGTTTCCCCTTTTAACATCGCCGATAACACGCAATTTTCAATCACGCCTCGTTTTAACTGTGCGTCCATAATACCTCCTTACGCGTAATACTATACCACGCATAGTATTAAGTTGTCAAGAAGAATTAAGTAAAATATAAAAATTTTTGCGGGAACGTAAATTTTTCGTAAAAAAAATCCGCTTGACGCAGACAAATTGGTAAAAATATTATCAAATATTCATTTTAGGAAAGAAAAAACCGCTCGAATATTTCGAACGGTAAAAAATTGAATGCGGCAGCTCCTTATCCTCCCGTGCCGTTGCCAGCAAAGTACTTTCAGCGCAATTGAGCTTAACTTCTGTGTTCGGGATGGGAACAGGTGGGTCCTCAACGCTATCGCCACCGCAATGGTTATATAACAGTCTAAAACTAACTTAACTACCTTTTAACTTCATTAACCGTTAAAGACTGATGTATACTGTATTCTTTAAGTCTTCTAATCGAAAACTCACAACTGCATAGTAATTATATTACTTTTGAACTTTCCAGTCAAGGCTTTTTGGCTTGATCTTGTATTTTTTTAGGTATTCTCTTTCTAATTCGCTTTAATTCTCTTTTTATTGAGAATAAGCCCTCGACCTATTAGTATCGGTCAGCTCAATACATTGCTGTACTTACACCTCCGACCTATCAACCTTGTTGTCTTCAAGGGGTCTTACTACCTTACGATATGGGATATCTTATCTTGAGGCGAGTTTCAC
>CAZMOD010000052.1:0-4818 GCA_964567885.1 uncultured Christensenella sp.
CATTTATATAATGCGGATTAATTGGTCGTTTAAATTATGTAAATTTTGTATTTTTATAAAAACGATTAGATGAGTTTATACCTTGAAAGTATCGAAAAACGGGCTTTTTCGACAAAATTTGCAAGATCTTTTAAATTTTTATTAAAAAAGTCTATTTTTTTATAATTTTCGGAAATTTTTTTAGAAAAATTTTCTTCCGATTGATATAAAAATTCTATATAACATTGATGCGCGATAAAATTGCGGATATTTTTAATTTCTTTTAAGAGGGCGTAATCTTTTTTCGTAAACGTCGGGTTTTTGTCGCTTTCGTCCAAAGCGCGCAAGGCTACTAACACGGTGCCTAAAGTTTCTTTTTCCACGAGTTTCAAATTATCCGTCAAATTTCCGTCCAGCATCGCCGCGTAAATTATTTTTATATCGTGTTCTATTCTTTGGCAATACATTAAAGTTTCGCCGACCAAAATATGAAAATCGTTTAAATAGGTCATAAGTTCCCTTTACGCTAAAATATTTACTAAACGATTATACCTTAAACTTAAAAATCGTGCAAGCGTTAAAGGGGATTTGGTGAAAAATTCGCGTAGAAAGTAGAATAAGGGGGGTAAAAGTTGACAATAAATTAAGTATATGGTAATATCATCAAAAATAAATTATTCGAGGACTTTATATGATTAAAGTAGCAATGTTCGATACTAAACCTTACGATAAAAAATACTTCGACGCGCTAAAACCCGAAAGCGTGCTTATAAAATATTATTCTTCCAAGTTAGACGAGTCCACTTGCCCCTTATGCAACGGTTACGACGTGGTATGTGCTTTCGTTAACGACGATTTAAATAAAGCCGTAATAGACGGGCTTTACGGTTACGGCGTAAAACTCATAGCGCTAAGATGCGCCGGCTTTAACAACGTCGACGTAAAAGAATGTTACGGCAAAATTCACGTGGTAAGGGTTCCGTCGTATTCGCCGGAAGCCGTTGCCGAACACGCGGTCGCTATGCTTTTGACTTCCGCGCGCCGCATACACAAAGCGTATAACCGCACGCGTGATTTTAATTTCAGCCTTAACGGGTTAGAGGGCTTTAACCTTTTCGGTAAAACCGTCGGCGTTATCGGGACGGGTAAAATCGGTAAAGCCTTTATAGATATCATGAAAGGTTTTAAATGCGATATTTTGGCAAACGATAAGTTTCCGTCGAAAATAGACGGCGTTACTTACGTTTCCCTTGACGAACTTTTTGAAAAAAGCGATATTATATCGCTTCATTGTCCGCTTACCGAAGAAAACTTCCATATGATAGACGGCGCGTCCATTGCAAAAATGAAAAAAGGCGTGTTTTTAATCAATACGTCGCGAGGCGGACTTATCGACGCAGACGCTTTGCTGTCGGGGATTAAAGACAGAAAAATCGGCGCGGCGTGCTTGGACGTTTACGAAGAAGAATCGGATTTGTTTTTCGAGGATAAATCGGGACATATTTTAGGCGACGACGTTTTAGCAAGGCTTCTTAGTATGCCTAACGTTATAATTACGTCGCACCAAGCGTTTTTGACCGACGAGGCTTTAAAAAGCATCGCTTTAACCACTTGGCAAAACGTTGAAGACTTTTTCGACGGAAAACCGCTTCAAAACGAAGTTTGTTACCGTTGCAAAAAGGTCGACGTTTGCAAAAAACAAAAACCCAACCGTTGTTTTTAGACGGGTTTAAAAATCGTGAAATACTCAAGCGGGCGATTGCAAAATATTTGCAACCGCCCGTTTTTATAAATAAAGTCGGAAACGATTTTATTATTTACGAAAAATCAAAAATGCATTTCCGTTTTGTCGTCGAACTTGATAACTCTTTCGTTGAACCTTACTTTTTTAAAAAATCTCGTAATATATCTTTATCGTTTGCCTACGAACGTTTACGTTATTTGCAAAGCCTTCTTATATAGCGGCGTTCTTTAGAACTAATTTTGCCGTCGATTGCGACGACTAATAAGCAAAGAGTAACGATATCCGTCTTTAACTCTTCGTTTTTGGCGGTAATTATTTGCATAAGCGCGTTTATATAGTCGTTAAGTTCCGCTGTGGCACGTTTGTTTTTGAACATATTTTTAACCGATTCGTAATCGAAATCTTCCCCGAAGGCTTTAACCAAAGAGGGGAATATCAAAAGGTATTCTTTTTCGTCGATAACGCCGTCGCTCGCGACCGCGCCTATTATAAAAGCCGCCAAAGCCTCGACGGGATTGTGCGCGGTAAAGGAAAAGTCTGTTAAACCGAGCAATACTTTTTTACTTTCGCTTATAGTAAGCAGGGTGCGTTCTTCTTTAGAAAGGTTTTCGACTTCGGTGCAAAGTTTTTTAAAATCAAACATAAAATTCTCCGTTAGTAAATAATTAGGCAATAAAACCGCGTTACGATTATATTACTTTATTATTATAATAATATAATGAGAAAAAGTAACGATTTTTTTGTCAAAGTTGTGAAAATTAGCGCGTACTTTTTAGAAAAACCGGTGATTCTTGAAAAAATCAACAAAAAAAGATAATAAAAAGAATAAAAATCAATAAACGCACTAACAAAAAACGCCTCTTGGCGGACTTTCGTCCGTCAAGAGGTGTTTTGAAAGGAGGTTGTAAAATATGAGAAAACTAAGTTTTCACATACGAGGGGTGGGTGGACGAATTAAAAAGTCGATTACGTACGGCAGCCGTTTTTAAGCGACGCTTACCAAATCTTGTTTTGTTACTTGGTATTCGATAGATTGCACCTTTTCGTCGTTGCGGTAATAAATAAACGAAACGACGTCGCCTTGACGCACTGTGTATAAAAGATCGCCTAAATTAAAGTAGCGGTTGAATTCGTGGGTAACGCCGTTTATATTTAACGCGACGAGTTTATCTCCTACTTCTAATCCAAAGCCTTTATCGGCAAGGGAATCGTCGGTTATTTCGGAACAAATTACGTCTTCGATAATATCGCCGTAACCTTTTTGAGCGTCGTAAACGTACCTACCGTTTTGGGAGGCGACCGTTACGCCGAGTTTTAAAACTTTTACGCCGCCGTCGTTGTAATGAATTATATTTTCTACTACGGGTTTCACTACGTTTACGGGAATAGCGTAGTTGATGTTTTGGTCTTCGCTATCGCCGGCGTTCGTAATTCCTATAAGCTTACCGTCGCTGTCGAAAAGCCCTCCGCCGGAGTTGCCGCCGTAAATGGCGGTGTCTATACGCATCGAGCGGTAATATCTTTCGGCTTTGTCGATAGCGTAGTTTATGTATTCGTTATCAACCGAAACTATGCCTTTGGTTACGCTTATGCCTTCGTCTTCCGAGTTACCTATCGCTATAGCCGTTTCGCCGACGTGGTAATCTTTGGCAAACTCTATCGGTTCTACGTCGGGGTTTATCTTTTTAACGTCAGCCGTGCGCGCCTTTATAACCGCTAAGTCCAAAGTAATCGCGCCGCCGACGTATTCGCATTCGATTCCGTAATCGCCGTAGTCGTAAACGGTCGCGCCGTTAGTCGTCGTTTGTTTGGTTTCAATCGGTTCGCTTTCGCTTCCGTACAAATAGCAAACGATTCTTTCAGCAAGTTTGGATTGAGTCGCCGCGTCCTCGTCGTATAAAACGTGGTAGTTGGTTATCATGTAGGTGTAATTGCTTTCTATTAAGCAAACTACCGCAGAACCGCAATAAACGGCGGTTTCGTACGAGGTCTGTTGTTGTCCCCAAAATCCGACGGCGGAGCGGTATGCTTCGGTAAATTCAGCGTAAACCTTCATCGCCGACCTTAACGCTTTGTTGGAAACGTTTAGCGTGGTGTCGAGGTTTAGCGACGTTACCGATTTAAGAAAGTCGTCGAAATCGGCTTCGGGGTTTTCTGCGATATAAGCCGCGTATAATTCCTCAACGCTTAAATTTTGCGCGTCCTCACCGTCTTTCCCGTTGGTTATTTCGAAGGTGTACACGCTTCCGTCGGAATAAGTTATCGTGTACGTATCCACGAGCCCCACGGTAGACGTTTTTTCAATAGATTTTATTTTTTTAGCGCTGCTTAGGTCGCATCCGCTAAAAACGGAGGATAGTAAAAGCGTAACTATCAAAGTAACGTAAACGAGCAGTTTTTTGAATTTCATTTTTACCTCTTTATAATTTTAAGTCGAAATATTTGACAAAGGCTTTCTTTGTCGTTTAGTTAGTCTAATTATAACGCGGCAAACTTAATTGTACTTAAAAACGCCGCGGAAAGAGTATATTTTTACAATTTATTTTGCAACGATTTTGTTGTAAAAGTGGGGCTATAAGCCCGTTTACAGGGTTATAGTCAAGGTAAAACCGTGTTCGTCGGCGCTTGCCGAAACTTTTCCTTTATGATTTTTTATTACGGTTTTTACGACGGAAAGACCGATACCGTTGGTTTGTTTGAAGGGGCTTCTTGAAGAGTCTTCGCGGTAAAATCTTTCAAAAAGTTCTTCGCGATTGCCGCAGATCTCCATTTAGCAGAATCAAATCCTTTTCTACTCAAAATTATCTTCAAAATACCACCTCATAAAATCTATTTATTATAATGTACCGCAAAATCTCGCATTTTTCAATATATTTATCACTGCTACTAAAATTTGTTACTCAAACTTTTGCGTCCTGCAGTACCACCTTTCGTCCCGTAGATACCCTTTCGTCCTGCAGTTCTTAGCAAAAAATGAAAAAAGCCCTGTAAAAGTACCAAATGATACCCTTACAAGGCTAACTACTTACATTACAGATAAGGAAATAACCCCTTTATGTAAAGAAAAAAGGTCTGACACATAACGTATCAAACCT
>CAZMOD010000053.1:0-4816 GCA_964567885.1 uncultured Christensenella sp.
ATAAATGATTTTACAAATTTTGGAAGCAAAAATCTTGATTTTAGGAAAAATTATTTTACTTTTTTAAAAAAAATAAAAATTTTTTTAAATTTTTTAAAAAACGGTGTAAAAACGCTTTACAAAAAATTAAAAGTATTGTATCATATAGGCGTAATCAAGGTTACGACGACGAAACGTTGGTTACCACAAAAAAGGTTTTCATCATTTTCCCCCTTATCATATATTTTTCAGGTAGTTGGCAGTTTGCGTTAGAAGTGAACTGCCAATTGCTTTTATATCCGAATTTTATCCCCATACCCACTATACGCCGCGCCTATTCCGCGGCGTTTTTTATTAAAAAGTCTAAAAACAACCCGTTTTTTATTCGTTCGGCAAAAGTTTAGCGAAGATTTCGCGAATTCCCTCCGAAACTATTGACAAAACCCCTTCCGTATACTATAATCGTCTTATAAGAAACAAACTTAAAGACGTTCGAAACGATTATGGAAAACTTAATCAAAAAATCCGAAAAGTATATAATCGGCGGACTTTACGCAATATATTTCATAACGCTTTTAGTTTTTACGGCAAAATTCCTAATTTTGCAAAGATTTTGCCGTTAGACGAAAGATTTCTTCTTACGAAATATAATCATCAACTATCAAGGTAATATTATGTCGACTTATCAAAACGGATTGGAAAGTTTAAAAGAACTTTACCGCATAGGCTACGGACCGTCGAGTTCCCACACCATGGGTCCCGAACGTGCGATGACTGATTTTCAAAAAGAAGTCCCCGAAGCCGACTTTTTTAAAATAACCCTTTACGGCTCTTTGGCTAAGACCGGCAAAGGTCACGGCACCGACGTCGTTATTAAAAAGACTTTGAAAAAGCCTTGCACGGTTACTTTCGACTACGAAACGGAAGTTCCGCACCCGAACACTTTGCTAATTACCGCCTATAAAAACGACGCTACTATAAAAAGTGCGAGATATTTTAGCGTCGGTGGCGGAAAAATTCTAAAAGAAGGTCAAATAAAGGACGCCGAGGTATATATTTATCCCCACTCTTCTTTTAAAGAAATCAAAGACTATTTGACCGAAAACGGTTTACGTATTTACGAGTACGTGGATAAATACGAACCCGACGCCGCTACTTATTTAAAGACCGTCTACGAGGAAATGAAGGCTTCCGTAAAATGCGGACTAAAGGCTAAAGGGGTGCTACCCGGCGGACTAAACGTCAATAGACGCGCCAACTTTTTATATAATTCC
This sequence comes from uncultured Christensenella sp., assembly GCA_964567885.1. Lineage (GTDB taxonomy): Bacteria > Bacillota > Clostridia > Christensenellales > Borkfalkiaceae > UBA4636. The sequence continues at coordinate 1,254 of CAZMOD010000053.1, forward strand.
GCACCCGAAAACGAAACCGCGGAAGTCAAAGAAAATCGCCTTATTTGCGCCTACGCTTTCGCCGTGGGAGAGCAAAACGCCGCTTACGAAAAAATAGTAACCGCGCCCACTTGCGGGGCTTCGGGGGTACTGCCCGCGGTACTTTACTACGAACAGCAAAAAAACGGATATTCGGACGACGAAATAATAAACGCGTTAAAAACGGCGGGGATTATCGGTAATCTTATAAAGAAAAACGCCTCTATATCGGGGGCGGAATGCGGTTGCCAAGCCGAAATAGGTTCTGCATGTGCAATGGCTGCGGCGGCGCTTGCCGAGCTTAAAGGGCTATCTTTAGACAAGATAGAATACGCCGCGGAAATCGCGATAGAGCACCATTTAGGGCTTACTTGCGACCCCATTTGCGGTTTAGTTCAAATACCTTGCATAGAAAGAAACGCAGTCGCCGCGGTAAGGGCGGAAAACGCAACTTTGCTTTCCGGCTTTTTGTCTGAAACGCGGAAGATTTCCTTCGATAGCGTGGTTACCGCAATGAAGGAAACGGGCGTGGATATGCCGAGAAGATACAAGGAAACCTCTGAAGGCGGACTTGCTAAAATAAAATTATAAGGGGATTTTTTATGGAATACGTTACTCTATCTAACGGCGTCAAAATGCCTATTTTGGGCTACGGCGTTTATCAAGTTTCAAAAAACGAATGCGAGCGTTGCGTTTTGGACGCTCTATCGGTAGGCTACCGCCATATAGACACCGCGCAAAGTTATTTTAACGAAGAAGAAGTCGGCTCCGCAATTAAAAAATCGAGTATAGACCGTAAAGACCTTTTTATCACCACTAAAGTTTGGGTGGAACATTACGGATACGAACAAACTAAAAAATCCATAGAAGTATCTCTTAAAAAACTTCAAACCGATTATATCGACTTAGTTTTATTGCACCAACCGTTTTCCGACGTTTACGGCGCTTGGCGCGCTTTAGAGGAACTTTACGAAAAAGGCGTTATAAAAGCGATAGGCGTAAGCAACTTTTACCCGGATAGACTCGTCGATATTTGCAGTTTCGCCCGCATAAAGCCCATGATAAACCAAGTGGAAACGCACCCCTTAAACCAACAAAAAGACGCCAACGCTTGGATGAAAAAATACGGCGTTATCCACGAAGCGTGGGCGCCTTTCGGCGAGGGAAGAAACGGACTTTTCACAAATCCCGTTTTAACCGAAATCGGTGAAAAGTATCAAAAAACCGCCGCCCAAGTTATGCTTAGATGGAATATCCAACGCGGCGTAGTAGTTATACCTAAATCCGTCCATAAAGAAAGAATGCAACAAAACTTCGACGTTTTCGACTTTAATTTATCCGCGGAAGATATGGAAAAAATTTCCGCGCTCGACGAAAATGCGAGTTGCTTCTTTTCTCACACCGATCCCAAAATGGTAGAGTGGTTCGCGCAAATGGTAGAAGTAAGAAAACACAATAACGACCACGAAAAAGAAAAGAAAAATTGGTAATCCAAAAACCCTTCGCCTTTTAGCAAAAAAAGTAAGGCTTCCCCTTGTGTAAAAACGAATAACGAAAAAGGACTATTGCACGTTTTACAACTTGCAATAGTCCCGTTTTTTTATTATTTTAACGCCGTACGGCTTGCGAAAATCATAACGCTATATAACCCGCAAAATACGATTTTCGCAATGCCTGCGCACTCGTTACTTACTAACCGCAAACGACAGCCGTAGGCGCAATGCAACGGAAAAGGCAATCAACGTAAAACACGTTATATTGCGTTTACGCCGCCATATCCGTTAAATTAGTTTTCTAAACGGAAACGCTTAATTAAGCGTCTGTCTTAGCAATGTTTCCGTCGGAGCAAACTACCGTGAAAGTACCCGTAGAAGATTTCCAATCCGCGTCTTTCGTAATGCTTTGCCACTCCGCGATAGTTCCCGCGTATTTAATCGTGGTAAGCTTAGTACAACCATAAAACACGTCTTTTCCGATAGAGTTTACACTTTTCGGGATCGTGACCGTCGTAAGATTTTCGCACCATCTAAACGCCTTGTTTTCGATAGAAGTTACGCCGTCCGTAATAGTGAACGTTTCAAGTTTAGCACAATCACTAAAAACATCGTTGTTAATTACGGTTACGCCGCTTGGAAGCTTAATGGAATCTAGGCTTCTACAATAATCAAAAGCTCCCTTACCAAGATAAGTTAATTTACTTTCTTCCTTGAAAGTTACAGTTTGCAAGAAAGAATTCATAGCGAATGCGTATTCTCCGATTGACGTTACGTTTGCTGGAATCGTAAGACTCTTAATCCCGCAATTATTAAAAGCGTAATTACTGATCTCCGTTACACTGTCGGGGATGTCAATACTCCGAAACGATTGGTTCATGTAGAAAGCGTAACTGCCTATCGAAATTAAATTGTCCGGCAACTTGACGCTTTTATTATCCACAACTTTATTAGCAAAAGCGTATGCGCCTATGGAGTAATTTTTACCTCCTATCGTTTGAGGTAAAACAATATCATTTTCCTCCTCAAGTTTGCCGTATTTCAATAAGTAGCCCACGTCACCTGCGATTAAGTAAGAAGATCCGTCTTCGTCGGTTTGTATTTTACTAACGCCGTCGGTTACGATGAGTTTTACGTTTTTAGCAATGCCGTTGTAAGCGTCCGAACCTGCGGTAAGATTCAACTTACTTTTGTTAATGATTTCATGCACGCTTTCAGAGAAGATATTCTTACCCAATCCGCTTTCCGTTATTCCGGCGCCTAACGTTACGCTCCATAAACGAGCGTTGCTGGCAAACGCACCGTCGCCGATCGTCGTTACGCTATCGGGAATAACAATCGAAGGCAATTTGTCGATCGCGCTAAAACCATATGGGGCAATCGTCGTTAAACGACTATCTTTGCCAAACGTTATACTAGTCGCCCCGGAGGCGCTAAAAGCCCGTTCACCGATCGTCGTTACGCTATCGGGGATTTCAAAAGAAGTTATTTTCCAGCAACTGTAAAAAGCTCGTTCACCGATCTTCTTTACGCTATCGGGGATTTCAAAAGAAGTTATTTTTGAGCAACCAGAGAACATGTAATCTGAAATAATAGTCAAGCGGCTATTTTTTTCAAAAGTTACGCTTTCCAAAGAAGAACAGTTATAAAATACGTTGAGCGACGCATTCGTAACACCCGCGGGAATAAAGACGCTCTTAATACTCTTGTTCTCAAACGCGTAGCCCCCTAAACCTCGCACAACCTGTATGCCGTTCGTACCGTCGTCGTAATAGTACGGAATCACGATATCGGTTGCGCTTCCCGTATATCCACTAACTTCGTAGTATTGGCCGGACGTGTTGTATTTGAAGGTTAAGTTCTCAGTTCCGTACGTATTGTAATCGTCGCAAACGGTGCAAACGCCGTTTTCAAACGTATGCCCGGATAAAGTTTCTTGTTCGGTGCAATTTTCCGTTTTACATTTACGGTAATGTCCGTCTTTGCTTCTTATCCAATCAAAGTCGTGGTCGGCTAAATCGCCGTATTCGTTGCCACAAGTCGTGCAAACGG
>CAZMOD010000054.1:0-4799 GCA_964567885.1 uncultured Christensenella sp.
TAAGAGTTTTTAATTGAAAAACTAAGAGTTTTTAATTGAAAAGTTTTTAACGAAAAAAGTTTTTATTAAAAAAATCACGGCTTCCGTTTTACACGGAAGCCGTTTTTCTATTACGCAACGCCGTTTTTTAAGAAATCCTTCCATACGCAAGTCTCTCACTTGGGAGAGATGCCTCGTAGAGCCGAAGGGGATAAGAGGGTTGAATATGCCGCGAAGTAGGGACGGGGCTTGATCCGTCCGAAATTGATTGTAGCCGCAAAGCGGCGTAGCAATATAATTTACGCGGCGGCAACTGCCGCCGCACCCTCTCACCCGCTACGCGGGAGCTCCCCCAGGTGGGAGCCTTGAAAAAGAAAGCCTCTCACTTGGGAGAGGTGGCGGCGTACGCCGACGGAGAGGGTGCGGCGTTGAAAGCGCCGCGAGATTTATATAATGATACGCTGAACTGCGTTCGGCTACAATTCCTTCACCCGCTACGCGACAGCTTCGCTAAGCCGCGGAAGGCAATCCTTTTGTCACTATCGCGACGTTTCCCTTAGTAAGGGAATTTCCCAAGTGGGAGCCTTGAAAAAGAAAGCCTCTCCCTTGGGAGAGGTGGCGGCATACGCCGACGGAGAGGGTGCGGCGTTGAAAGCGCCGCGAACAAGAATTAAAAGATTTTTTTATTCAATCCCACCACCGCTAAAGCGGTCCCCCTCCGAAACCTTTTGTCACTACGTGACATCTCCCTTATTAAGGGAGTCTTCCCTTGTAATCAAAGGAGGCTTTCTTTGCCTTCCACTTAAGGGGAAGGTGTCAACTATGTTGACGGATGAGGTGTAGCCGAAAAAGATTTTTTGCTTGTATTCAACACACTTTCCGACAAAACGCAAGATAATTTTTATCGAAATTACGGATAAAACGCAAGATAATTTGATGGATTAAGAGAGTTTTAAAAGTTTAAAACGTATAATTTCCTCGGGCGGGGAGGGGGAGAATTCCGCCGCAGTGGATAGAAAAAATGCGGTAAATGAAAGATAGTTTGTTATTCGTTGATTTTCCAACGCCCGCCTTTTGGCGAACCTATACGGACGATTGTTTTACTTTTTTTAAGAGTTCTTTCTACGGTAGATACAGATTTTTTTATTTTTTCAGCCATTTTAACCTTGGAAATAAAAGGGTTCTCTTGTATCAGCTGTATCAATAACTTTTCTGTATCATTTTCTACTTCATTTTTCCCAAGGAATCTTTCTTGCTTGGATTTATCTAAAATATTGTACGGCAAGATACATTGTATAAATTTCAAAACCTTCATTGCTGATTTCGTCAATTTTACAGGCTCATTTACAGGCTCATTTTTTGCATTTTTCGGCTTGTTGATTGAAAAGCGTATTAGTTAAACTTAATGAATTATAGATTATAAGTTTAACTCGGCGTCAAAGTAGCGAAGAGTAGTAAATTTATATTTACGCGCGACGAAATCGTTGCCGCCATGTTTTCGAAATCTTATGTAATTGTTCAAAAACGTTTTAAATTTTTTAATTACAAAATAATATTTGTTAGAAAGTTCTGCATATTCCTTATCGTCGATTTCAGCTTTATCGCCGATAAAATTCGGATTATTTACAATTACCGCCTTAGAAAAATCTATCCCCGTAACCGAATTCGTTGCGTGGCTACTGTTTTTAAACTTATAGCAATAATCGTGGCGGATATTCGTACGGAGAGGTAGCGCAAACTTATTGTTTTCGATAGCGACGATTAAAACGACGTAAGGTCTTGAAGGCTTATGTTCTATTTCGGGATAATCTTCGGGCGGAAATGCCGAGTAAAATTCTTTCGACAACGTATTTAACGTGAATATCTTTTGCATATCGTCTCCTATAAGAAAAATACCCTTGCAAACGCAAGGGTAAAATCATCAAAGCGGGAATTCTTTTTAAGGTGTTACCCTCACACCGTATCATCAAAGCGGGAATTCTTTTTAAGGTGTTACCCTCACACCATATCATCGTAATAATATTATATACTGCAAAATATAAAAAAGTCAACGATTTATGGTAAATTTTTAAAATTTTTTAAGGAATTTTTTGCCAACGTACTTTTTCAAACCGACAACGTTAAATTAAACATAGCCGTGTGGTTTTGTTTGTAAATGCTGTTTTTTTTTGGATTTATCTAAAATATTATTATGAATTCCTTTATTTTGAATTGTAAATTTTCCCCTGCGGCGGAAGAATTCCGCCGCAGGGGGGTGGTGGTGAAGTATATACGAACGAGTTAGTAATAACGAAATTTCGTTCGTACAAGGCTAAGGGGTTATCTTACGTTAATAAGTTAGGTCGAATCGGTCGCGTCCATATTATCAACGATTTCGGACATGTATTTATCGGCTAACGATTCAATGTCCTCGATAGTGACTAAGCCTTTGCCTATTGCAACCTTATAATACTTAACGGGGATTCTTACGTAAACTTCGTACGGCATTAAGTATTGGACTTCCTCATAGGTGAATAATCCGTACTTTTCAATATCCGCAGTCATAAGTTCTTCGTCGTACTTCATATTTTCGTCGAATTCAAAGACGTTAAGAAGTTCGTCTAAGTCCGTAGTCACCGAAAGTATATCTTCGGTAAATAAGTTGTAACCGTTTTCCGTTACGGGGCTGTAGATCGCCGTATATTCTTGTTTTAGAATTACGCTGTCTAACGTTACGATACTGCTCGTATAAGTCGTTCCGTCAAAGCTTGCGCTATAGAACTTGTGACCGATAAACTCGGTGTAATTGCTTTCGTTAACGTAAACGTACTTGTTAAGCGTTAGGTCGAAGAAGCCGTGTTCCTTAATGACTTTTACGGTTGAACCGTTAGAGAAGTTCATATTGATTACCGTATAAAGCTTGTAAGTATCGTCTTTAGAGTGTTCGTTAACTAACAGTTTAGCGTAAGAGTACGTACCCGTTTCGTGGTTGAATACGAGCAGTAAGTCGTCCATAGTTAAATCTTCGACTTTCTTCTTCGTTCCGTCGGCGAGCGTTAAGAGCGTACCTTTTGCGATACACGTTGAGTCATCGGTTGCATTGATTGTGGCTTTCTTGTTTAATTCATATTGGAATGATTTTGTTTTTGCCGCATAAGTCGTATCATCGTTTTTGTCATAATCGTTTTCAACGTATACATAATTCTTACCTGTCGCTCCAATTCCCAAAAAATTCCCAGTTGTACCGGTATTAGTAATATATAATACAGTACCGCTGTCATAATAGCCGGTTGTGATTGATTCACCGCTTGAATTATCTTTTTTGACGGTATAGTAGTTAGAATTATTTAATTGTACATAATACTGCGTAACTGTCGCTATATTTATTGTTATCGTTTTTTGTATAGCAGAAGTTAAGTCTAACGTACCTTTTAAAGTCATGACAGTTTGTTCCGTTATAGTCAGCGTCGCGATTTCTGAGGTATATCCGTTTATTCTATAACGGGTATCGTTTGTCGTTATTTCTTTACCGGAAACGTTAATCGTGCAAGAGGCTTCTTTATATGAAACGTAGAAGTCAAGTATGCCTTCGATTGCTCCGCTTACGTCGGAATTTATAACGACGTGATAATTGTCTTCCCAAATAGCGGTAAAGGTAAGCGTACTACCGTCTGAACCTAAATACGGGACGAGTCCGTCGGTTAAGTCTATTTCTTTGCCGTTGTACGTCCAACCGATTAATGATTTCGGTTCGTACGTATAGGTAAATTCGGAAACCGCAAGTTGACTATAAGAACTGCCGTATTTGACTTCTATACTCGTCGGTGACAAGGTTACGCCTTCGATACCGGAATTAAAGTTAATCGTATACTTAAAGACTTGCCAATGTGCGTATAGCGTCGTATCGCTATCGGGAACGATTGTTACTTCGTTTCCGCCGCTTGCCGAATCGAACCAACCTAAGAAGTGATAGCCTTCTCTTTCGGCGGGTTCGTAAGTTATAGTTTTGCCCGAACTTAATTGTTGCGTTGCTCCCGCGGTTGCTCCGGGGTAATTTAAGTCAAACGTTACGTTTACTTGAACGCTTGCTTTTTCCCATACGGCGTACAAGGTTAACGGTGTCGTTGCGGTATCGGACTTACTTAACGTAGTAACGCTTGAAGCGTCGTCAAACGTATAGGATTCCAAAGTTCCGTCCGTAGTCCAACCTGCTAGTTCGTAACCGCTTAAGGTGGGCGATACGTTGATATTATTGACGATAGTTTGCTTACGCGTTAACGTCATGGTTTGCGTATTTGCGCCTTCAAAACTACCCGCTGTCGAATTAAGAGTTATCGTTACTTGCCAACGGGCGTACAACGTGGTGTTCGCGGTGATTTTTACGGTGTCGGTTGAAGTGATTTGCGTGCCGCCGATTGCTTCCGTGTACCAACCTAAGAAGGCGTAGCCGTCGTTATATCCCGTAGGGGATGATAAATCTCCGTAAGGATTATCGTACGTGACGGTTTTTGTAGCAGGCACAGTGCCTTGTACACCGTCTAAATTAAAGGTTAAGTCGTAAGTTAGTGCTTCCCACTTAGCGGTTAAGTTTAGATTGACGTAAAATACGTCGGTAGAAGTAACTTCGTTACCGTTATCGTCAACCCAATATACGAATTTATAACCGGCTTTGGTCGGCGTCGGTAAAGAACCTATTTGTTGTCCGTACGTGACTTCTTTCGTGTAAGAACTAGGCATAACGCCGCCGTTCGGGTTATAAGTTATGCTATACTTTCCGCTGACCGAATACCACGCGTAAGTTTTATTTTCGCTATTAGCAAGGACGGAGTTGTACTTGGTAT
>CAZMOD010000055.1:0-1094 GCA_964567885.1 uncultured Christensenella sp.
GTTCCAGATAACCTGTGGGTCCGGTCTTATAAGGGTATATTCTCCCCATCTTTCCAGTTTTTCCTTAGAGGCGGTATCAAGTATTTCATAATCTTTCCATCCGTCAGCAATCCACATTTTGCATCTCCTTAAAGTTTTATATCTGCCGCAGGGACTTTTTTATCCCGTCCGGGCATCCCGACATAAGTAAAAAATAACCCCGGTCGAAACCAGGGTTATTTTACTATTTTTTATCTGCCGAAGCGTATGTTAATCGTCATTTCGGCGGCGCCGGCACCGCGGTCGGTCGCGTAAAACTTGACCGTTACGGCGGCTTTTCTAATAAACACTATTTTATCGTCGACTATCGTTGCGGGCGGGTCGTCGGAAGTGGATACTATAACGATTGTTACGTCTTTATTGGTACAGTCGGTCGGATTAAGCGCGTAACTTACCACTACGGTAAGCCCCTCGACGTAATCCTTAGAAGAAATGCTAATGTTATACATCGGGACGGTACTTTCTTCGTCGGCGACTATTTTTTCGCCTTCGTACACGGCGCCGGTTGAAAGTTCTATTTTCGTGGGCGTTATGCTATCGCAATAAATAGTTTCGTTTCCGTATCTTACGCTTAAACCGTAAACGCCGACTATAAAGATAGAGCCGAGATATACTATTATTAAAATCAATATCGTGGATTTCTTCATATTTTAGTTCTCCGCAAAGTAGAGTTTTGCGCGCGTTAAGAAGGTAAAAACTTTGAAGGCAAGGAATAAAACGCTTGCTATCAAAAGCACCCTTAAAGAGTGCATTGCTCCCCTATCCGAGAAAAAGTAGTATAGGAAAGCGAAAAGTGCCGATAAAACGAAGCCTAATATAGTTGCGTTTCTTTCGTTGGGACTGTCGAACTGTATACCGACGGTCGCGTATTGGTCGGCGTAGGAATGCATAACGTCGGATTCCGCACACCAAAGAAGGTGCGCAAGCGACACGAAAGCGGTCGTTAAGGAAGTTAAAATAATTTCCTTATCGGACACCTTGGAAACGACGATATAAGCCGTAACCACGCCAAGCGTCGACAATATCGTAGTAACTATTCTTAACGAAATTCTTCC
>CAZMOD010000055.1:1194-4693 GCA_964567885.1 uncultured Christensenella sp.
AGTTTTGACGAATAAGTTATCGTAGCCGACGTCGGTAAAGTCAATAAAACTTTGTTGTCCGCGGTCATATACAAAGCCTCTACGAGCCCCGCCGTGCAAGTTATCAACGATAAAAGTTGTATTATAACGAAGATTACGTTTACGACGGTGTCGGGAATTACGCCCGCGGGACGAAAGACGGCAAGCAGTTTACACACGGAAAACAACGCGTAAAACACTGCCGTAACCGCGACGAATTTTAGTATTTCGAGGGCGATTTTCAAAATAGCGTCGCGCTTGGAGCGGAAAAAGGAAAAATCGAGTTTATCCTTTAATTGCATTGCGACTAAGGTTTTTAGTTTTGAAAGTCGCGGTGCAAAAAAATTTTTCATTTCTGCAAAAGCTTTCATTTTATACCTCGTCAACCGGTATGGGCTGAACGTCGCTACCGTTTATGGTTTGCATATAAAAGGCTTCCAAACTTTCGCCGTTTCTTTCCATTTCGTGAACGTCTTTGACGCATTGGATTTGACCTTTACGGATAATAGCGATTTTGTCGCAAATGCGTTCTACTACGTCGATAATGTGGCTGGAGAAGAATACGATATTTCCTTCTTTAGCGTGTTGCTTCATGCACTCTTTTACTTGGAAGATACTGTTAGGATCTAAGCCCGTCAAAGGCTCGTCCAATATCCAAACTTTGGGATTATGGATAAGCGCGGACATTATGGTTACTTTTTGCTTCATCCCGTGTGAATACGTTTTGATTTGGTTATCGATTGCGGTTTCGAATTCGAAAAGTTTGATAAACCTATTCAAACGCTCGTCACGGTCTTCTTGGGAAACCTCGTAAAGGTCGGCGATATAGTTGACGTATTCACGCGCGGTTAACTTCTCGTACAAAGCGTAATGGTCGGGAACGTACCCTATTTGCATTTTCGCTTCCACGCTTTGGGTTGAAACGTCGTAACCGCAAACCTCTATCGCGCCGTCGGTTATCGTTTGTATGCCGACGATGCTTTTAATAATCGTCGACTTACCTGCGCCGTTAGGTCCTAAAAAGCCGTAGATTTCACCGCCGCAAACTTCCAAGTTAGCGTCTTTGACGGCGTATACGTCCGATTTAGCGTAACGCTTAGTGAAATTTTTTAAAACGAGTTTGTTAACGTTTTCCATAGAAACGGGCTCCTCGATACTTCTTCCGTTAAGCCGTGATTGTAAGGCTAAGCGGTCGAGTTTGATTTTTTGAGAACGTGCGGACATATCCAACCATCCGGAAATCACGTCGTAACCTAATTCGTAGATAAACCACATCCCGAAAGCGGCTGCAAAGTATACGATGAAAAACAGTACTTGGTAGACGGGGTAGAATTTGAAGTGTAAAGTGCCGATATCGAACTCCCACACGAAGTTTAGTAACCCCATACCGAAAGAACCGAATTTGTCGGGGATAAAGTCGCCGTTTAAGAAGAAGTAGTTTACTTCGGCGTCGTAATTGGTGAACCAAGCGTTGATTATCAAGATTGCGACGAAGTAGACGGCAAACGCTATCATACTGTACTTGAATTCTTTAAACCGAGGTCTTTTAAAAATCCCTAACCCGACGATGAGAAGCGGCATAAAGAAGGCTTGATAATGGCTTAAATAAAATTCACAAATATTAGGCGATAAAATAAGATTACTGCCCGTAGACGGCATCGTTATCGCCAAAAACGCGCCTAAAACGTTTATGAAATAAGTGAAGTAGAATAACTTTTTCCAATTGAAAATTACGCAAAGCGGAGTTATATAAAGCGCGGTGTTGCAAAGGTGCAACGGCAGTTTGTTAACCCAGTTGGAACCGAAAAAGTCTTCAAATTTATGGGAATAGGAAAACATCACGAGCCCCGCCAAACTGTAATAAAGTAAGACGAAGCGTTTTGTATCCTCCGACTTATCGCGAAGTAAAAAGTATAAAATTACGGGGATTATCGCCGCGGGATAAATTAAAAGTCTGTGGTAATAATTTAAGTCCATCGGCTTAAACGCGATTTGAGTTTCGTCGAATAAAATCCTCGGAAAAAACGGTTGTATATTGGCAAAAATCATTCCGAAAATCGCCAAAGCAAAATACGCCCAATCTTTGCCTTTTAAAAGTACTTTTTTGCGGTTTAGTATCGTGTGCGATACCGAATACCCGAGTCCCAAGCCCGTTTCGATAGTCAAAAACAACGTTCTTATATCGAACTTTGAAAGGGCTTTTACGCCGACTATCGCGTTTGCGTAGTTTGAAAGGAATAAAGCGTCTAATAAAAACGTAGGAAGCGCGAAGAACGCAACGAGCGACGGCATGGTTTTTAGGTCGAAAAACGCCGATAAACTTACAAGCATTACCGCGGCGAACGAAAGCCAAACCTCGATAAGGGCTAAGATAACCTTGCCTTTGGTGTCTAAGGCTTCCGTCGGCGTCCAAAAGTGAACGTCGCGTATAGCCTCGTCCCCCAACATAAAACGGAAAAAGAACGCGAGCGTTCTTATATCGAACTTTGAAAGGGCTTTTACGCCGACTATCGCGTTTGCGTAGTTTGAAAGGAATAAAGCGTCTAATAAAAACGTAGGAAGCGCGAAGAACGCAACGAGCGACGGCATGGTTTTTAGGTCGAAAAACGCCGATAAACTTACAAGCATTACCGCGGCGAACGAAAGCCAAACCTCGATAAGGGCTAAGATAACCTTGCCTTTGGTGTCTAAGGCTTCCGTCGGCGTCCAAAAGTGAACGTCGCGTATAGCCTCGTCCCCCAACATAAAACGGAAAAAGAACGCGAGCGCTACCGCTAAGGACAAGCCTTTTAGGAATATATTAAGTTTTTTCGGATACTTACGCCCTACTAAAAGGGTTGCCGCCACGACGATTGCCGCGACTAAAAAGCATAAGCCGTAATAGAAAAAATTCATTGTCAATCCTTAACTTTAACTACGATTCAAAAATCCTTAAAGACGTTTAAAAAGTTTTACGCGTTTAAAAATTTATCTGCGTTTAGTTATTATATACTTTTAAGAGCAAAATCGTTTGAAAATGCCGATTTTTTTTACTAAAAATTAGAAAAATTTGCGGTATGGAATAAAATTTACGTCGTTTTTTGAAAAATTTAGAAAAATTTACGATTCACGACGCGTTATACGCGGGCTTATCCGTCGTTTTAAATAAGTTTGAAACCGTTTATATAGTGTGGACGCGGGCGTTGAGCGCGCATAATTAAGTGAAAAACTTTTACAAATATTAAATATAATTCCTCACGATTATATCACAATTATTTCACGTTGTCAAAGGATAGCAACGGTAATAAACGAATAATCAACGATTTTTGGTAAAAAATTGCAACTTATTGGTGCGCGTTAAATCAAAGATTTAAAGGTTTTTAGCGTTACGGGCGGATATCGATACGGCTTACACGGAAGAAAAAGCCCCCTTCCCCTACCGATTTATTACTATACCGCTATTATTTTCGGACGAAAAAGCCCCGTCCCCCACCTTATCACC
>CAZMOD010000056.1:0-4170 GCA_964567885.1 uncultured Christensenella sp.
CTTGATACGGCGGATTGCCGACAACAGCGTCAAATTTCATTCTATCGCCTCCGATATTCCAAGTGTCGGGATTCGTCAATTTGTTGGAAAGACGATCCAAGTCCTTCATGCGTTCTTCAACGAGTTTAGTAAGATATACCGCATGAACGGTTTTATTTGAGTAGCCCGCAAGCGTACGGATAGTAATCATGCGCGCCATTTTAGTTTTACAAAGCACGAAAATATGCTTGTCCAACGTATCGAACCATATCTTTTGCGTAACTTCGAGCGGTAAGTCCTTTTCTTTGCCCGAAACGTTAAGCATATAAAAAGAGTACGCCAGATAAAGCGGATATAAGCCGGACTTGGAGTTCATTTCCAAAACTTTTGCGTTGGCAGTGAGGAAAATATCCGCGGTAACGTCTCCGTTATCCACAAGACGCGGCTCGCCCGATTCTTTTTGGAAATTTTCATCGAAAAAGTTGTATCCGCCGAGAGTTTTGCCCATATGCATATTAACCACGCGCCAAGGCGTAAGAACTGTTTCCTTGTCGGGGTTTTTGAATTTAGACAGTATTTCGACGATGCGCTTCGCCCTATAAGTAGGCGGCAATTCGTCCGCGGCTTTCGCCATTTTTCTTATACGAAGCCCCGCGCCGACCACGACGTCCTCGTCGTAATATCTTGAAATATCGAGAAATAATTCTTTGCGTAAACCTTTCGGCATAAACTCGCCCCAAGATTCATCGTCGACGATTTGAACGAAGTCTTTTAAGTGAATTATTTCGGTAATATCTGCGTCTGCGCCGTAAAAAAGAAGCGGCAAACGGATTGAAACGGCACGCAAAAGGTTGAATAACTTTTTTTGTTCTTCTTTTTGCTTTTTGTAAAGTTCTAAAGCCGCTTTTTCTTCCTCGGTAAGATCTTTTTTAGGCTTGCGTTTTGCTTTTTCGGCAATTTTATATTGCTCGTTAGTCATACCGTTGTCGGAAACTACGACTTCCGTTTGCTTTTTACCTTTCTTTTGCGGCGCTACGACGTCGGCAAGTTTGCGCAATATTTCTTGATCGTATTGATTTATCTTCATACCCGCATCGGAAAGATAAACGGTGTCGTCGTCAAAACCGCTGTTTATTGCCGCGTCTACGGATATACGCTTGATTTGGCGCATCATTTCTTCGACGTTATAGTAACGCATAACCGCGCCTTCCACGGAAATAATCGGACAGAAGTTGATAAATTCCGCAAGCGCGCGTTTTGCCTTTTCGTCGTCTTTTAACCCTTTACTAGTAACCCTATGTACTTCGGCGATAACCTTAAGCGTTCTATCCGGCGCAAAATCAAAAACGTAACAATTTTTCTTTTGTTTGCCGTTGATATATCCGGGGGATTGAACGCGGAATATCGCTTGCATATAACCCGCCGCGGAAGTGGACGACGAACCCGAAAGCATCATAACGGCGCTCCACTCGCGCACGGTGACGCCGGTCGTAAGTTTGCCGCAAGAAATAGTAATGGTTTTTGGGAACGACTTAATAGAACTACGAACCAAAGTAAGCGCTTCGTCGTACGGTTTTTCCTCGTCGCCGTCGCCCGCAATATTGACCACTTCAAAATCTTTAAAAGCGGGGTGTCTTTTTATTAGCGCGCTAAGCGCCTTTGCTTCTTTTACGCCGGGAACTATCCAAAACGTATGTGCAAACATATCCCTGTATTCTTCCGTTGAAAACGGGTAATTGCCGTCAACTTTATCGTTTGATATAAGCGACAAAAAATTATATACGTCGTCCTCGTATACGAAATCGCCTATCGATTTACCGTCGGGGATAATTCTAAAATCTCTTTCGACGTCGCCCGTCCAAGTACGGAAAAATTCACGGAAGTTAAACGCTTGATCTTCGGTAACGAAGCGGTATGACGTCGGCATTTGTTCGGATAAATCAAACGTAAAGATATTCATTTTAGGAAGTTCTTCGTAAGGGTTTCTTTCGCCAGGATGATTTTCTTCCCATTCCTCTTTGGCTTTTTGCTCGTCAACGTAAGTCCAGGTGTACTTGTTTTCGTCAAAACCGCTCATTATGTTATAAGGCGTACCCGAAAGCAACAGCACCTTGGTTGCGGGTTTACGCAAACGTTTAATTACCGCATCGCCTAAATCGGTGCAAGTCCCCTCGTGCGCCTCGTCGATAATTAGCAAGTCCCAATCCATATCGAACACGGCGTTATTTTTATCGTATTTTCCGCCGACGCGCTTAGAGCCCCTTAAATCTTGTATAGACGCAAAATAAACGAAAGGCGTTTTAGACTCAACGGTTTGTAGTAATTTATAATCGTTATCTGCGTCTATCGCGCTATCGTAATCGGTAGAACCGTTGGTTTTGTCTATAAATAAGTGATTTTCGCCCGAAAACGTTAATTCGTGGTCGGTTCCCCAGCCGTCCTCGACCGCGGGACGATGAGTAATAACTATAACTTTTTGATAACGCTTGCGTTTTATAAGCTCGTACGCCGTAACGGTTTTGCCGTAACGCATTTTACAATTCCAAAGCATAGTATCGTAACGCTTGAAAACGTTTATGGTTTTTTCTACGTTTTCGTTTTGCTCGTCGCGAAGCTTAATTTCTTGCTTAGGCGCTGCAACGACGGTTTTTTTTGCGTTAGGAAGCGTAGTTTTGCCTTCTTTGACGGCTAAAATAGCGGATTTTGCTTCTTGAAAATTCACTTCGCACCATTCGCTGTCCCGTCCGCTTTCGACAAACTTAATTATTTTATATCCGGAGTTAAGTATTACATCGTGAACGTCCTTATCGCCGAAAGATTGCATTTGAACCGAGCCGTCGTTCATCGTTATCTTTTTTACCGCCAATTCGGTATATAGCAAATCGTAACTAATAAGAGCGGTCTTCGTTTGTTGCTGAATTCTTGCGTGCGCATGCTGGTTTAGCGTGGGGCAATTAGGCGGTAACTGCGCAACGCTATATTTTGACGAGAACGAAGTTTGTCCGACTTTTATTAAGCCCTTATGCGCATCGTCGTAAATAGCGTATAAATATATTAAGTTGTAACTTGCGACGTCATACCTTGCCATTTTGCTTCCCCCTTATAAAACTTGAATAAAACTCTATCGATTCGTTAGCCACCCAATCGTAAGTTCGGCAATAAACGCCGTTATGCTTACCCGGATCGTTTTTTTGACAACCGTGACATCTAATTTCCGTCGTTTCCGCGCCTAATAACGTTTCTTTAGTTACCGTTACGTTTTTGCAACTGTTGGGCACTACGAACTTAATGCCGTCCATTTGAAAAACGTTCCAAGCCAAAACCTTGGCAATATCCGTTAAATATTCGCGTATAGGTGGAACGCCGAATTTGTTTTCGTAATAATCGATAAAAGTGAACAATAAATTTTCTCTCGCAAGAAGAACGTTATCGCCTTGCAAGTCGTAACCGTAGACGCTTTGAACCGCCTTTTTTGCCCAAGCGTACCAAGAGGGCTCGGAATCCACGTTTTCGCTTACGACGCGCAATTTTCTGTCAAGCAGTCCGATTCTGTCTTTCACGGGGATGATTTCGCCCGATACGGTATCGTAACGGCTTGCAAGGTACGGCGCTTCACCGCAAGCAATTTCAAGGCGGTTTGCCTTAACGTAATCTTGCCACGTTTTGCCTTTAACGTCCGAAAAAACTATAATTTCTTCAACGGTTTTCCAGCCGTCGTCCGTTTCGTGGTTAAAAACGTTTTTTCTACCGAACCACGCCGAATCGATAAGATTGTTTTGCTTATTGCATACCCAAGACGGAGTAAATACTTCCGCCATTCCGCGTATTCTGGTTGCTTGCGCTTCTTTGCTTTTGGCTACGCGCGGTGTGATAATCGACACAATGCCTTCTACGTCGGAAGGATATATTTCGTCGGAAGCGGTGTAGCCGACGCCTAAATAGGCGTACTCGTCGGTCGCCCAAACGA
Organism: uncultured Christensenella sp.; assembly: GCA_964567885.1. Classification (GTDB taxonomy): domain Bacteria; phylum Bacillota; class Clostridia; order Christensenellales; family Borkfalkiaceae; genus UBA4636. The sequence continues at coordinate 3,947 of CAZMOD010000056.1, forward strand.
TATTCTTTTTCGTCGTTTTGTCTTTAAGAAGAATTTTTAGAAGTCCCGTATCCAACGAATATATATATTTAGAATTGACCTCGATTTTTGAGAAATCTATCTTCACCTCGCGTTACGCCGTCCTTTCAATACGTTTATAGCGTGCTAATCGATCGACAAAAAAGCCTATAATTGACGCACGTTATCGACTTTATTACGTGCATCAAATAGCATATTTGATGCAC
>CAZMOD010000057.1:0-4112 GCA_964567885.1 uncultured Christensenella sp.
GGTGTTATTGAAAGAAGACTTAATGTGTACTTGACCTTTATCGATCTTCTTAATCTCTCTACGTTTTTTAATAACTTTTTTAGTTGCTGCCATAGTAACTTATCACCTCTTACTTTGAAGCCGTCTTTTTCTTAGCGACGGTACGACGAGGACCTTTTCTCGTCCTTGCGTTTCTCTTAGAACTTTGACCTCTTACGGGTAAGTTCTTTCTATGACGAACGCCTCTATAAGAACCGATTTCAATAAGACGCTTGATGTTCATTGAGTTTTCGGTTTTAAGTTCGCCTTCTACGTGTAAATTACGTTCAATATATTCCCTGATTTTGGAAATATCGTCTTCGGTTAAATCCTTAACTCTGGTATCGGGATTTACGCCGGTTTCCGTTAAAATCTTGTTCGATGTAGTTCTGCCAATGCCGAAAATATAGGTAAGGCCGATTTCTACACGCTTATCTCTCGGTAAGTCAACACCGGAAATTCGTGCCATTATTTAATATCCTCCAAAATAATGTGTAAATAATTTTAATAAATGTTATATATTCGATATCTTTTGACGGATTAAGCGTGGATGACTTTTGCCGTCAAATGATTTGTTTCCAATTAGCCTTGTCTTTGTTTATGATTTTTGTTCTTCGAACAAATTACCATAACCTTGCCTTCTCTTTTAATAACCCTGCACTTATCGCACATAGGTTTAACAGACGGTCTGACTTTCATAGTTTTATGTTCCTCCGATATTATTTGAACTTTTAATTTTTTTGCTTAACGTTTAGGATTTACTGCGCCAAACGATTCTGCCCTTGGTTAAGTCGTAAGGACTCATCTCAAGTTTTACCGAGTCGCCCGGAATAATTTTGATGTAATTCATTCTTAATTTTCCGGAAATATACGCGGTTATGACGAAACCGTTTGATAATTTAACTTTAAACGTTGCGTTGGGAAGCGCTTCTAAAATAACGCCCTCTGCTTCGATTACGTCGTTTTTCGACACTCTCATTTCCTCCGTTTGAATTTATAACGTTAATATCTCTACACCGTTATCGGTAATAGCAATGGTGTTTTCGTAATGACAAGAGGGTTTACCGTCTAAAGTTACACACTTCCAGCCGTCTATATCGACGCGGTAATCGCCCATATTTATCATCGGTTCGACCGCTAAGGTCATACCCTTTCTTATCCTTACGCCAACTCCTTTTTTACCGAAGTTAGGAACTTGAGGATCTTCGTGAAGATACCTGCCTACCCCGTGTCCGACCATATCCCTTACGACCGAAAACCCGTTTGATTCCGCGTGGGTTTGTATCGCGTAACCGATATCGCCGATCGCGCCTCCGATTGAAATAGCCTCTATACCCTTAAAAAAGCACTCCTTGGTAACTTCTATAAGTCTAAGCTTTTCTTTGGAGCATTGTCCGACGGGAAAAGTTCTTGCCGCGTCCGAGTGATACCCGTTTAAAACGCAGCCGGTGTCGATACTGACGATTTCGCCTTCTTTTAAAATTCTGTCGGAAGGAAAACCGTGAACGACCTCTTCGTCGACGGAAACGCAAATGGTTCCGGGAAAGCCGCCGTAGCCTAAAAAGTTAGGTTTGGCGCCGCACGCCGCGATATAATCGAAAGCAATGCGGTCAAGTTCTTTAGTTTTTACGCCCGGTTTGATTTTTTCTTCGAGAAGTTTAAGCATATCGCCGACGATTCGGCAAGAGGCTTTAATCTTTTCGATTTCTTGTGGAGTTTTAACGTAAATCATTTTAACGCCTCGACTATTTCGTTAAGAACGTCGGTGACGGATGCGTCGCCGTTAACTTCTTTGAGTAGTCCGCTTTTACGGTAATAATCGATAAGCGGCGCCGTTTTTGCCGTATAAACGTCAAGTCTTTTTTGTACCGTCTCGTAAGTATCGTCGTCGCGCTGTATAAGCGCCGCGCCGCACTTAGAACAAGTCGATACCGTTCCTAAGAAGTCTACGTGATAGGACTCGCCGCACTTAGAGCATACTCTTCTGCCGGTAAGTCTTTTCGTGAGTCTGTCTAAAGGGATAACGATGTCAATAACCGCGTCGACTTTAGAAAAAGTTGCTAAAGCTTCCGCTTGCGCGACATCTCTCGGAAACCCGTCGAGGATAAAACCGTTTTTGCAATCGTCCTCGCGAATTCTTCCCTTTACGAGCTCAACCGTGACCTCGTCGGGGACCAACTGTCCCCTATCGATATAGCCTTTTGCGATTATACCGATAGGAGTTTGGTCTTTTATGTTTTGTCTGAATATGTCACCCGTAGAAATATGGGGGATATCAAACTTCTCCGAAATCATCGAAGCTTGAGTTCCTTTGCCCGCTCCGGGTGCACCCAAAAAAACAATGTTCATATCTTCTCTTATTATTTTAAGAAGCCCTTGTAGTTCTTCATCATAATTTGCGACTCTAAAGCGGTGTTAAATTCTAACGCTACCGATACGCAAATGATAAGTCCCGTTGCGCTGAATACAGACGAAGACGTTTGTAATACCGTTTTAAATAAAATGGACGGAACGAGCGCTATAAACGCTAAGAAGATTGCGCCGAATAAGGTAATTCTGTTTTGTACTTTCTTTAAATAATCCGCGGTGGGTTTTCCGGGTCTGATACCGGGGATAAATCCGCCGTTTTGTTGGATGGTTTTGGAAATATCTTCGGGATTGAACTGAATCATTGCGTAGAAGTAGGCAAAGCCTAAAATCAACAAGCAAAGAACGACCATGTAAAGCCAAGAGTCCGTGCCCATCCAAGTTTGCCACCACATAACGAATCCGCCGTTAGGGGCAATCATCGTTCCGATAAGTTCGGGGAAAGACAAAATGGAGAAAGCGAAGATCAAAGGCATAACGCCGGTAGCGTTAACTTTGATGGGAATGACGGTGGATTGACCGCCGTACATCTTTCTTCCCTTAACCTGTTTAGCGTATTGTACGGGAATTTTTCTTTCGGAAAGTTCAACGAATACGATTAAACCGAATACGAGTACGATTATCGCGACGAAACCTACGAACTTCCATAAGGAAACTAAGTTGCCGCTGAAAATTTCACCGATCATATTTACGGCTTGAACACCGACAGTCGTCAAAATACCAACGAAGATGAGGATTGAAATACCGTTAGATACACCGTTTTCGGTAATTCTTTCGCCGAGCCAAACGGTTATGAGTGAACCGGACGAATAGAATATAACTAAAACGATATAGCAAAGCCATTTTTGATCGCCTAAAAGTTTAAGCATAGTAGACGCACCGTCAGCCGTCGTAATAGCGCTTTCGCCGTAAGCGATTAAAATACCTACAGATTGTAAAATAGCAAGTACCAAAGCGCCGATACGGGTGAGGTTGGCTATCTTCTTTTGACCTTCTTCACCTTGTTTGGACAATCTTTCCAAAGCGGGTATTGCAACTGCTAAGAGTTGAATAATAATCGAAGCATTAATGTACGGTCCGATACCCATTGCAAACCAAGTACCTTGTGCAAGCGCACCACCGGACATCATCGACATAATGTTAAGGTACGATACGTTGTTCAAGTCGGATTGGCTAATTAAATAACCGCCGATACCGGGAACGGGAATATAGCACCCTATCCTGTAAATCAAAACGAATAATAAGGTAACCCAAATTTTCATTCTGATTTCTTTAACTTTAAATGCGTTTTTTAATGTTTCAAACATGTTTTATACCCCGCTAAAAGCAAACTATTTAACCAATTCGCAAGTGCCGCCGGCTTTTTCGATTGCTTCTTTAGCGGAAGCGGAGAACGCAGCCGCTTTTACGGTAAGCGCAACTTCTAAAGCCCCGCCACCTAAAACCTTTAAACCTACCGACTCTTTAACCTCTTTAACGAGGCCTTCGGCGTATAACGCGTCGTAATCGACTACCGAACCCGCTTCGAAAGCGTTCAATACGTCTACGTTAACGATAGCGTATACTTTTTTGAAGTAGTTATTGAAGCCGCGCTTAGGTGAACGTCTGATTAAAGGCATTTGACCGCCTTCAAAACCGGGACGTACGCCGCCGCCGCTTCTAGCCCATTGACCTTTATGGCCTCTGGTAGAAGTTTTGCCCATTCCTGAGCCGATACCTCTGCCGAC
>CAZMOD010000058.1:0-3618 GCA_964567885.1 uncultured Christensenella sp.
AGCGTTTCGTTGGAGCTACTGACCGGATTTGAACCGGTGACCTGCTGATTACGAATCAGCTGCTCTACCGACTGAGCCACAGTAGCAAATTATATTGTATTCAGTTTATGCTAAATAGGTTAAACGATCGCCTATTTATCGACAGCTTTATTATTGTAACACATTTGTTTTTTCAATGCAAGGTATTTTAAGCAAGTTTTTTCGAAATTTTAAATAATTTTCAGTTTTCGGTCAAATTATTGAAAATAGCGGCGAAAAAAGGTTGACATTTATCTTAGAATTATATAAAATATTAGCGTTGTCTAAAGTTGCTGCTATGGCTCAGTCGGTAGAGCGCATCCTTGGTAAGGATGAGGTCGGCGGTTCAAATCCGCCTAGCAGCTCCAAAAATAGCACTTGCTTATGCAAGTGCTTTTTTTGTAAAATAAATCCCTACTGAATTTGCGAAATCTTGCTTTACAAGGCGAATTGCCTTACGGCGTAGAAAGTATGGATTTATTTTTAATTTTTACTTAATCGTGCAAACGATTAAACTTCACTTTAGCAAAGTCGATACTTCGCTTTCGCACTTACTAACGATAGCAAGCGGTAAATATAAGTTGGTCGCAAGAAAAGCCTTTTATTATAGTTTCGTTAGCGTTTTCGGCTTTATAAATAGAAACCTGCTGTCCGCTTAAAAGTTCTTTATGATAGTCGATTTGAAAATCTTCGCGGTTTTCGATTTCAAAGCCTAACGCGTCGACGATAAAGTTAGCGTATTTTACGTTATTGGCGTGCCCGTTTACGTCGATATCGGAAAAAGAAACTTCCACGTCCCTCACGAAGGAAAAACCTTCGTCGGGGATTTTTATTTTCAAAAACTTGCCGTCGAAGTTTTTATCCGCTTTAAACTCCCCTATTCCGCGGTAAACGTCCTTTACAGCGGCTAATTTGCGTGTTTTTAGGTCTATTATCGTCCAAAGCGCGGAACCTTTGCACAAAACGTCGCCTTGCTCGTCCAAAATCAAATACTCACGCTGAAATTTAACGAAGGAAGGCTGAAGCGGCCAAGTTTTAACCGTTACCGAAGAATACATACTAAACGGCTTTAAAACCTTAAATTTTACGCTTGCAAGCACCCAACCGTAACCTAACTTTTCAAAATCATCTATTCCGCAACCGAGTTTTTTAGAGTGCGCGCCAGCAATCTCTTGAAAAAAATCCAAAACGCTTGAAAATTTAATTTTTTTATCGGGTGTAAAGTCCGAAATCCTTACGGGATAGACTTTAGTTTCTTCTCTTAACATAAATCACCTTTCTTGCGGCGAAAACCGACTTTAATTAGCGTAATGTTAACACATACGACGGTGATTTGTCAACGGAATAATAAGCGTATACGAATTTTCACCGAAATTACCGACAACTTGACCGTTCTATCAAATAAATCGTTTACAAAACCGCCTATTTCGTGATACAATATTTATATACGTTTAAACACGTTTAAGAGGTAAATATGAAAAAAATAAACGGTCTTTTAACGCTTTTAGCGGTGATTTCGGTAGCAATGCTATCGCTTTGTTTCGCCGCGTGCGATATCTTTACCCCGCACGAGCATACTTTAACCCATTTTAGCGCAGTCGAATCCACTTGCCAAGAAAAGGGCAATATCGAGTATTGGCGTTGCGAAAGTTGCGGTAAATATTTTATCGACCAAAAATGCACGATAACTATTTCAGAAAAAACCACAGTCGTAGCGCTTGCTAACCACTCTTACGGCGAGTGGACTATAATTTCAGACGCCACCGAGTCGAAAACCGGCTTAAAAAAACACTCTTGCACCGTTTGCGGTTACGAGGAAGAAGAAGTTATAGAAAAACTGCCGCACCAACACGAGTATTCGGAAGAATGGACTTACGATTACGCGGGACATTGGAAAGTTGCGGTTTGCGGTTGCGAAAACGCACCGAAAGCCGATTTTAATCAACACCAAAAAGGCGAAAATAATCTTTGCGCCGTGTGCGGTTACGATTTAACGACCTTTAATCTTTTAGCCTTATCGGGCGGCGATTACGGTTATAACACGCTAAACGAAAAGGGGAAATCGTTTTACGATAAAATTAAAGAAGAAGTCGTTAAATTCCACGAAAACGGCGACGCCAAAACGCAATCGACAGCGACTTCGAAGTGTTACATAATCGGCGGAATAAACTACGCGGACTATAGATTAACGCAAGCCGAAGCTTTAAACGTTTATAAAATCTTTAAGGCGGATAATCCCCTGTTTTATTGGATAGATTCAAGTACGCTTTACAATAACAACGAAATTTTCCCCGTCGTAGTAAGCGATTACGCACTGCAATCTAAACGGCGCGGGATAAACCAAGATTTGGAAAACGCCGTTTTGAAGTATTATTCTTTGGCTTCGTCGACGGATAGCGTTTACGAAAAAGTTTTGTGTTATCACGACGCGATAATCGAGGCTATAAATTACTCTTACGACGAACAAGGTTTGCCGTCGACCGAAGATTGGGCACATAGCGTTTTGGGCGTTTTTGCCGCTGGAAACGGCGGTATAAACGGCGCCGTGTGCGAAGGCTACGCAAAAGCGTTCCAAATGTTGCTTAATATATCGGATATAGATAACGTTTACGTAACGGGCGTTGGCGTAACGAGCGGCGGCGCGGAAGGACACGCTTGGAACTTAGTCAAAATCGGCGAACTTTATTACGGCGTCGACGTTACTTGGGACGACCAACCCACGAACGCGCGCGGAAAAATTTACGACTATTTTTGCGACGACGCCGAGAAATTTAACGAAACGCATATGGCGAACGCAAAATTGGTAAGCGCAACGTCTTACGCGGCGGATAAAGTATACGATTTGCCCGTAAACGTCGCTAAATCCCCTTATGCGGGCAGTGATAAAGTTTATACCGAATTCACATTGAACGGCGGAAATTACGTAATTTGCGGTTATAAGGAAGTTCAACTTACTAGCGTTAACGGTTCTTCTAAAACGGACTTGGCGGACGCGATAAAGTATAATGGTAAAGACTACGCGTTAACCGTTATCGGCGCAGTATACGGCGATAATAATACGATAGGCTCGGTTATAAAAGGAGCGGTTACCGAAATAACCATTCCTAAAACGGTTGAATTCATTTGGGACGCAGCGCTTAATTGCAGTAGTTTAAAAACTATTACCGTCAGTGAGGAAAACCCCTATTTCAGTAGCGAAAACGGCGTTTTGTATACTAAAAATAAGTTTACGCTTATTAAGTATCCGGAAGCAAAAGGAGGTTTTTTAGATAACAGTTACCAAGTTAATAAATCGTGCAAAATTATAGCGCTTTACGCCTTTTATAATAGCAACGTACGCAAAATCACCGTTTCCGAGGGAGTTTTGGAATACTATTTGCCTAACTTAGGCTTAGGATATTACGACGATATTGTAAAATATCAAGCCGATAAAGATAAAATCGACGAGTTTTGTGCTCAAATGACGGCTTTTAGCGGCAAAATCCGCCTGACCGTAGACCAATTTAAGTCGGAAACCAAAATTACCTCCGTAAGTTTTTATTAACTTTAATCTACGAAGTTGTTTTTAATTTAATCTACGAAGTTGTTTTTAATTTAATC
>CAZMOD010000059.1:0-3597 GCA_964567885.1 uncultured Christensenella sp.
GATAAGTTGTTCTTTAACGCCCATAGCGTAGTTGCCTCTACCGTCGAAAGACTTGGTGGGAACGCCTTTGAAGTCCCTAACTCTCGGAAGAGCGACGGATACGAGTTTGTCGAAGAAATCGTACATTCTGTTTCCGCGGAGGGTAACCTTCAAACCAACGTTCATACCGACTCTTACTTTGAAGTTTGCTACCGATTTTTTAGCGGTGGTTAAAACTGCTTTTTGACCGGAAATTTGTGCAAGCTCTTGTTGAACCAGCTGGATACTCTTGGCATTATCTTTAATGTCGCCTAAACCGCCGTTGATGGTTATCTTGACGAGCTTAGGTACTTGATTAACGTTAGTGTAATTGAAATGCTTTATAAGATAAGGTACGACTTCTTGTTCGTAACGCGTTCTTACTCGGCTAACGTACTTTGAATCGGTTGCAGCTTCTTTAGCAACCTGAGTCTTGTTACTTGCCATTATTTTATCTCCTTATTATTTGGCTTATTATTATTTAGCAGCCTTTTTAGCAGGCTTTTTGGAAGTTTTTGCCTCTTGCTTCGCGTCTAAGCCGGCGCCGCATTTAGCGCATACTCTGACGTTCTTGCCGTCGACGGTTGCGTGGTGAACTCTCGTTCCCTTTCCGCAAGCGGGACAAACGACTAAAACGTTGGAAGCGTCGATAGGACCTACTTGGTCTAAAATTCCGCTGGTTTCTTGAGCGGAACGCGCTTTTTTATGTTTCTTTTGAACGTTTACGCCGTCAACGGTGATTCTGTTTTCCTTGGGGAAAGCGGATAGGACCTTACCGGTCTTGCCGGCGTCCTTTCCGGTTAAAACGTATACAGTATCGTTCTTTTTAACTTTCATTGCTATATCTCCTTACAGAACCTCTGGTGCGAGGGAAATGATTCTCATATAATCCTTTTCCCTTAATTCTCTTGCTACAGGCCCGAAGATACGGGTTCCTCTCGGTTGCTTTTGAGCGTCGATTATTACGGCTGCGTTGTCGTCGAATCTGATGTGCGTACCGTCCGCTCTTCTTAAACCGCTGGTCGTTCTTACGATTACCGCCTTAACGACGTCGCCTTTTTTAACCGCGCCGCCGGGAGTAGCCGTTTTAACGCTTGCAACGATTACGTCGCCGATGTTACCCCATTTGCGATAGGAGCCACCGAGAACTTTAATGCACATTAATTCTTTCGCGCCCGAGTTGTCTGCTGCTTTTAATCTAGTCTGTGCTTGTATCATAGTAGTCCTCCTATTACTTAGCCTTTTCTATAATAGCGGCGACTCTCCAATTCTTGTCTTTACTTAACTTTCTGGTTTCAACAATTCTTACTTTGTCGCCGATACCGCACTCGTTGTTTTCGTCGTGCGCCTTAAACTTTTTGGAAGTCGTGATAGTCTTTTTGTAGAGGGGGTGTTTAGCCTTTTCTTCTACTACGACTACTACGGTCTTATCCATCTTATCGGAGGAAACGATTCCTACTCTTTCTTTACGTAAATTTCTCATTTCAGTCCTCCTTAAGCCTTTTTGATTTCTCTTTCTCTAATGACGGTTTTAACTCTCGCGATATCCTTCTTAACTCCGTTTAATACGTTAGGATTTTCGAGTTGTCCGGTAGCGTGACGGAAACGAAGGTTAAAAAGTTCGTCTTTGAGTTCCGCGAGCTTAGTGGTAAGTTCGGCGTCAGTCATTTCATGAATCTGTTTTGCTTTCATTAGCCTTCACTTCCTTCTTCAATAGTTTCTTTTTTCATAATTTTGCATTTGCAGGGAAGTTTGTGACTTGCAAGTCTTAACGCTTCTCTTGCATCCGCTTCTTGAACGCCGGCGATTTCGAATAATACTCTGCCGGGTTTGACTACGGCTACCCAATATTCAACGGCGCCTTTACCGCTACCCATACGGGTTTCGGCGGGCTTTTTGGTAACCGGTTTGTGGGGGAATATGTCAATCCATACTTGTCCGCCACGTTTAGTGAATCTCGTCATCGCAACACGGGCAGCCTCTATTTGGTTAGAGGTAATCCAGCAAGGACTATCCGCTACTAAACCGAATTCGCCGTAAGCAATCTTATTGCCTTTGGTGCATTTACCGGTCATTCTGCCGCGATGTTGTTTTCTTCTTTTAACTCTCTTAGGCATTAACATATTAAGCTTCGCCTCCTTCTTTCTTCATTCCGCCGAGGACTTCGCCTTTGTATACCCAAACCTTAACGCCGATTGCGCCGAAAGTAGTTCTTGCTACCGCGAAACCGTAGTCGATGTCTGCGCGAAGAGTCTGCAGAGGAATAGAACCTTCATGATAATGTTCGGTTCTTGCGATTTCAGCACCGTCCAAACGGCCGCTGACCATAGCCTTAACACCCTTAGCACCCATTCTCATCGCGCGGGAAATGGCTTGTTTCATGCATCTTCTAAAAGAAGCACGTTTTTCAAGTTGAGCGGCGATGGATTCGGCAACTAATTGCGCGTCGCAATCGGGTTTTTTAACTTCGATAATATTGATACCGATTTGTTTACCCTTAACGATTTTTGCTAAATCGTTCTTGATAACTTCGATTTCAGCACCTTGCTTACCGATGAGAACACCCGGACGAGCGGTGTAAATGGTAACCGCGATTCTATTAGCCGCTCTTTCGATAGCGATTCTGGAGATAGCGGCTGCGTAATATTTTTCTTTTACGAAAGTTCTGATTTCGTAATCTTCTTTAAGGAATACGGAAAAATTCTTCTTATCTGCGTACCATTGGGTATCCCAACCTTTTATAACGCCGACTCTTATTCCGTGCGGATTAACTTTTTGTCCCATAAGATTCCTCCTATTACGCTTGTACGCGTGCGTCTAATACCACGGTGATGTGGCTGGTGCGCTTTAAGATTCTGAAGCCGCGGCCGTGAGCCATCGGTTGCATTCTCTTAAGCGTGGGACCCATATCGGCGTAACATTCGGCTACGTAAAGGTCCGCGGGGTTCATAGAATTGTTATGCTCTGCGTTTGCGCTAGCGGATAAAATAACCTTTTTGATAGGCTCGGCACCCGCTTTTCTGCAGTTTTCTAAAATAGCAACCGCTTCGTTAACGTTTTTGCCTCTAACGAGGTCGAGAACTACTCTTACCTTGTACGGAGAGATGCGAACGTATTTAGCGCAAGCTCTAGGTCTTCTATCTTTGTTTTCTGCAATTCTTGCAGCTTTCAATTTCATATTTTTTGCCATAGTTATCTACTCCTTACTTGGAACCGGTGGTCTTAGCGCCCGCGTGTCCTTTGAACGTTCTAGTCGGGGCGAACTCACCGAGTTTGCAACCGACCATGTCTTCGGTAACGTATACGGGAACGTGCTTTCTACCGTCGTAAACGGCGATCGTATGACCGACCATTTGCGGGAATATCGTGGAAGATCTCGACCAAGTCTTTAAAACGGTCTTTTTGTTTTCAGCGTTTAAAGCCTCGATTCTCGCAAGTAATTTAGGTTGAACGTAAGGTCCTTTCTTTATACTTCTACTCATAGTGGATCTCCTTAATTAACGCGTTTAAGAATAAACTTGTCGGTCTTATTCTTCTTCTTTCTGGACTTGTAACCGAGAGCAGGCTTGCCCCAAGGCG
>CAZMOD010000060.1:0-3047 GCA_964567885.1 uncultured Christensenella sp.
AACTTTTTCCGCGCGTAAGGCCGCCGGGAAGTTTTTAGGCACGTCGTCAAGATAGGTAGTAGAATCCTCGTAACCTTTTTCCGTTTGCTTGTTTTTATTCCAAACGGTTAAAGCGTCCTCGGGATTTTTAGCGACGTCGCTACCGAAAACGTGAGAGTGGCGCGTAATGAGTTTCGAACATATTCCGCTTAAAACGTCCGATTTGTCGTACGAAGCGTCCTCCTCTAAAAAGTTGGCGTAAAAAGCCGTTTGAAGCAAAACGTCGCCCGCCTCCTCGCAAATCTTTTCGTCGGAATCTTTATTGACGGCGTCGACTAATTCGTAGCATTCTTCTATCAAAGAGCGGCAAATGGTTTTTTTCGTTTGCGCCCTATCCCACGGGCAACCGCCCTCGCCTCGTAAGATTTTTACGATTTTAAATAAGTCGTCGTAATCGAAGCGTTGTTTTTTTTCTAAAGCGATATCGTCTATCACTAATACGGTTGAATAATCGTAAACGTCCTCTTCGTCAATTTGATACAGCGGGAGCGAAAACTGCTGATTTTGGGCGTATAGGCGGACTTTTGCGTCTTCGCCCACCAAAGAAAACAGCCTTAGTTTCCACTCCGACGCCAAAATTACGTTATCTAAATCGTAAATTACGAGGGGCAAAATCACCTTGTCGAAAGCGTTCAAAGAATACGCCGAAAACGCCGAATAATTGCCGCCCGAAAGCCCGGCTTTAGCAAGCGCGTAGCCGACTTTTGAAACGCCCTCGAAAACTTTTACCCCCTTAATTTTGTTTATCAAATAGGAAGCGGAGTTATCCTCGGACACGGCGCCGTCGACTAAATAGCAAACGTCGCCGTCCTTTAAAAGTTCCTTTATTTTTTTACAAATATTTTTTGTTAAGGTGTCGAAGTTTTTGGATTTTTCATACAAATAATCGAGCGTTTGATAATTTACGCCGAAGTTTTTAAGGGTTTCGGCGGATTGCGTGTTTTCGGTACGCAAAATTACCGTTTGACAATTTTTTACGACCTCTAACGCGGCAACGGATATATCGCCGGCGTTTACGCCTAATCCGATAATAGTAAGACTCATTTTAAATTCGGCGTCCGATTTTTCTTAAGATAACGGCGCGCCTTACCTCTTTTGATTTTTCTCCTTTAATAATATATAACAAATTCAAAAAAGTCGCAACAAAATAACAACCGATATCGGAAAAAGCCGCCCCGTAAATATTGACTTTGGGTATTTTTACCAAAAAACACACGATAAACACCTTTACTATAAGCCCAAAAAACAAATGAAGCGCCGATATTTTAGCCTTTCCTTTGCCGACTAAGACAGTCGACGAGGCTTGAAGCACGGGGAGCGTAAATACCGACACCGACGATATCTTTAAAAGATTTATCGCCGTGGTTTTTAAATTTTCGGTAAGTCCGCCGTACAAAAATCTTATCAAAAAACCCGAGAACGCAAATGTGCATATCCCGAAAATAAATGAAAGCGCCGCCGTATACCATATCATCCTGCCGCCCGTTTTCCCGCTTTTATCGCAGCTTATAATAGGCAGTCCGCTAACCGCAAGCCCGTAGCATAGCGCCACCGGTACCCCGACTAAAGATTCCACACTTCCCGAATATATTCCATAAAGTGATATAGCGGAGGCTTCGTAACTTTTTAAAATATTCACCACCAAAAAACTATCCGCCGCGCGACACAAAGGAAGCATTAACGAAGTAAGAGCAATAGGCGCTACCGTCATTAAAAGTTCTTTATACGTTATATCTTCGTATTCGCAGTCGTTTAATAAACGCTCGTTCTTTTTACCGTAAAATACGATAAAAAGCAGTGCGAAAGCTTCGCTAAAAGTAACCGAAACGGCGGCTAAAGCGGCACCTGTTTTCGGCGAAGAAGAAAAAAATCGTACCAAGGATAAACCTAACGCGAGTTTTACCGCTTGCTCTATTACTTGACTTATCGCGGTGGGCTTCATATTACCTCTACCTTGATGGTAGCCCCTTAAAACCGAAATTATCGAAACGAAAAACACCGCCGGCGATAGCGCTATATAACTAAGCCAGGCGCGTTCTTCCCCTTGCCATTTAGCAATCGTTTTAGACGATAAAGTCATTAAAATACTACCTATAAAGCCAAGCGTTCCGAACGTAATAATCGACCTATAGACCACTTTTTTAGGGTTTTTGCCTTCCGCGACGAGTTTAGCTACCGCACTTGGTATACCGCTTGACGACAACGTCAAAAGTATAATATAAAAGGGAAACACCGTTTGGTATATCCCTATTCCGTCCGCCCCCAAAATATCGGTAAGCGGTATTCTGTATATAGCGCCCAAAACCTTGCAAAAAAGCACGCTTAAACCTAAAATCAATCCCCCTTTTATAAACGCGTTCATACTTGCCTCGCGATAAAATCCGATAAAAAAGAGGCGACCGACAAAACCGTTTCGGTTATTTTTTCCTCGTTTGACACTAAGATTATTCCGCCGTATAAATCCCCGCGCGATATTATCGGCATAATTATTTGACGGGAATACTCTTCATCGTCGCCTTCCGCAATCTTGATTTTACTTTCGTCCTCGTTAGAAACCAAAGTTTTTCTCGATTGTAAAAGTTTTCCGACCTCTTCGGTTAAAACGCTTTTTTCCAACTCTTTTAAAGGTTGTCCTTTAGCGGCTAAAATGCGGTCGGTATCGCAAACCGCCGCCGAAAAACCTATTTTTGAATTTAGCGAAGCCGCCGCGTCTTTAGCAAGTTGTATAATCGCGCCTACGGGCGAATATTTTTTTAAAACGAGTCTTTCGCTTTCGGTAAAAAACTCTAAGGGGTCGCCCTCGAATATTCTTAAAGTTTTTCTTATCTCTTTAGGAATCACAACTCTACCGAGTTCGTCGATTCTTCTTACAATGCCCGTTTCTTTCATATAAAATCCTCCGCTTATAAGTTTTGCAAATACTTGCTTTTTATGCGGTTTAGATAAAAAAGTAAGGCTATAGGTCGGTTATTAAAGATTTTCACGCGAGACGGCGTATGCTTTTACGC
>CAZMOD010000061.1:0-2042 GCA_964567885.1 uncultured Christensenella sp.
CGTACAATCAGCAGTGGCGTAAACGACCCTCTCCGTCGGCGTACGCCGCCACCTCTCCCAAGGGGGAGGCTTTTGAAGAAAATGCTTGCAAAGCCTTGCAAAGCCTTGCCAATACTTGCAAAGGCTTGCAATCAAGAGGGCTATTGAAAAACTATAAAAACGTACGCGGAAGCGCGTGCGAAAAAAATCTTAAAAGGAGGCGTAATGAATATGCGCGGAAAAACTAAATATTTCATTATAGTCCTTCTTTTAGGACTTGCAATATCGTCTTTAGTGGGCTTTTCCAGCTGGAACATCCACGTTCAAGAAGTATTCGATTCTCCGTTTGAGTACTACGAAAACGCTTCTTCCTTTATCGAAGATTATATCACTATAAACGGCAAGCGAATAGATGGCGAAACGGAAATTAAAGCGCCGCTTAACAAAACCACCGACAATAAAGGAGAGTCAACCGCGAACGACGAGCAAGAAACTCGAGTGACCGCTACGGGATATCCGTATTCGGTAACCATCAACGACAAAGATCTAAACGAGCAAGACAGCGTAGAGCAAGTCAAGTGGTCAGAGTGGAAAAAGAACGGCTTAACGTTTACGTACAACTATTACCAAACTAGCGAATACACCGCAAGTAAGGATGATGCTACGGGCAAAACGGTATGGTCTTACGGCGTCCTCTCTAAAAACGTAGTAATCGGTTCCGGCGCCCCCAAAAACGCCGGCGGCTACGTATGCGTAATAACGGCAGGCGTAACGGAAGGTGCGACCGATTCGGCAAAACGTGCCGCGGAAAACTTAAATATTTCAACGAAAACCGTAAACGGTCAAACATTTGAAAATTACGCCGCGATTATAGAATTCCGAATTATTCAACAAGAAACTTCAGCAACTGAACCGCAATATACTTATCAAGAAAAGGCCGCGGATGAAAACCAAAACGGAACCCAAAGTCTAAGCCTTCGCACCAACGCTCTGTACAAGGCGCTGCGCACCGCGAATAACGGGCTTTTCGAATCGACGGCACAAAATCCCGCGACCACTCAAAGTGGCAAAATGACGACCACCACACAAGAACTTACTTACGGCGGTAAAAATTACGAATTATCCATCACGGCAAACTTTGCCTCCGACACGCCTATTCTTAACGGCGACGACGTAACCATCAAATTCGACTTCCCCGACGGCTTTAAAGCCGATGACGAGGAACATAACGCGATTGCAAGAATCGTAAACGTTAAAGACGGCAAGGAAAACCCCAACTATAATCTTGTAAACCCGTTTGCTACTTACAAGATTAAAAAACGTTTCGTAAAGATTAGCGAGTGGCAAAACCTTACCGAGCTGACTTATAACGGACAAGAGCAAAAGCCCACCCCCACCTTAGAAGGATATTCCGCCGAAAACCAAACGGGCGTCCCCGCGAGCGACGACGTAAACGTTAAAGCGCTACAATTCGATACGAAAAATAACGTTTACACCGATATCGACGCTTGGACGAATGCGGGGAGTTATACGGTAAAAGCACTTCTTTACGGCGCCGATAGCGAAAACTATGAAATCGTTTATAAGGACGACGAAAATCCCGTAAAAGACTTTATTATCGAAAAAGCCTCTATTGCACCCCCTCAAGCGGACGGAAGCACTTTCACGTACAACGGAGAGGAACAAATTTACGTTCCTACGATTGACGGCACGAGTGCGAGTGAGGTTACGGGTTGCTCGAGCGAAAATGTCGTAACCGTTTCCGGCGATAAACGTACGAGCGCAGGCACCCAAATCGTTACCATAACGCTTAACGATAAAATCAACTACAAGTGGGCGGACACCGAGGACGACTCGGAAGAAGCAAGCGTAGATAAAACATTTGAATTCATTATAAACAAACGCGCGATTAGCGTTACGATTATAAATCAAGAATCGACTTACGGCAACGAAATAGTAGACCTATCCCCCGTCGAAAATACGACTTACACCGTTGCAAAGAACGCGACGGTTACCGACGACCACTCCGCTATCGTAAGCGGCGATAACGCAAGTGATATCTT
>CAZMOD010000062.1:0-1992 GCA_964567885.1 uncultured Christensenella sp.
AACCGAGAATCTCTTCAACGGTCTTACCGCGAAGCGCAGCGATTTGTTCAGCCGTACGAAGTTGAGACAAACCGGTAACAACCGCTTTAACCATGTTAATGGGGTTGTTGGTGCCGTGAGATCTCGTTCTGATATTCTTAATACCGCATGCCTCCATTACCGCACGGACAGGACCGCCTGCGATAACGCCGGTACCTTCTGTGGCAGGTAACATAACAACCGAGCCGCGACCGAACTTACCAACGAGAGCGTGAGGAATAGTATTTCCGTCTAATGCAACGGTAATCATATTCTTTTTCGCTTGCGTCGATGCTTTTTCGATTGCTTCGGGTACTTCGTTAGCCTTACCCATGCCGTAACCAACTCTGCCGTTTTCGTCGCCGACGACTACGAGGGCTGCGAAACGCATTTTCTTGCCGCCTTTAACAACCTTAGTAATACGGTTGACGGCGATGAGTTTTTTATTGAGACCGTCTTTTTCTTCAGGTCTTCTCTGTGGTCTTCCATTTTCTCTTGCCATTTCAAAGTCCTCCTTTAGAATTTAAGTCCGCCTTCGCGGGCGCCGTCTGCTAAGCTTGCTACTCTACCGGTGTAGAGGTAACCGCCACGGTCGAAAACTACGTTTACGATACCCTTAGCTAAAGCCTTTTCGGCAAGTTTTAAACCAACGATTTTGGCTTGTTCTTTTTTGCTCTTGCCTTCTAATAAAGCCGCGATTTCCTTTTCAACGGAGGAAGCCGCTACTAAAGTGTGTCCTAAAACGTCGTCGATAATTTGTGCGTAAACGTGATTAAGACTTCTATAAACGCAAAGTCTGGGAGTTTCCGCGGTACCGCTGATTTTCTTTCTGACTCTTGCGTGTCTTTTTAATCTATCTTGATTTTTATCGATTTTAGTAATCATAATTCACTACTCCTTATTTACCCGCCGTTTTGCCTTCCTTACGAACGATTACTTCATCTTTATAACGGATGCCGTAGCCGTGATAAGGTTCGGGCTTTCTGTACGCCCTTAAGGTTGCCGCAACTTGACCGACGTCAACTTTGTTGATACCACTTACGGTAATTTCGGTCGCGGAGGGGCAAGCGAGCTTAACGCCTTCCAAGGGAAGATATTCAACGGGGTGAGAAAAACCGATGTTCATAACGAGTTTTTCACCTTGCATATTAACCTTCCAACCTACGCCGTTTACAATCAAAGTCTTGGTGTAACCTTCGGTAACGCCGACGACCATGTTGTGAAGAAGCGCCCTATATAAACCGTGTTTAGCACGGATAGGTCCTTGGTTGCTGTTTCTGGTAAATACTACGGTGTTACCTTCAACGTTGGGCGTGATAGCGGGATCGTAATCTTGAGTCAAAGTACCCTTAGGTCCCTTGACGGTCATTACGTTGTTAGCAAATTCAACGGTAACGCCTGCGGGGATAACCACCGGCTCTCTTCCGATTCTTGACATATACTAACCTCCTTACCAAACGTAAGCGAGTATCTCGCCGCCGTGATGCAGTTTTCTTGCTTCCCTATCGGTCATAACGCCCTTAGGGGTAGAAACGATTGCGATACCCATACCGTTTAAAACTCTGGGAAGTTCATCGTAGCCTGCATAAATTCTCAAACCGGGTTTAGAAATTCTCTTTAATCCGGTGATAACCTTTTCGCCTTTCGCGCCGTATTTTAAGGTAACAACGATTTTGCTGTCGATACCCTCGCCCTTTACTTCGAAACCGTTAATGTAACCTTCGTCTAAAAGGATTTTAGCGATCGCTTTTTTAGTATTGGAAACGGGAATTTCAACGACTTCACGTTTAACGACTAACGCGTTTCTGATTCTTGTAAGCATATCTGCAATAGGATCTGTCATTGTTATTACCTCCTTACCAGCTTGATTTCTTAACGCCGGGAATTTGTCCCTTGTATGCTAAGTTTCTGAAGCAAATACGGCAAATACCGTATTTACGGATAACCGCGTGCGGACGACCGCAAATGCTGCAT
>CAZMOD010000063.1:0-1871 GCA_964567885.1 uncultured Christensenella sp.
GAAATAACACCATTATTACCGTAACCGATACTAACGGTAACACGATTTCTCATTGCAGCGCGGGTGCTTTAGGTTTCCGCGGTTCAAGAAAATCCACTCCGTTCGCGGCTCAACAAGCGTCCGAAACCGCTGCAAGAGCGGCTATGGAACACGGTTTAAGAAGTGTTGAAGTATTCGTAAAAGGTCCCGGTCAGGGAAGAGAATCCGCAATCCGCGCTTTAGGCGTATGCGGTATCGAAGTAACGCTTATTCAGGACGTTTCCCCCATTGCACACAACGGATGCCGTCCTCCTAAACGTCGCAGAGTATAAGGAGATATTGATTTATGGCTAAATATACAGATTCAAAATGCCGTCTTTGCAGACGCGAAGGCGCAAAGTTGTTCTTAAAGGGTGAAAGATGCTACAAGGGTACTTGCGCTTTCGAAAGAAGACCCGTAGCCCCCGGCCCCCACGCTAATAGCAGAAGAAAGGTTTCCGAATACGGACAACAACTTCGTGAAAAACAAAAGGTAAAAAGAATTTACGGTGTTCTCGAAGGTCAATTCAGAGAATATTATGAAAAAGCCGACCGTATGAAAGGTATTACCGGTGAAAATATGTTATCTTTACTCGAAAGACGTTTAGACAACGTAGTTTTCAGAATGGGTTACGCTGAATCTCGTTCTCAAGCGCGTCAACTCGTTACCCACGGTCACTTCACCGTAAACGGCAAGAACGTTGATATCGCTTCTTACCAAGTAAAAGCGGGCGACGAAATCGCCGTTAAGGAAAACAAGAAAAACAACAAATATTTCACTGCCTTAAAAGAGGTTGCGAAAAACGGAGCAATGCCCAAATGGGTTGACTTCGATCCTGAAACACTAAAAGGTAAGGTTATCGCGCTTCCGCAAAGAGACGATATCGACGCTCAAATCGCGGAACACATGATAGTCGAGTTGTATTCGAAGTAATTTGGTTTTTTGACTTATTACTTAAATCAAAAATTCAGGAGGTATTATATCTATGTTGGAAATAGATATGCCCAACATCGTCGTAGAGGAAAGCGAAGATAAAAGTTACGCCAAAGTCGTTTGCGAGCCTTTAGAAAAAGGTTTCGGCACGACGATAGGCAACGCTTTAAGAAGAACTTTGCTGTCTTCCTTGCCGGGTGCCGCCGCTAAAGGTATTAAGTTTGCGCCCGAACTCGGTGTTTTACACGAATTTTCTACCGTGAAGGGTATCAAAGAAGACGTTACCGAAATCGTTTTAAACGTTAAGGAAATCGTTTTCAAAACAGATTCTAACGACCCTTCGTTTAAGGAAACAGTCACTATTAAGAAAAACGGACCTTGCGTAGTTACCGCGGAAGATATAGAACTTCCTTTAGGTATCGAAATAGCAAACCCCGACGCTTACTTATGCACCATCGAAGAAGGCGGCGTATTGGATATGTCAATCGACGTCGGCTTGGGTAGGGGATATCAAGGCGCGGACGCGAATAAAACCGACGAAATCGGTTACATCGCGGTCGACTCCAAGTACACCCCGGTAAAAAAAGTTTGTTACAGCGTTGAAAACACGCGCGTCGGTCAATCCACCGATTACGACAAACTCGTTTTAGAAGTAACGACGAACGGCGCTTGCCCCGCAAAAGAAATTATCTCGTTAGCAGCAAAACTTGCGAGTGAACATATCGCTTTATTCTTAGGCTTTAGTCAGCCTTTGCCGGATATATTCAAACCTCGCCATATAGACCCGCTGCCGGGCATTTTAGAAATGAGCATTGAAGATTTGGACCTATCGGTTCGTTCTTACAACTGCTTAAAGCGTGCGAATATTCATACGGTTGAAGATTTAACCAAAAAGACAGAAGACGATATGCTTAAAGTC
>CAZMOD010000064.1:0-1729 GCA_964567885.1 uncultured Christensenella sp.
CGTAAACGACCCTCTCCGTCGGCGTACGCCGCCACCTCTCCCAAGTGAGAGGCTTCTTTTGGCGACTTTCGCGTGGAAGGTTTTCTTTTGCAAGGCTTCCCCTTGAGGGGAAGCTCCGTCGTAGACGGTGATGAGGTGAAGTCGAACAAAAGT
This sequence comes from uncultured Christensenella sp., assembly GCA_964567885.1. Classification (GTDB taxonomy): domain Bacteria; phylum Bacillota; class Clostridia; order Christensenellales; family Borkfalkiaceae; genus UBA4636. The sequence goes on from CAZMOD010000064.1 coordinate 154, forward strand.
TCGTTTTTTTTGTTTTAGATTGGCGGCATATGCCGCCACCTCTCCCAAGTGAGAGGCTTTTTTCAAGCCGCTTATCCATTTCGGCGCTACGTGTCACTTCCCCTTAGGCAATAAGGGGAAGCGTGGAAAAAGAAAGGCGTTCCTACAGCCATAAACAGAGCAGCTTGCAAAAGATGAAAGACAACCTTGTGTGGATGAATAAAAATATATAAAAATATTCAAAAATTATACTGAAAGTTATGCAAATAGGTTGTATTTTTGCATAAAGTGAATAAAATTTTTAAAATATGCAAAATAAATTAAAAAAACGCCGAAAATCGTTTGACTAAAAACTTCTTTTGTTATATCATATCAAAGCCTTGAAAAATTAACGCCCTTCGCGGCGTTTATTTTATTAAGATATAACGCTACGCCGACTGCCGTCGGCTTCCACCTCATCCGTCAACCGAGTTGACACCTTCCCCTCAAGGGAAAGGTTTAAAAAAGAGCAATGGTCTTCCTTTGCACAAAGGAGCAAAAAAAAAGAATTTTGAAAACAAATATAAAAATTTTAAGGATAGATTAAAATGAAAAAATTATTGACGATTTTATTAACTTTAACGGTTGCGTTTACGGCAACTTTAGGATTTACTGCGTGCGGAAGTTCCGACGTAATTTACGTTAATACCAACGCGTTTTTTGCACCCTTCGAGTATTATGACGGCACCGAAATCAAGGGAGTCGACGTAGATATTATGAATATGGTCGGCGAAAAGTTAGGTAAAAAAGTGGTTATCGAAAACACCGACTTCGGCGTTATCATAGACAACGTTTCCAGCGGCGTAAAATACGACTGCGGCGCGGCGGGCATAACTATTACCGACGCAAGAAAGGAAAAAGTAAACTTTTCAAACGCTTACTTTACGACCGTTCAATACGTAATCGTAAAAAGCGGAGTTTTAACTAAAGACGGAACGACCGCCGATAACGTCGATTACGTTTTGTGGGGTTCTTTAAAAGGAAAGGCGATAGGCGTTCAAATGGACACTACGGGCGATATATTTTTAGACGGGGAAATCAACGCGACCGTCGATAACGATTACGGCTACGCCGGCACGCTTTACGGAAGCGGAGCCACTGAGAAAAAGTACGATAGTGCGCAAGTTGCCGTTGCGGCGTTACAATCGGGTTCTATCGACGCGGTTATCGTGGATAAAATCCCCGCCGAATATTTGGTTTCCAAAAACGAAGGCTTAACGTGCTTTGCACTATATTACGACGCGACGACCGCCACTACCGAGCAATACGCCATTTGCGTTACAAAAGGCAACGACGAACTTTTAAACGCCATTAACGCCGTTTTAGAAGAATTAGGTGCAGAAGGCGTTAACGCCCTCGTTTCCAAGCACTTAGGCTTAGAATAGTACTTAGATTAAAATAAGGCTCTCTTTTTTATAGCACTTGGAAGAAAAGTCTGTCTTGTGAAAAAGAAAAACTCTCCCAAGTGAGAGGCTTTCTTTTGGCAGCTTTCGATTGGAAGGTTTTCTTTTGCAAGGCTCCCACCTGGGGGAGCTCCCGCGTAGCGGGTGAGAGGGTA